>DATEMU010000001.1 GCA_035275405.1 Phycisphaerae bacterium
CGGCGCAACGTGATAACGTCATCGATCGATCCGAACACGACGTACCTTATTCGTGTCGCGGGTCGGGCGGTGGTCGGCCATCCCGGGGCCTCGCGAGGCGTCTTTACCCTTACGGCGACCGAGCCCTAAAACCGCTCGGACTGAATAGAGTCCATCCTCGGCCTCCGGAGTGACATGCTCCGGAGGCCGATTCTTTTTAGGGCAGGTGATGGAATGTCCGCCGTGAGTCCTTGTTTGAAAACAACGGCCGAGGGAGTCGAGATTCGCGTCAAGGTTGTGCCGGGCGCGTCGCGAAGCCGCATCGACGGGCTGTACGGAGACTGCCTGAAGATACGAGTGGCCGCACCTCCGGAAAAGGGTCAGGCGAACCGGGCGATTACAGCACTCCTGGCGGAGCAGTTGGGAATAAGCGAGTCGCTAGTGGCGGTCGTCGCCGGCAAGACGTCGCCTCGCAAGACCGTGCGAATACTGCAACGCAGCGCGATCCAAGTCGCGGCGGCGCTGGCCCTATAGGGTCATTCTCTCCGTGGCGATTTCTCGCGGTCCACCGCCCAGATGCCGTTGGGCGAGCGAACGAGATCCAGGACTTTTCCGCGGACGCCGGTAATTTGAATCCCCTGCTGGTCGATCTGCAGGTTCCAGGGCCCACGGCGCGGCGCGCCCGGTGGGAGCCTGGTCAGGTCCACCGTGAGGCGCGTGACGTTAATTGTCACGACCTGAAGCCGGTTGCCCCCGGTCCATTGGGCGTCGCACAGAACGTCTTCGCTGGGGTCGGTGGCGTTTCGGAAGATGACCCAGGAATCGACGGGCCGAAGGGGACGGCGCGGCGGCGACTTCGTCGTCAATTCCTCCGGGTCGGTGACGGAGGGACGGGCTGGCGGCGCGGGAGATTCCTCCTTGTGAGCGGCTCTCGACGTCGCAATGGGTGGCGATTGCTCCGGCTGGGTGACAATGGGCCGAGCGCTTTCGGAACAGCCCGAAAGTGGCATAATGAACAATGCCAACTGACAAAGGGAGCCGACAGAATTTCCGCGGCACGGACGATTGATTGGGGCCATAGGTTTCCTGTTCGCGTCGGTTGCCGTACAATGATACCCGCCACGTCGGCAGGAGGTCGCGAGGAATGCCCCGCCTACACAACCGATTCCGCTCGACGACCATTCTTTCCGTGCGCCGGGACGGCCAGGTCGCCATCGGAGGTGACGGGCAGGTCACGCTGGGGGATGCCGTGGTCAAGGACGACGCGGTGAAGATCCGGCGTTTATATAAGGGCAAGGTGCTGGCCGGTTTCGCGGGGTCCGCGGCGGATGCGTTTGCCCTGCTGGAACGATTCGAAGGCAAACTGGAGGAATTCAAGGGGGCAACAAAGCGCGCGGCCATCGAATTGGCCAAGGATTGGCGGACCGATCGAAATTTGCGGCGGCTGGAGAGCCTCCTGGCGGTGGCGGATTCGGAAGCGAGTTTGATCATCGGCGGCAGCGGTGATGTCATCGAGCCGACCGACGGAGTGCTGGCGATCGGCAGTGGGGGGGTCTCGGCCATGTCGGCGGCGCGAGCCCTTTTGGCCCATACGGAGATGACCGCCGCCCAGATCGTCGAAACGGCACTAAAGATCGCGGGCCGGATCAATATCTACGCCAACGATCAGATTACGATAGAAAAACTCTAGATTATTCGAGCGGAGTCCCCTATTGACACAACCCCCAACAAACCCTTATAGTTATCGCTAACACCAAGGGGTTGGTTGAAGCAAGATTCTGCCTTGTCGATTTGGGCACCGGAGGGTTTCACATGTCGCGTTCGATTCATCGGGTCATCGCTGGTCTGATCGTCGGAGTTTTATTCGCAGCCACGCCCGCGGCATTCGCCGTGACTCCTGTGGACATCGTCATTAAACAGGGAGATGTCTTCGGCGCACGGACTGTGAGCACGCTGAACGCGCCTTTTACCGATGGCCTCGGCAAGGTCGGTTTCGTCGCCGCTTTTGACGACAGCACTCGAGGCATCTGGCATAGTTCGGGTTTCGTTTTTAACAGCAGCGATGCGCTTCCGGATTCGCTGACCGGCGGCGAGGGCACGATGGGCGTGAGCAATCTTGGAAACTTCATCTATAGCCCATCCTTCAACGGTGGCGATGCCGTCTATACCGCCGGAGGCAAATTGCTGGCGGACGGGGACGCGGTTCCCAATAACCCCGGGCTGTTCAGCGTTTTCAATAGCCGTCCAACGATGTTGCCCAATGGAACGGCGCATTGGATAGGCGGAACTTCGACGACGGCGGGGGGGAGCACCTCGAACCGGCATCTGTTCCGAGCGACCGATCCGAATAACCCGATGAGCATTTCCCGCATCATCAGTGGCGGGGATGTTATCGAAGGCAAGGCGATTTCGACGGCGGCCAGCAATTTCAACTACGACATCTCCGACAACGGTTCACATCACGTCCATATCCTCGACATGGTTACGGGGTCCACGACCAATAACGTACACGTCTATCGGGATGGCGCCTTCGTCGCCCAGGAAAGCCTACCGGTCGGAGACGGCACCAACTGGGAGAACTTCGACGGCGTATTTGTGAATAACGCCGGCGATTGGCTGCTGCACGGCGACACGTCCGGCGCCACGACCAGCGATGAGTTCATCGCGTTCAAGGGTGAGATCAAGGTGCGCGAGGGCCAGACGATCGACGGTATCACTCTGGCCTCGGGCGCGTCGGTCAACGCGGCGAGCATCGACAACAAGAACAACGTGGTTCACACGTGGGGATGGGGCAGCGGAACCACGGCCCAGGAACACCTTTTCTTCGGCGATGCTGATGACTTGATAAACGGCGTGCGGCTGCTGAGCCGCAACGACCAGGTTGACTCGGATGGGGATACCATCGCCGACTGGATCATCACGGACTTTGAGGCCAGCACGGTCATCGGGCCGGGATTGGATCTGGCGGAGGATGGGTTTGTATTCGTCGAGGTAAGTATGATCCCGGCCGCAGGAGGGACGGAAATAGGCGCTATCCTTCGAGTGGAGGTACCCGAACCAGCGACGGTCGGCCTGTTGGCACTTGGGCTACTGGCCATCCGCCGGCGGCGGCGCTGATTCAGCCCTTTGCTCGTCAGCTATCATGACGAGCCGGATCGTCGAAAGGCGTTCCGGCTCGTTTTTTGTTGAGACTTCCCACACAATAAGGCGTACGGGGCCGCCGTCGACTCGGAGCTTATGATGTCCAAGTTGGAGCAATTGGAGAGACTGCTGGCGAAGGAGCCGGACGATGCGTTCCTGAACTTCGGCATGGCGATCGAGCTGGCCAAGGCGCAGCGGTATGAGGAAAGTCTGGCCCGGTTTGAGCGCGTGACGGAGGTCGATCCGAATTACGTTGCGGCCTACCACCACAAGGCCAAGACGCTGATTACGATGGGGGACAT
The DNA here is from genome assembly GCA_035275405.1 of Phycisphaerae bacterium. Classification (NCBI taxonomy): domain Bacteria; kingdom Pseudomonadati; phylum Planctomycetota; class Phycisphaerae; species Phycisphaerae bacterium. The sequence goes on from DATEMU010000001.1 coordinate 3,423, forward strand.
CGAGGCGGCCAAGGCGGTGTTGGAAAAGGGCATGGACCAGGCCGGAAATTGCGGCGAAATGCACGCCAAAGGCGAGATGGAAGAACTTCTGAATTCCCTCTAAAATCTCTTCTCTAGCCCGGACGAATTCCGGGCCCCAAAGGACCCATGAGCGAATCACAACCCGAAGCCATTCGTAATCTTCCCATCGTCGATGAGATGCAGGATTCCTACCTGCGCTACGCGATGAGCGTCATCGTCGCGCGGGCCCTGCCGGATGTCCGCGACGGTCTTAAGCCGTCCCAGCGCCGCATCCTCGTGGCCATGAACGACCTCAAGCTCGGGCCGCGAGGGGCGCACCGCAAATGCGCGAAGATCTCCGGCGACACGACGGGCAACTATCACCCGCACGGGGACGCGGTGGTTTATCCCACGCTCGTACGCATGGCGCAGCCGTTCGCGCTGCGTTACCCGTTGATTGATGGCCAGGGCAATTTCGGGTCGATCGACGGCGATCCGCCGGCCGCGATGCGTTACACGGAAGCGCGCATGGCCCCGCCGACCGTGGACATGATGGACGACATCGACAAGGAGACGGTCGATTTCGTGCCGAACTACGACGAGACGACGACGGAGCCGGTCGTGCTGCCGTCGAAGTTCCCGAACCTGCTCGTGAACGGCTGTACGGGCATCGCGGTGGGGATGGCGACAAATATCGCGCCGCACAATTTGGGGGAGATTTGCGACGGTCTGCTGGCGTTGATCGCGAATCCCGAGGTCTCGATACCCGAGCTGATGAAGATCGTCCCTGGCCCGGACTTTCCGACGGGCGGGATGATCTGCGGGCGGCAGGGGATTCTGGACGCCTACACGCGGGGCCGGGGGTCCCTCACGCTGCGCGCCAAGACGCATCAGGAGGAGATGAAGGGCGATCGGGTTCGGATCGTCGTGGACGAGATTCCCTTCAATATCATCAAGAACACGATCACCGAGAAGATCGCAGAGTGCGTGAAGGAGGGGCGGCTGCCCGAGGTGAGCGACGTGCGGGACGAATCGGATCGCAAGCACGCGATCCGGCTGGTCGTCGAGTGCAAGTCGGGCGTGAGTCCCGAAGTGGTGTTGAACAAGCTGTACGAATACACGCCGCTGCAAACGACGTTTGCGGTGATCAACATCGCCCTCGTCGGCAAGCAGCCGCAGACGCTCACGATCAAGCAGTTGATGGAGCACTATCTCGAGCATCGCAAGGACATCATCACGCGGCGAACCCGGTATCTTCTGCGCAAGGCGCGACAGCGGGCGCACATTCTCGAAGGATTGATCCTCGCGTTGGGGGACATCGACGCCATCATCGAGCTGATCCGGAAATCACCGAACCCGGACGCGGCGAAGACGCGATTAATGGAACGAAAACTGCGGCTGGCGGAATCTTCAGCACTCACCAAGCTGCTTCCAGAGACGTTTGCGCGGCGGGCGGCGACCAGCGATCAGTTCCTGACCGGCGTGCAGGCCGCGGCCATCCTGGCGATGCAATTACAGCGTCTGACAGGGTTGGAGGTCGAGAAACTCGCGGGCGAATACACCAAGATCGTCGAGGAAATCGAGGGTTACCAGGCGATGTTGCGCGATCCAGCCCTGGTGTTGGACGTCATCCGCGAAGACCTGCACGAAATGAAGGCGAAGTACGCCGACCAGCGGCGGACGGAGATCACGGCGGCGGTCGGCGAATTCCGCATGGAAGAGCTGATCGAAGATCTGCCCATGATCGTGACGATCTCGCACGAGGGCTATATCAAGCGCGTGCCGGTGGACACCTATCGCAGCCAGGGGCGGGGCGGTCGGGGTATCCGGGGGAGCGATACGAAGGAGGGGGACTTCGTCGAGGACCTCTTCGTCGCAAGCACGCATAATTATCTGCTTTTCTTCACGAATCGCGGCCGTATCTACTGGCTCAAGGTCTATGACATCCCGGAGATGGCGCGCACGGCGCGGGGCCGGTCGATCGCAAACCTGCTTAAGCTGCAGGATAATGAACGGCACACCGCGGTTCTGCCGGTCTCGCAGTTCGAGGAGAAATTCATCTTTTTCGCGACCGCCAAGGGGACGGTAAAGCGGACGGCCCTGGGGGCGTTTTCCAACCCACGGCCCAGCGGCATTATCGCGATCAGTCTCGACCCGGATGACACATTGATCGGGGCCGCCCTCTCCAGCGACGAGGACGAGATCGTGCTCGGCACGCGGCAGGGCATGGCGATTCGCTACCAACAGACGGACGTCCGGGCGATGGGGCGGGCGGCGGGCGGCGTGCGGGGAATTTCGCTGCACCGTGACGACGTGGTCGTTGATCTGGTTGTGATTCGGCCGGGCATGAGCTTGCTGACGGTCTGCGAAAACGGCTACGGCAAACGGACGGACATCGAGGAGTACCGACTTCAAAAGCGAGGCGGCAGCGGCGTCATCAATATCAAAGCCACGGAGCGCAACGGCCTGGTTGTTGCGCTGCGGAGCGTCACCGACGCCGACGAGCTGATGCTGATCACGGCGAAGGGCATCATGCTGCGTACGGCTGTTTCGGAGACTCGAGAGATCGGTCGCGCCACACAAGGCGTGCGGCTCATCCGGCTTGATGAAGGTGACAAGGTCGTGTCGGTGGCCCGAGTGGCGAAGGATGAAGCCGATGAGGCGGAAACTCCGCCGGCCGGGTCGGGCGGCGTCGCACTCGAAGGGCCGGCGGGAGACAGCGACGGCGGCCCGGCGGCGCCGGATGGAACTGAGTCCGCTGAATAGTCGGATCCAAGTATCTCACACGCATGTTCGCGCAGTCATGGTCTCAACGTGTCGGCCGGGGGCTGGTGGACCTGTTGTTCCCGCCGGCCTGCGCGGCCTGCGGGGGCGGCATTCGGAGAGAAGAGGGCGAACTGTGCGCGCCCTGCGCTTTGGACCTGCAGCGTTGCCTCGGCGGCGACTATTGCCAAACGTGCGGCGAAGATCGAGGTGCGCATCTCCTGCTCGACGGACGGTGTACGCCATGCCGGCTGGGAAAGCCCGCCCTTCGATTCGATCATTTCGTTCGCGTCGGTCAATACGAAGGAGTGTTGAAGTCGTTGGTACTCCACTTCAAGACTCGATTCACGCTGGATCGACTGTTGGGGGAGCATCTGGCGGATGCGATTCAAGGCCGTATCGATCCGACGATCGTGGATGTATGGGTTCCCGTCCCCGCGCATTGGCGGCGACGATTGTCCATGGGATTTCAGCCGACGGCCGTTTTGGCGGCGGCGGCGGCGCGACGCTGGTCGGGAAAAGTAGTACCCGCACTGGTCGCTGCGAAATATGTCCGGGCCCTGCACCGTCGCCCGGGCATGACAGCCGCCGAACGGGCCGAGGCCGTGCGGGGCGTTTTTCGCGCAGCGCGATGGGCGAACATAAAAGGGAAACGGGTCGGCCTTATTGACGACGTGACTAACACCGGAGCGACGCTTCGGGAGGCCAAGCGCGCACTCAAAATCGCGGGCGCGTCTCCGGTCGTGGCCGCCGTCCTGGCTAGAGTATCGCGGCAACCGGTCGCCATTGCGGGGGTTGACCCGCCGGGACATTGAGCGTAGACTCGGAGCGCTTATGGCAAGATAGTCGCAACTGCTTTGTTGGATTAAGTTTATGGTAACAGCGCCCCGTTTTCGAACCTGCCGGGCTGCAACTGAATCGGCATCGCTTGGCTAGTCTTAGGCGGCTTGCTTGCTGGAGATACCCCTCATGCGGATTACCGTCAGCGGACGCCACACCGAAATCCCCGAACGCCTGAAGACGTATGCAGACGAAAAATCCTCGAAGCTCGAACGATTCTACGATCGTGTCCAGACGGTAGAAGTCGTTTTTGATCAGGAGGCGAATCACTATTCCTGCGAGATCATCGTCAAAGCGGACCATCACATGACTTTTATCGCGAAAGAACAGCACGCGGATGCATTCGCGGCGCTGGATGCAACGGTGCGGGACCTCGAGCGGCAGTTGTCGCGCCACAAGGAACGATTTCGAAATCGTAAGCATCCCGACGGACCTCCCGCCAAGAACCTGCTCGCCGGGTCGGCGGAGACCGGGGTGACGGAAGAGGATGAAGAATAAAGCGGATTTGCCATGAAGCTGACGGATTTTGTCATTCGTAAGGCGATCGTGCCGAGCCTGTCCGCGTCGGATCGCAACGGTGTCATTCGCGAAATGGTCCAGGCCTTGGCCGCGGGTGGTGCGCTGCCGAAGGACGACGCCGAAACCATCGCGAAGGCCGTGATCCAGCGCGAAAACCAGGGGAGCACGGGTTTCGGAAAGGGCGTCGCGGTACCCCATGTGAAACACGATAGCGTGCCCCGAATCATGGCGGCCGTTGGACGAAGTGTCGCCGGCATCGATTTCGCCGCGCTGGATCGCGCACCGGTATACACCGTCGTCGTCCTGCTGTCGCCGCCGAACAACCCCGACGAACATCTACAGGCGATGGAAAATATCTTTCGGCATTTACAGCGGGATAATTTCCGTCGTTTTCTGCGACAGGCCGAGACATCGGACGCGGTTTGGGACCTCATCGAGGAGGCGGACCAGCTTCCCACCGGCTGATGATCGGCCGCGTTACCCGTCGGCCGCATCGCCGACCGATTTGGGTGCGTTCGTTTGGGTCGCCGGCGGGAGTCCAGGAACGTCATGGACGGTTACCATGCAAGACGACAACCATCGACAGGTCGAAGTCGAGGTGACCATCTCGAATGTGCAGGGCCTGCACGCGCGCCCGGTCATGCGGTTTGTCGATCTCGCAGGGCAATATACGAGCCGGATCAAGGTCTGCAAGGGCAATCATTGCGTCGACGCCAAGAGTCCCATGGAGATGATGCTCCTGGAGGGAACTCCGGGTACCGTCCTGAAGCTGGTGGCCGAGGGGGCGGACGCGGCACAAGCCGTCGAGGCGTTGGCCGGCCTGGTGAACAGCAAATTTGGCGAAGATTAGCGTTGCCGCCACCTACTAACTCCCAGAATACCGGAGACCGGCCATGCCGTTGAAGCGTGGAATCGGCGTCTCCGCGGGCGTCGTCGTGGGTAGTGCGGTGGTCCTCGACACGGAGGAGGCCCGCGTTCCGCGACGAACCGTTCCGGTCGACGAAGCGCCGCACGAGCTCGCTCTTTTAGAGCGGGCGTTCGAAGCAGCGCAGACGGAGTTGGCGCGAGAGCGCGAGGAACTATCGCGTCGGGCCGGCGCGGATATGGGGGACATTCTGGGGTTTCATCAGCGCTGGCTGGCCGACCCCAAGCCACGGAAGGAAATCGCGGCGCTGGTCGAAAGCAAATCATACAGCTCGGCGTACGCCATCAGCCTCTTCATGCGGAGGTATCGCCGCCGGTTTCAGGAGATGGGCAGCCCGTACTTGCAGGAGCGGGCCAAGGATGTGGTGGATATTGAGCGCCGGCTCTTGCACCACGTCGGGGGAGAAACGCGTCAGGAACTGGCCGATGCCGAAGAGCCGGTCATCATCGTCGCGCACGATCTAACGCCGTCGCAACTGGTGATGCTGGAAAAGACGCGCAAGTTGCTCGGCTTCGCGACGGACGCGGGCGGGGCCACATCACACACCGCGATTTTGGCGGCGGGCCTGGGCATCCCGGCGGTGATCGGGCTGGAGGACATCACGGCAAACGTCTCCGGCGGAGATACGCTGGTGATCGACGGCCTGCACGGCGTGGTGGTCATCAATCCCGACGAGAGCCAGCAGGCCGAATACACTTCGCAGGTGGCGCATCTCAAGGAGGTGCGCGCGACGCTGGATGAGCTGCGCGAACTCGGTGCGGAGACGCGCGACGGTCACAAGATCGAGTTACACGGCAATATCGAATTTCCGTCGGAGATCGCCGGCTGCCTGGCAAAGGGGGCCACGGGCATTGGTCTGTTTCGGACGGAGTTTCTGTTCATGCAGGAGGACTGCTCGCCGACGGAAGAGGAACAATTTGAGACCTATCGCGCGGCGGCAGAAGCGCTCGACGGCCGGCCGTTAGTCATCCGCACGATGGATCTGGGCGGGGATAAGTGTCAGCCCGGATGGGAACCGGAAAGGAATCCGTTCCTGGGGCTGCGCTCCATTCGTTACAGCCTGCAACACCTCACAATGTTTCGCCCCCAATTGCGGGCGATCGTGCGGGCGAGCGCGTTCGGGGACGTGCGCGTGATGTTTCCGCTGATTTCCCGATTGATGGAGCTTCGACAGGCGAAGTTCGTGCTCAATCTGGTCATCGAGGAGTTGGAGGAGGGGGGATACGAGTTTCGCTCGCCGATTCCCGTGGGAGTCATGGTGGAGACGCCCGCGGCGGCGATCTGCGCCCGCGAACTGGCGGTCGAGGCGGATTTCATGAGCATCGGGACGAACGATCTCGTGCAGTACACGCTGGCGGTGGATAGGGCCAACGAGCGCGTTGCACAGCTTTACACCCCGGCTGATCCCTCGGTTCTGCGGCTTGTTCGCGGCGTCGTTCGGGACGGGTGCCGGGCCGGAACCCCGGTCAGTTTGTGCGGGGAAATGGCGGGAGACCCGATCTTTACTATCTTATTGATAGGACTAGGGTTACGGACGCTGTCAATGGCGGCAAATAACGTCCCGGTCATCAAGAAGATTATCCGCAGCATCACGATGGCCGATGCAGAACGGGTCAAGCGGCGGGTTCTCTCTTTCGAGACGGAGCGGGAGGTGCTAAACTACCTTCGCGACGAGACCCGCAAGGTGTGGGGGGATATCTGAGACGGGGCAGGTCGCGGCGCTGCATGGAAAGGAACCGTGCGCCGCCGCAGCTTGCCCGATGGTCGGGCGGCACAGATTTGTTCTCGATGCGGGTGCGGTGTACGCACCGGGGCATCGGGCAAAATGAAATAGAGGGATCGCTAACGGGCTTGCGCATTCGTTTGGCGATTCGGTACGCTGTTGACGGCGACCTTCGGTTCATCTCTCACCACGACACCCTGCGGCTTTTCGAGCGGGCCTTGGCACGAGCGAGTTTGCCCGTGCACTATTCGCAGGGATTCAATCCTCGCCCGCGGATGTCGATCGTGCTGCCCCGCCCGGTGGGCGTCGCCTCGCGCGACGAACTCCTCGTGGTGGAACTGGACAGCGAGATGAATTCCGAGGAAGCGTTGTCGCGGCTCTCGCAGCACATGCCGGTCGGTTTGATGCTCTTAACGGCAGACTTTATGGATACGACGAAGCGATGGACGCCCGAACGGGCGACCTATTCGCTTTCGCTCGAACGCGAGCAACGCGACAGCGTGGCGCAAATAGCGTCCACGCTTCTCGCGGCGGAAAGTCTCCCCGTTGAACGCACCATTCCGAAGAGCACCTCACGGCGGTCGGTGGATATCCGGCCGTATCTCGTCGAGGTGACGCCGACGCCGGAAGGCGTCCAATGGACGCAGACGATCTCGCAAAGCGGGACGGCGCGCGTCGGCGAAGTGCTCGAGGTGCTGGGCCTGCCGAGTCGCGAATATCTGCACCGCGTCCGCCGCGAGCGCGTCGAATACGCGTCGTAAGGCGGCTGCGGGTCCGCCCAAAGATCCCCAGAAAGGAAAGTTGTGAAGAATCTCAAGAAGCGTTCGCGCTCCAAGAAGCCCAAGGTGGCGACCGGGCGAAGTACGCGCGGCGAGGGCGCCCAGCCCGACCCGCTGGAGCTCAGCGAGGCCATTGCAACAGCCAAGATCGTTCGGCCGTCCGCGAAGCGACCGATCGTGAGCAGTATCGGGAACGAAGTCGATTTCAGTGCGGGTATTCTCGAAGCCGACGAACGGCCGTCTTCCGGCGGCGCCGCTTTCATTGGGGCAGCGTCTTCCGAGGCGCCGCACGACATGTTGCCGACGGCACTCGCGCGCTGGCCGTCCGATTCGGCGGAATCGCTGGACTCGGACTCTGAGGCGCACGGCGTGGAGGCGGACGGGGATCGTCCTCGCGAGGCGACGGCGCGGGAGGCGGCGGCGTTCGAACAACGCGCCGACGCCGCTGAATTGCGCGACCAAGCCGAGCGACGCGGTCCACCCGATGGCGAAAAAGGCGCGGAAGAACGCCCGAGCGGCCGACGGCGTTCCCGGCGGCGCGGGGGCCGGGGGCGGGGCAGAGGGCGCGCCACGGAAGGAGAAGCGGGCGGCGAAGCATCTCCCGCGATCTCAGAATCATCATCGGAACAACCAGTTGTCGCCCGGGAAATAGCGGCGCCGACCCAGGGCATCTCGGTCGAAGGCGAGACCACACTGGTCGATGAAGACCTCGAAGAAGTGGAGGAGGCGCCGCGCCGCGGAAGGCGACGGGCCAAACCAGAAGCGGCCGATGCGGAAGAAACGCCGCCGGCGGCCGCCGAGCGCCGGGAGATGCTGATCAACGTTTCTGATCCGGATGAGGTGCGGATCGCGCTGCTTCGCGCGGGTCGCCTGGACGAACTATACATCGAGCGGACCACGTCCGTGTCGAATGTCGGCAATATCTACAAAGGCCGGATTACCAACGTCGAGCCTTCGATCCAGGCCGCTTTTGTTGATTTCGGCAAGCCGGCGCACGGTTTTCTGCACATCAGCGATCTGCACCCCCGGTACTTTCCCGAGAGCAAGGGCGAGCCGGAACTGGTCGGTCGCAAGACGCCGCGGCGGCATCGGCCGCCGATCCAGAACTGCCTGCGCCGCGGGCAGGAGGTGATCGTGCAGGTGATCAAGGAAGGCGTGGGCACCAAGGGCCCAACGCTGTCCAGCTATATCTCATTGCCGGGACGGTTTCTAGTGATGATGCCGGGGATGGACGAGCTGGGCGTGTCGCGAAAGATCGAAGACGAGGAGCAGCGCCGCGATCTCCGCGAAATCCTCGGGCAGCTCTCACTGCCCAAGGATATGGGTTTCATCGCGCGGACCGCGGCCATCGATCGCCAGAAGCGCGATCTGCAGCGCGATCTGAATTACCTTGCGCGGCTCTGGGAAAATGTGGAGGAGCGGATCAAGAACGAGCCCGCCCCTGCGGAGCTGTACAAGGAGTCGGACCTGGTCATCCGGACGATCCGTGATGTGTTCGATTCGAGCCTGCACAAGATCATCGTGGACAACGCGCCGGTCGCGTCCCGCGTGAAGGAATTTCTGGCGATCGCGAGCCCGCGAGGGCAGGACGTCGTCACGCTCTACGAGGACCCCGAGCCGATTTTTCATCGTTACGGCATCGAGAGCGAGATCGACAAGCTGCACTCCAAGCACGTAGCGCTGCCGTGCGGCGGTTCGCTGGTCATCGAGTCGACCGAGGCCCTCGTAGCCATCGACGTGAACTCCGGGCGATTCCGGGTCCACGACAATCCGGAGGAGACGGCGTACCGCGTGAACCTGGAGGCCGCCGACGAGATTGCCCGCCAGCTTCGGCTTCGCGATCTCGGCGGGCTGATCATCTGCGATTTCATTGACATGATGCAGGAAAAGCACCGCCGCTCGATCGAGTATCGTCTGGCGGACGCCTTGGAGAAGCATAAGGAGCGGGCCAAGGTACTGAAGATCTCGCGGTTCGGCATCCTGGAGATGACCCGGCAGCGTCAGCGGCCCTCGTTCGCCAAAAGCATGTTTCAGGATTGCCCGCGCTGCAACGGCAGCGGCCGGATCAAGGCGACGGAGTCCGTCGGGCTGGACGTCATGCGCGAGATTCGGATGGCCGGGCAGCGCGAGGGCGTGGCGAGCATCGATGTTCGCGTGACCACGAGCGTGGCCAATGACCTGCTGAATCGCAAGCGGCATCAGATCACGGATCTGGAGCGGGCGACCGGACAGTCGATTCGCATACAGGGCGATCCGCTGCTCGGGATGGATGAGGTGCATATCTCGTGCATCGATCGCCGCGGACGCGAAGTCCCATTGGGAGCGGCGCGACCAGTCACGCCGGTCGGGGGAGGGGGCCCTCGGGAAGTCGGGCGGCCTGCCGGAGGCGGGGGTAGCACGACCGGTCGTCGCGGGGGCCGACGGCGCGGGCGGGGGCGGGGACGCGGGGGGAGCCGATAGGTAGACGGGGGCCTTTCGACAGCGTGAAATGCGAACGCGGCGCTGGACGACGGCGGCGCGATGGATGGAGGTTGTCGGTTGAAAAGGGAGCGTGCGAGATTGAATCGGCTGGTACTGGGGGCGATTTGCGCCGTCAGCTTGTATGTTGCGAGCGGGTGCGGGCCGGTGTGGTACCTGGATCCTAGCTATGCTGAGCGATTGGCGGCGAAGGAGAAAAAGCCGCTCCTGCTTTATTTCAAGGCGTGGGATTCGACCGTGCATCGCAACATGAAGTTGGAGGTACTGGAAAACGCGGCGGTCAAGGCGGAGTTGACGGGTACGGTCAACGCGGAACTGGAGTACGCCTATTTCAAGGAGTGGACCCACCGGTTCGGCGTCCGCCAGCCACAGGTGTGCGTGATGGTGAATCCGGCCGGTGAGCGCGTGGCCTCTCCGCTATACGTGAACCCGGTGCCGACGCCGGAGAAATTCTTGGATTGGCTGAAAAAAGCAAAGTCGGAAGCGCTGGCGGCGCCTGGAACGGGCAAGTGATTGCTGACTTGTTCCTTCGTTGGCTCGCTTTGGCGATCGTTTTCATTTCGTGCGACGAACGAACAGCCTTTCGACAGACTTGTCCATCTTGAGCGTACGAAGATCGATCCCCTTTTTTCCCCAGTGATCCACGGAAAGTTCCCAGACCGCGTCGATGCGTCGTTGCGGCCCGACGCGATGCCAATTTTCCACATCGAAGCTGCCGTCGTCTTCGCCGAGCTTGGTTAGCCGCTCCATCACAATCCGACGCCGTTTGCGGCTTGTCTTTGAATTCGCCTTTTTCGTTCGCTTCATGCCAATCTGCCTTTCAACGATGCCGTTGCCGCGGAAATCACATCGCCGATCCTGCTGACGTCCGGACCGCCGCCCTGGGCGAGGTCGGGCTTGCCGCCGCCCTTGCCGCCGACGAGGGGGGCGATTTCCTTGATCAGATCGCCGGCCTTGAGGCCCTTGGCGATGACATCCGGCGTCATGGCCGCGAGCAGCAGAACCTTTCCTTCGTTTTCCGCGGCCAACAGGATCGCCGCCGATCCCGCGCGGCTGCGGAGCGAGTCGCAGGCGCTGCGGAGTTGGTCGATCGTCGCCGTTCCCATGTCGGCGGTGATGATGGCCGTGGCTCCGGCGCGCGGCGCGCTTGCCAGCACCTGATCGGCCTTCGCCACGATGTCCGCCGCCCCGGCCTTAGCCTGCTCTTTGGCGACCTTTTTTAAGCGTTCCTGTAAGTGCGCCAAATCCGCGCGAAAGCGCGCGCGCTCCACGACCGGCAGCTCCGCCTGATTCATGAGCGCAGTGATTTCGGCGATGCGGTGGGGCAGGGCCATCTCGTCCGCCTGGGCCGCCACTTTGAGCAGCCGGGCGACCGCGGTCGCATCGGCCTCGGCGCGCAGAGCGCGCTCGGCCGTCACGCCGGTCACGCGGCGGATGCCCTTGGCGACGGCGGATTCCTCGACGAGCCGGAAGCGGCCGATTTCGCTTGTCCGCTTCACATGCGTGCCGCCGCAGAATTCGACGCTGTAGCGCATCCACTCGTCGTTGGTGGGGTCGTCCAGGAGTTGATCGACCGGGACGCCGACGGAGACGACGCGGACCTGATCGGGGTATTTCTCGCCGAAGACGGCGCGGAGGGTGTTGATCTCGCGGGCCTTCTTCTGATCGGCCTCGGCGGTGAAGACCTCCAGGTCCTCTTCGATCTGCGAGTTGACGAGTTCCTCGATGCGGCCGAGTTGCTCGTCTGTCACTTGCGAGGGGTGTGAAAAATCGAATCGCGTCTTGTCCGGATCGACGAGCGAGCCTTTTTGCTGCACGTGATCGCCGAGAACCTCCCGCAACGCCCAGTTCATGACGTGGGTGGCGGTGTGGTTTTTCATGATGGGAATGCGTCGTTCGGATACTGACATCCGGCAAAGCTGACCAGGGGCGACACTGCCTTTAACAATCCGGCCCAAATGAATGATCTTGTCACCATGTCGCTGGACGATTTCTATGACAATCTCGCCGGTGGAGGTACTAGTAGTGCCCGTATCTCCAACTTGGCCTCCTTGTTCGGCGTAGAAACACGTCTCGCGCGTGGCGATGACAATTGGTGCCCCAACTGCTGGTACTCTTGAACCAAAATTCGTACATGCTGCAATCGTGGATTCAAACGATTCGCTGAGATGATATTTCGCCGAATCGTCACAGGGAGGAATACGCTCAATAAACCCGGCATCAACGGCCGAGAGAAGTTCCTCGGATTCTTGTTTTGAGGCTGATCGTGCTCGCTCCCTCGCCTCTTCCATTAACCGCTCATACTCGCCTATGTTGACGCTCATTCCGCGTTCTTCGGCCATAAGTTCCGTAAGATCGATGGGGAAGCCGTAAGTGTCGTGCAGCTTGAAGGCATCTTCGCCGCTGATGCGGCCGTGGTGATGCGACGCGGCGTAGTTGGCAGCTTCATCAAAGAGGGCGATGCCGCGATCGAGCGTTTTGATGAACGATTGCTCTTCGTCGCGGATGATATCGGCGACGTGCTGCGGGGATTTCGTCAGTTCCGGAAATGCATCTCCCATGCATTCGACGACGGCGGGGACGAGCTGACACATGAACGGTTCATGCGTTCCAAGATATTGGCGACCGTAGCGGACCGCGCGGCGGAGGATGCGGCGCAGGACGTAGCCGCGGCCTTCGTTGCTGGGCGTCGCGCCATCCGTCAGTGCAAAAGTCAAAGTGCGCAAATGGTCCGCGATTACCCTATAGGCCACATCGACCATGATCTGCGGATCACTCGGCGCTTCCTTACGGTCGCGGCTCTGATCGGCCGGTGCTTCCAGCTTCCCCGTGTACGCCGGCGCACCGGTAACTGCGCGGATCGCGGCGAAGATCGGCGTGAAGATGTCTGTGTCGTAGTTGCTTTTTTTGCCTTGCAAGAGCGACGTGATTCGCTCGAAGCCCATGCCGGTGTCGACGTGCTTGGCGGGGAGGGGGGAGAGCTTGCCGTCGGCGGCGCGGTTGAACTGGATGAAGACGAGGTTCCAGACCTCCATCACCCGCGCGTCGCCGGCGTTGACGAGCGGTCCTCCGCTCTTGTCCGGCGTCAGGTCGATGTGGATCTCGCTACACGGGCCGCAGGGGCCGGTGTCGCCCATTTCCCAGAAATTGTCCTTCTTGTTGCCGGGGTGGACGCGCTCCGGCGGCAGGATCTTCAGCCATAGATCGCGGGCTTCGCTGTCCGGCTCGAGACCTTCGGCCGCGTCGCCTTCAAAATAGGTTGCGTGCAGCCGCTGCGGATCGACGCCCCAGACCTTCGTGAGCAGCTCCCACGCCCACTCGATCGCCTCCTTCTTGAAATAATCGCCGAAGGACCAGTTGCCGAGCATCTCGAAGAACGTGTGGTGGTACGTGTCGTGACCTACGTCGTCGAGGTCGTTGTGCTTGCCGCCGGCGCGGATGCATTTTTGCGTGTTGGCGGCGCGGCGATAGGACCGTGTGCCCGTGCCGAGGAAGACGTCCTTGAACTGGTTCATGCCCGCGTTGGTGAACATCAGCGTGGGATCGTCGTGGGGGACGCAGGGGCTGGACGGCACAAAGGTGTGGCCGCACTTCTGGACGAAGTAGTCGATGAATTCCTGGCGAATCTGCGCGGCGGTTTTGTGGTTCATGGCGGGAGCATTATCGAGTCCGATGCGCGCGTTCACAAGTCCGGGAAACGTCCTTTGAAAACGCGGCGCAAGTTCAGGAATTCAAACGCCGGTCTGGGCCTGAACGAAAGGCTCAATATCGAGTCCGTCGGGTTGACCGGAGCCGTTGACGTCTGCGCGTATGATATGGTCCTCGCTCATGTCGAGGCCCAGAAGGACGCTGACGAAGATCTCGGTGTCGTCGGCGTCGCTGTCTCCGTCCCCGTCCAGATCGCCGTCCACGTTGCAGTTGAGGACAAAGACGTAGGCCGCGCCAGCGTTGGCCCCGGCGGCGTGATCGTCTTGCCGGGCTCCAATGATCGCAATATCGCCGTCGAGTGCGACCGAGCGGCCGAAATAGTCCGTCGCGGCGGCGTCGGAGGCGAGAAGTTTGTCCTGCTCGCTCCATGAATTGCCCGCGCCGAAAAAGACATAAGCCGAACCGGTCTCGCTTCCGGCAGGGATGTCATCGAAGGCGGCGCCCACGAGGGCGGTGTTGCCGGAGAGGGCCACGGAGTCGCCGAAAAAGTCGCTGGCGGCGCCATCCGAGGCGGAAAGACCGGTGGCTTGGGTCCAGACGCCCGCGGATCTGGTAAAGACGTAAGCGGACCCGGCGTCCGCGCCGCCGACAAGATCGTCGCGGTTGGCTCCAATGAGAGCGGTGTCGCCATCTACCGCGGCGGAGATTCCCAGGAAAGTGTTGGCGGCGGCGTTCAGCAACGTCAGCTTGCCCTGCTCGCTCCACGAGGTGCCGGCCCGGACGAACACATAGGCCGCGCCGGTGTCCATGAGAAGGCCCTGATCGTCTGCCTCCGCGCCGATGACGGTGGTGTCCACGTGAACGGCGACGGCGATGCCGAATCTGTCCTGGGCCGCGCCATCGGAGGCGGTGAGCTTGGCCTGTTGCGTCCAGACGGTCCCAGAACGGACAAAGACATAGGCCGCACCGGCGTTGGTGCCGCCGGGCGGGTCCTCGCGCTGGGCGCCGATGACGATCGTGTCGCCGTCGATGGCGACGGTGGATCCAAACCAGTCACTGCCTTGCGCATCCAAGGCGATCAGCTTGGCTTGTTCGGTCCAGGTGGTTCCCGACCGAACGAAGACGTAAGCCGAGCCGGCGTCGCTGCCGCCCGCGTGATTGTCGAGATAGGCGCCAACGACCGCGGTGTCGCCGGAGACGGCAACGGAAAAGCCGAACTGGTCAGAGGCCGCCGCGTCGAGGGGAGTGAGCTTGGCCTGCTCGGTCCAGACGGCGCCACTGCCGGTGAAGACGTAGGCGGCGCCGGCATCGGTTCCGCCGGAATTATCGTCGAACGGCGCGCCGATTACCGCGGTCGATGCGGAAATGGAGACGGAATAGCCGAATTGGTCGGAGGCGGCGGCGTCGGAGCCGGTCAGCTTGATGAGTTCCTGCGGGCTGCACTGCGCGGTGGCCTTGCTGGTAGAAAATAGTGTCACGACGATGGCACATACGGCGCAGGTTGCTGTGGAATTGGACGGCGAGCGGTTAAACGGGCGGGGTGGCGGGCCGGTGAGGCGAAGAGCGCGCATGGTCTATAATCGGATTTAGGAAGGTGCGGGCAGGAATGTCCCGCCCCGAATTCGAGATACAGGAAGTGGAGTATTCGGATTGGAGCGAACGCGACGGCATCGCCTGACTGGCGATGTCTCGCGTCAATCGTACCGCGGGACGGTCGGGTCTACGTCGCGTGACCAGGCGTCGATGCCGCCGGTCATGTTGCGAACGCGTTCGAACTCCTGCTTTCGCAGAAAGGATACAACGTGGGCGCTGCGGACGCCGTGATGGCAGAAGACGACGTATTCCTTCGCCGGGTCGAGCGATTGCAGGCGCGAGGGGATTTCGCCCATGGGGATGTGCAGGGCGCCGTCGATGCGCGCGATGGCAATTTCCTCCGGCTCGCGGCAATCGAGGAGGACGAAATCGGGCGAGTGCGCCACGAGGAGGGCATTGACCTCGGCGGGGTTCATCTCTTCAACTTCCGATGACATGCTCGTAAATAGTAGCGGAGGCATGCGCCACTGTCTTGCGGAACGAATTCGCGCCCAGCCTCCACCCCGTAGCTTTGTGACACCGTACCACCGAGTGTTTACTGGGCGGCAACCTTCGGCGGGCAAGTGCTGATCTGTTCGAATCGCTCCACCGTGATCTGCGGCTGATCGCCTGCCATCACGAGCGGGGCGTCGAAATAGAGAAAGTTGGGCTTTCCTTCGCCGACGAATTCGCGCTCGATGAAGAGGGCGAGCGGCCGCGCGGCGGGGGGGAAGTAAGCGGAGAGCGGTTGGTGGGGGCTGCCGAGTTGGATCAGGATCGACCCATCGGAGAGGTGAAACGGCCGGACCAGGTCGGCGAAGATCACGATCGTCGCGGCGGCCCTGGCGTGCTTGACGATGCCTTCGTAATCCAGTCGGCAATCGAAGTAGTCCTCTCCCTGCGCCCTCAGGCAGCGGAAGTCGTCCACCTGCCCCGCGCGGATTCGCCACCACGTTTTTTGCCGATCGTACACGTCGCGCCGTGCCGCGTCGCCCCATATCCCCAGGCCTTCGCGGCGCGCCCATAGCTCGGCACGTTCCATGGCATCGCGGTGAATGGAAGGGCGGCCGTATTTCTCGAAACAAGGGCTTCGACCGTCGCGAATAAGACGGGCGTTGTAAAGTTCGCCTCGGGTATGGACGTAGGCAAGGATTCGTCCCGAATTGCTCCATTCGAGGCGGCCGGACGGAAACTCGACCTGGACCTCGGAAGAATTCTCCAACAGAAACTCTCTGGCCCATTTGAGCGTACGGCGACCGAGGTGCGTGGGTGATCGGGCGGCGGCGACCGCCGGCTCGGGCTGGACATCCATCAGGCGGACTTGCCGCGGCGCACCCTCCCATTGAACCAAAAGGGTATCGGTATCCACAAGATCGAGAAGGGCGCAGACGATCCGCATGGACATCTTTCTTCCTCTCCAACTCGTGGCCCGGCAGGGTGTGTGGTGGCGATCCCGCGAGGGCGCCGCCTCCGATGCGATGTTGGCGACTATAACCAAAAAATCCGCCGTTTTCAAGAGTTTTGGCCGCGAAAGCGCGCCGATCGGTGATGGACTTCGGGCAATTCGAGGGCGCCGCCGATTCCGGTCGATACAAATTGGGGAGATTGGACGACGACGGGTTTTGTGCGCGCGTGATTTGTGATCAGACAGGGGCGAGGACGACAGAACCCGATGAACGACGCGAGCTTTCAACGAGACCCTCATGGATGAACCGGCGGACGCGCCCGCAACTACGCTTCGTAACTGTCGACACATCGCGCTGCTTGTGTTCTGCGCGTTCGCCTGGGTGGCGATACTGACATTTGACAACGGCGATTGGCCGAACACGGCCGTGTGGCCGCAGCCCGATCCGGTGCACAACGGTTGCGGCCGGGCCGGGGCGTGGATTTCGTTTCAATTGATGCATTATCTCGGGGAAGGCACGTTTCCGTTACTGCTGGTGCTGACGTTTGGCGCGCTGCTCCAGCTTGCCCGCCGGCCCATCACAGGCGTCGTACTACGCCTTATTGGATTAGCTCTGTTGACGTCCGCGACGGCGGCATCGTCGGCGCTGATGGACGTCAGGCTCGCCGGCGGTCTTGTCGAGGGCCGCGGCGGCATCCTCGGGATCGCCCTCGCCGCTGTACTCAAGACGGGGTTTTCGACGTGGGGGGCTTGGCTGGTCCTCATTGCTGCCCACATCGTGGGGTTGCTGCTGACGGCCGATGATCTGCTGGTACGCGCTCCCCAAGGCGCGAATTGGTTGCGACGCAAGTTCAGCGATCTCATTGAGGCGCTGCGCAGTGCGGGCACGGCTGGACCAACACTGACGCCGGTGATGATGGGCGCGGGGAATGTCGCCGTGGCATCGCCGCCTTCTCGAAAAAGGAGCGAGCCCGCGCGGGAAGAGGCAGTGCGAACGGAGGAAGTTGAAGATGAAGAGCTGGACGGCATCGAATCAGCGGGGGGATTGGAGGCCGAGCTTGAATCCGTGCCCGTCGACGACCCCGCCACGCTGCCGGAGCGGGAGCTGATTATCAAAATGCTCGGGCGGGACCGCGTGGAGGGCAAGGCGCCCAAGAGCGCGTGGCCGACGGAGTTGGGGGATTACGTACTGCCGCCGCTTTCGCTTCTGCGCGATCCCGAAGGGCGTTATAGCGCGGCGCAGGAAGGCCTTGTCCGCGATCAGGCCGCCATCCTCCAGCGCACGCTGGCGGAGTTTCGCATCGAGGTCCAGGTCGTCGAGATCGACACCGGGCCGGTCATCACGATGTTCGAGCTGGAACTATCAGCGGGGACGAAGGTGAGCCAGATTCAGCACCTGGCAAACGACATCGCGCGGGCGCTGAAGGCGCCGGCGGTTCGTGTCGTCGCGCCGATCCCCGGCAAGCACACGATCGGGATCGAAGTGCCCAACGTGAACAAGGAGAAAGTGCGGCTGAAGGAACTGATCATGCTCGGCGGCGTAAAGCCGACGCGGATGGCGCTGCCCGTGTTCATCGGAAAGAACGCCAGCGGCGACCCGCTGATCTGCGACATCGCGACGATGCCGCACATGCTCATCGCGGGGACGACGGGCAGCGGAAAGTCCGTCAGCATCAATACGCTGGTCATGTCGATCCTCATGACACAGCGGCCCGACCACGTAAAGCTGATCCTTGTCGATCCGAAGATGGTCGAGCTGTCCGTCTTCAAGGAAATCCCGCACCTCATGTGCCCCATTGTCACCGACATGCAGCGTGCAGAGATGATCCTCCAGTGGGCGACGACCAAGATGGACGAGCGGTACGAACTGCTGGCGGAGGCGGGGGTCCGCGACATCGCCAACTTCAACCGACTGGGCAAAGAGGAGATTTACAACCGCTTCCAGCCCTCGACGGAGGAAGAGAAGCGCCAGATCCCGACGCACTTGCCATACATCCTGATCCTGATCGACGAGTTGGCGGACTTGATGATGACCAGTGGCAAGGAGGTCGAGCATCATCTGTCTCGCCTGGCCCAGAAGAGCCGCGCAGTCGGCATTCACCTCGTCGTCGCGACGCAGCGACCGCAGGCCAACGTCGTCACCGGGCTCGTCAAGAGCAATCTCCCGTGCCGCGTTGCCTTCCGCGTGGCGAGTCGAATGGACTCGCGGATCGTGCTCGATCAAAACGGTGCTGAGGTTCTCATGGGTGAGGGCGACATGCTGTTCCTGCCGCCGGGTTCCGCAAAGCTCGTTCGTGCACAGGGCACGTATATCGAGGACGACGAGCTTCGAGCTGTCATCAAAGACCTCGCGGCGAAGGCCCGGCCGGAGTTCCACCATGAATTGCAGCGCCTCAAGCCGGATGGCGACGAGTCGTCGGGTGAGCGCGATCCACTGTTCGACCGGGCGGTCTCGATCATCGTGGAGACAAAGCGGGGCAGCGTGAGCCTGCTCCAGCGCCGGCTGGAAGTCGGCTATTCGCGCGCGAGCCGCTTGATCGATCAGATGGCGGCCGCAGGCATCGTGGGCGAGTACAAGGGCAGCCAGGCCCGCGAGGTATTGATCACTGACAAGGAGTGGGGCGCGATTCGCAAGCAGCGCGACGGCGAGGTCTCAGGCGGGAACTATCGGGCCGACATGGAGGCGCACGATGACGATCGCTACGGCTCGGCCGATCTCGACGAGGGCGTCCCCGATCTTATCGATGATCGTAGCGACATCCGCGGCTGAAATCGTCGCGGCGGACCCGACTTGATTCGATCCATCCCCTGACCTACGCTATTCCCGTGAACCAGCGGGAAAAGATCACCCTTTCGACCCTCCGCGCCCGGAAGAAATCCAAGACGCCGATCACGATGTTGACGGCGTACGATTTCCCCACGGCGCAAATCGAGGAGGCCGCGGGGATCGATTGCATCCTCGTCGGTGACTCCGCGGCGCAGGTCGTGCTTGGGCATGGCACGACGCTTCAGGCGACGATGGACTACATGATCACCATCACCGCCGCCGTTCGCCGCGGCGCGCCGGGCGCCTTCCTGATCGGCGATATGCCGTACCTTTCGTTCAACATCAACACGGAGGAGGCGATCCGCAACGCCGGTCGTTTCATGGCCGAGGCCGGCTGCGATTGCGTCAAGATTGAGGGTGACGGCCGGATCGCCCCGACCGTCGGTGCGTTGGCCGCCGCTACCATCCCGGTCATGGTTCACCTGGGACTTCGACCCCAAGCCGTCCATCAGTTTGGAGGCTACCGGGCCCAGGGACGAGATGCCGTTTCAGCCCAACGGCTGATTGCCGATGCCCGCCTGATGCAAGAGGTGGGGGCCTGTGCCCTCCTCCTGGAGGCGGTCCCGCCGGAGCCGGCCCGGATAATCGCTGAAAGGACCCCCTTGCCAGTAATTGGGTGCGGGGCGGGCCCTTTTTGCGATGGCCACGTGGTCGTACTGCATGACATGCTGGGGTTGTCGCCGGGCCCTTTGCCGAGGTTTGTGAAGACCTACGCAACCGTACGGGAAACGATTGCAAAGGCTGTAGGGACATATATCTCCGACGTTTTGGGGAGGCGGTACCCGGGGGAAGAACACTCCTATCGCATGGACCCAGGCGAGGAAACGGCCTTGAAAGAGGGGTGTCTGGACGGCCATTTGAACGGCTAGAGCCGTCCAAATGGCGTTGTGATGCTCTGTCCTTGGGAAAGACAAGGCAGTACGGACTAGTGCTTGGGGATAGTGCCTTTTTTAGTAGCGTTGCGGGGGCGAAACGTGCTATAATCGGAGGCCTAGGTCGCAGTGGTTGATTTTCGGTGGTGACCCCCCGCCGGCCTGCTTGGTCGATCGTTCGCACCGAAACAGGCGATCCAAGGCGCGTGAGGTCCCTCCTGCTTGATTAATGCAGACCGGAAAGCGTTCCACCGACCACGGATTTGGTGAGTGCGTGTAATGCCGAAAAGCCCCGTGGCTTGTTGGTGGTTCGCGCCAACGGTTTTTGAGTGAGGTGAAGACCCTTGGGTAAGAGTTCGATCGTGAAGATCATCATCATCCTGGCGGCGATGGGGGCGGCGGGCGTCATCTATGCCACCACGAGCCGCGAGGAGAAGGCCGGCGTCGCCAAGGACGCGAAGGCCATCGACTTTGTTTGCACCAAGTGCACTCATCATTTTGAAGTACCCTATGAGGAGTTCAAAGCTGCGCAAAAGGCAGCAGCGGCGCCGAGGTCCGGAGAAGACGACGGCGTCAAGATGAAACGCCGTCGGGACGTCAAACCGCCGGTCCTCGCGTGCCCGCAATGCAGTGAACAAGCCGCGTTGGCGGCGAATCGATGTCCGACACACTCGACGTATTATCCAAAGCTGAATGAAGATGGAACGAAAGGCCGTTGTCCGCAATGCCGTTGATTGCGGCGGCGACGAAGATCTACACTGTAACTGACGCGTCGCACGGCACGACAGCCGGGCGGCACGAAGAAAAGGCGAACCGAACGTCTCTTAATGGACTGTGGGAGTTACGAAATGAACAGAAGAGGTTTTACGCTTATTGAACTCTTGGTCGTGATCTCGATCATCGCGGTCCTGATCTCGATCCTGTTGCCGGCCCTGAGCGCCGCCAAGGAGTCGGGCGCCATCGCCCTTTGTCAGTCTAACTTTCGTGAACTGACCAAGACGGCGAACATGTACATGGACGACGAAGATAAGGCGACTCAACCCTGGTACCTTACGATTCAGAACTTGAATCCCTCGTATGTGTCCGAGTTTATCTTCGGAGGATTTCAGCACGAGCGTCCGCATCCGGATTATGGTGACCAAACCGATACGAGAATCACACCGACAAATTTGCGTCCGTACAACAAATACATCGCACCAGGTATCACAACTAAGACCATCATCAAATCCTACGTCTGTCCCTCAGACAAGTCGGACAATACGCCAACGGTCAACCAAGATACCCCGGATATCGAGGACGCTGAAATATTTCCATCCTGGCAGGTCAATGGAAACAGTTATGCTCTGAACTGGTATTGGCAAGAGTCTCCTCCCTGGTTCGGGGGCATGTATGATGACATCGACAGCTTCAGCACCGCCGGCACCGATATGCTTCGCCTGAAAGTCGGTGGAGAAGCGGGGCGGTTTGTCATCTTCATGGAAAACACGATGAACGGTTACATGTATGACGCTCGCCCTTCCAGTGGGGAATACGGGCAAAGCGTCCTTCAGGACCTCGGCGTGGGATGGCACAGAAAGTACTCAACCTATTCGATGGGTTTCCTGGATGGACACGCCGAGTACCGGTATATCGATACGCGCTACACGGGCGACGCCGGTTACGATATCTGGCCGTCGAAGATCACTCAGATGCAAGGGCAATAACTAAGACGGCGTGTCGCCGGTGTAACCCGGGAGCGTTGGATCAAAATCAAAAGCGCCTGCGGTGCAATGGCCCGCGGGCGTTTTTTTGTAAATAGAATGGTATAATTCCCGTAGCGAGCCTGCTCGGACAAGGGAATCTGTGCTTTCACACGCAGCCCCAACCACTTCGGTACGGAATCAGCGAATCAAGATCGCCATTACGATCATGGGCTTTGCCGTGGCGGGAATCGTCCTCGCGGCGAACCTCCGTTCGCCGCCGCCGGTTGAGGCCGATGAACGCAAACCCGTCGTTTTGCTTTGCCCGCGCTGCGATCGTCACTTCATCGTAGGCTTTGAGGAGTTTGCCAAGGCCGCCGGCGCCGTTAGCGATGTGGAAATAAAAACGGCGGCGGGGACCGGCAGGAGGCGATCACTGCAGGAACGCGCGGTCGCAATGACCTGTCCTTCTTGTGGGCAGATGAGCGGCAAGCCGGCGTCGCATTGTCGGCGTCATGATCTCTATTATCTTAAACATACCGCCAAGGGCGCGAACGCACGCTGTCCGAAGTGCAGTCCGGTGCCGGGGGCCGCGTCATGAAGCGATCTGCATTTACCCTGATCGAGCTCTTGATGACCATTGCCATCATCGCAATTCTCATCTCCCTGCTTCTCCCCGCGCTCGGCGGGGCCCGCGAAACCGCGAACATCGCCTACTGCCTGTCCAACCTCGGGACCCTCGGCAAGACCGCGATGATGTACATGGACGACGTGGGCAGGCCGACCCAGCCGTGGTACGTGGCGCCCTTCGGGTACCTCAACATCGGCACCGTCAGCGAGTACAGCTACGGCGGATTCCGGCACTCGCGGCCGAATCCCGATCCCCGGTTTTCACATCTGGATACGTTCCTCCTTCCAACGGGGGAGCGACCGTATAACAAGTACATCGCTCCGGGTCATGGCGAGGGCTCGCCGATCAAGGCGTACATCTGCCCGTCGGACAAGTCGTGGACGACGCCGCTGGTGGGGGACCAGCTTCCCGAGAATTTTCCGCCGGAGGACGCCTTCGCGTCGTGGGAGGTGAATGGCAACAGCTTCGCGATCAACTGGTACTGGCTCCAGGCGCCGCCGTGGTATGGGGAGGAGTCCTGGTACGCGAACCTGGATGCGTTTTCGCGGGCCGGCGAGGAGATGATGACGCGCAAGGTCGGCGGGGAGGCGGCGAAGTTCGTCCTCTTTACCGAGAGCTGCATGAACTACTTCATGTACGACGCCCGGCCGCGGAGCGAGACGTACGGGAACAGTCCGCTGCAAACCTTCGGTCCCGGTTGGCACAAGAAGTGGACCACCTACAGCGTCGGGTACCTCGACGGCCACGCCGAGTTTCGCCGGGTCGATACGCGTTACAGCGACGACACGGGCTTTGACATTTGGCCGACGCTGCGCTGAACGAGGGAGGCCCGGCGGCTATTCAGAAAATCATTTCCCCGGTAGAATTACCCGGTGGAAATCGACCGCCTCCGAAACTTCTCCATTATCGCGCACATCGATCACGGCAAGAGCACGCTGGCGGATCGGATTTTGCTGCGCTGCGGGGCCATTACGGAGCGTGAGTTCCGCGAGCAGTTCCTCGACGACATGGATCTGGAGCGGGAGATGGGCATCACCATCAAGGCCAATCGCGCCTGTCTCGCCTATGAGTATGCCGGCAGAAGCGATGCCACGAGCCGAAAACCTCAAGTCTATTCCCTGAACCTCATCGATACCCCCGGCCACGTCGATTTTCACTATGAAGTCAGCCGGGCGCTCGCCGCCTGCGAAGGCGTGCTGCTCCTCGTCGACGCCAGCCAGGGTATTCAGGCCCAGACCCTCGCCAATGCCTACAAGGCCATCGAAGCCGGCCTGACGATTATTCCGGTCATCAATAAGATCGATCTCCCTTCCGCCCGACCCGAGGATATTGCCCTGGAGGTCGAACAGGTACTGAGTATTCCGGCGGATGACGCCGTTTTTGCATCCGCAAAGACCGGTCAGGGCGTCGAAGAGATTCTCGCCGCCATCGTCGAGCGAATCCCGCAGCCGACGGGCGATCGCGAAAAGCCGCTCAAGGCGATGATCTACGACGCCAAAGTCGATCCGCATCGGGGCGTGGTGTGCCACGTTCGCCTGGTGGACGGCTCGGTAAAAAAGGGCGACAAGATTCGGCTGATGGCCGCCGGACGGACATATCAGGTCAGCGACGTCGGTATCTTCGCGCCGAAGATCACCAGCCAGGCCGAACTCTCCGCGGGCCAGGTCGGCTATCTCTTCGCGGGGATCAAGACGATCCACGACGTCACGATCGGCGACACCATTACGCTGGACAGCCACCCTTGCGACGGCGCGCTGCCCGGCTACAAGCCGCCGCAGCGGATGGTCTTTTGCGATTTTTATCCCGGCCCCGGCACGACCAGCCCGCAACTTCGCGAAGCGATGGAGACCCTCTGGCTCAACGACTCCAGCTTCAATTTCACCCCCGCCGCCAGCGCCGCGCTGGGCGTCGGCTTCCGCTGCGGCTTTCTCGGCCTCTTGCATATGAAGATCATTCAGGAGCGGCTGGAGCGTGAGAGCGAAGTCGACTTGGTGCAGACCGCGCCGACCGTCGGTTTCGAAATCCTCTTTACAGACGGGGCTGTGCGGGTAATTGAATCGCCGGCGGACATGCCATCGCCGGACCAGATCGCCGAGATTCGCGAGCCGTACGTGCGGACCGAGATCATCGTCCCGGCGAGGTACATTGGAAACGTAATGCAGCTCAGCGAGGAGCGGCGCGGCAAGCACAAGCGGACGGAGTACCTGTCGCCCGACCGCGTCGTGTTGACCTATGAATTCCCACTCGCGGAGGTGATCTACGATTACTACGACCGGCTCAAGAGCGTCACCAGCGGCTATGGGACGATGGATTACGAGCTGATCGGCTATCGGGCGGATGATCTGGTCAAGCTCAATATCCTTGTGAACGGCGCGCCGGTCGATGCGTTAAGTATCATCGTTCACCGTTCGAGGGCGGAAAGCCGTGGGCGGCGGCTCATTATGCGGCTCAAGAAGGAGATCAGCCGGCACCTGTTTGAGATTCCCATCCAAGCGGCGATCGGGGGGAAGATTATCGCCCGCGAGACGATCAAGCCGGTGCGTAAGGACGTGACGGCCAAGTGTTACGGCGGCGACGTGTCGCGGAAGCGGAAGCTGCTGGAGAAGCAAAAAGAGGGCAAGAAGCGGATGAAGCAGGTGGGCAGTGTGGCCATCCCCCAGGCGGCGTTCATGGCGGTGCTCGATTCGTCGGACGAATAGGGGAGGCTGGCAATCGCCACGACAAAATGCTCTAATAGGATTGCGAGCTGAAGGGGACTCGCGGCCAAATGGCCCGCGTATCCAACCCGATTCGGAGTTCCAAAACATGCTGACCTATCGCCGATGGCCTCGCGCGGCCGCTGTATACCTTTGGATCTTGCTGCCGCTGACCGTGCAGGCCGCTGACGACGGCCTGGGAGCGCGTCGTCATTCGCAGAATGCGGCCCTTTTTTCCCAGGCCGCCTATGAGAAAAATGTCGCTCACCTTGCCAGCGATGACTTGGAGGGTCGTGGCACCGGTCAGGAGGGGATTGACAAGGCGGCGGAATATATCGCCGCGTGGTTTGAGAAATGCGGCGTGGAGCCGGCCGGCGACAAGGAAACGTATTTCCAGAACTTCACGCTCAAGCTCTCCAATCGCATCGGGCCGGGCACGCGGCTGGCGATTGGGGTACGCGGGAGGACGTCACGCAAGCCCGCAAAGCTCAACGAAGAATTTACGCCCTTCCCCTTCTCCAAGAGTGCGTCGTTTCGCGGGGACGTCGTCTTCGCCGGGTACGGAATCGTCAGCGACGATTTGGACTACAACGATTACGGCGATCTCGATGTGGCCGACAAGGTCGTTCTCATCCTGCGACGGTCGCCGAAGTTCGCGGACTTTTCCGAGGCCGACATGTCGTTTCGCGCCAAGGCTTCGCGGGCCAGCGCCCGAGACGCCGCGGCCCTGATCGTCGTTAATCCCGACGGCGATGAGGATAGTGACAAGCTTTACAACTTCGACGGCAGCGCGGGGGCGGGGTTCGGGTTCGGCGGCGGCTCCTATGGGATCCCGATGATCCACGTCCGTCGCTCGGTCGCCGACCGGATGCTGAAGGCGGGTGGGCTAGGCGACGTGACGTCTCTGCAAAAGCGGATCGAGTCGCGCAAGCGGCCGGTGTCCGCCGCATTGAAGGGCGTCAGCGTTCGCGGCCGCGTAAACATCGAGCCTGTCGAGAGCCCCGTACGCAACGTCGCGGGCTTCATTCCCGGCGATGGTCCGCAGTCAGACGAGATCATCGTTCTGGGGGCGCATTACGATCACCTGGGCATCCGCCACAAGGGCGAGGACAATTTCAACCCCGCGAAGGACATCAGCAACGGCGCGGACGACAATGCCTCCGGCACGGCCCTGATCATGACATTGGCCGACGCCTACACGCGCGGCGAGCGGCCCAATCGTTCGCTGTTGTTGCTTCTCTTTACCGGCGAGGAGCGCGGTCTCTTGGGCTCACACTATTTCGCGAATCATCCGACGGTGGATTTGAAGGAATGCGTGGCCATGCTCAATTTCGACATGGTCGGACGGCTCAAGGACGACAAGCTGGAAGTAGGGGGGATGCGCACGGGCGATTTTACGGAGATGGTCGATCGGCTCGCGGAACCGTACGGTCTGGCGATCAAGGACGGCGGCGGGGGTTCCGGTCCGTCCGATCACACCAGCTTTTACAACAAGGACATTCCCGTTCTCTTTTTCTTCACCGGCATCCATAAACAGTATCACCGACCGGAGGATGACACGCATTTACTGAACATCGATGGGGCGATTCGCATCGCGAAGTTCGCGGCGGATTGCATCGATGAGATCGACGCCGATCCCCAACCGCCGAAGTTTAGTGAGGACACGCGCCGGGCGCAGCTGGCCCGTCAAGACGCCGAGGAGGAGGAAGGGGATGCGGCGCCTCGCCGGGGCCGTGTACGGCTGGGGATCATGCCGTCACCGGATGACACCGAATCGGGCGTTCTCGTCGCGGAGGTCTCTGACGATTCTCCGGCGAAGCGGGCTGGGGTTCGCGAGGGCGATCGCATTGTTAAGCTTGGGGATGCAGAGATTGAATCTTTCGACGATCTGGCGGCTGCGCTGAGCGAGTTTCGAAGGGGCGATACGACAAGGTTGATGGTCCGTCGGGCGGGCAAACCGTTCGGGATGGACGTCACATTCGGCCGCCGGGGCCGCCGCGACGCGCGGCAGGTGGGGGACGATGCCGGTGAGCGTCTTGTCAGGCTTGCAAGAGAGCTGGCCAAAGATTCCAGCATAAAAGTGCACGTGCAAATCAAGGACGCGGGCGGGGAATGGCGGATCGAGTTCAGCGAACTGGATCGTGAGTCGCTGGGCAAGGTCCTTGACGAACTCATCACGTTTTTGGAAGAAAGTAAGTCTGGCGGCAATTACACCATCTCACTCGGCTTCGAGTTCCCCCCCGGCCTTCATCGAATCACAATTCAAAAGAAAGCCCGAGTCGATTCAGCAGACGCAAAATCGCCAACCGTCAGGAAGCAAAAAGAACGGCTGGCGCCCGATTCCCACGCCCGCGCCCCCTCCGACGACTCCGGCCGCAACACCATGCCCGGCGTGCGGCTGGGGATCATGCCGACCTATGGCGAGGCGACCGAGGACGGTTACGAGATTTCCGGCGTGGTGGAGGATGGCCCTGCGGCAAAGGCGGGGATGAAGGACAGCGATCGCATTTATCAGATCGGCCAGGAGCGGATCAAGGACGTGTACAGCTACATGGAAGCGCTACGGAAGTACAAGGCCGGCGACGAGGTGAAGGTCGTTGTGCTTCGCGATGGGAAGAAGGTGACGCTCACGATCAAGACCGCCGCACAGAAGTCGCGGGAAGCGGCTTAACCGCCCTCATCGGCAATCGGCCCTAATCACCGCATCGCGAAGCGCACGGCCGAATCGATTTGATCTTCCAGATTCGGCATCGCCAGGCGGATGCCGGAGACCATTTCGCGAAGCTGCTCGATCGTCAGGTTCGCACAGCAGGCGTAGCTGGTCGAGTTGCGATGCCATGCCAGGATCGACAGCTTCTTGCCGCCATCCTGGTCCACTTCGTATTGCAAATAGCCGTCGGGGCTGGGGCCGCTGCCCTGGTCCAGCCGGTCCAGCCGCGGCACGCAGAAGAGCGACAATCGCGACTGCCGGTCGGCCGAGGCGTAGACGAGATGTCCGCCCTCGCGGCTCAGGCTGGCGTCGATGCCGCAGAAGTTCACCGACTCAAACTCATAACCGAACCGGGACAAGTTCGGCGCGACCGCCGCAACCCGACCGGCGAAATGTTGGTTGATCGCCGCGGCGACCTGCGATCGGTCGCGGGGCAGGCTGGGGTATTGATGCTTGGCCGGCTCGGCGAGGCATAGGCGATGCACCTCGGCGATCATCGTGGCGGCCGTCGGCCCGCCTTCTACGCGAACCGGCGCATTCGCCATCTGGTCAGGATCGGCGCTTCGATTCGCGAACGCCCACCAACCGCCGGCCGCCGCAAGGGCAACGCAGGCCGCCGCGGCGAGTGGCCGAAGCCAGGGCACGGGCCTTGCCGATGCCCCTTCCAGGCGTTGAACCACTCGTTGGTGCAGGCCCTCCGGCGTCTTTTCCGCCGCGAGATTCCGGCCGATGGCCGAGCGGAGCGCCTGGTGTTCGTCCACCAAGCGGCTGCACGCCGGGCACATCTTCAGATGGTCCAGCACTTCGCAGTTGGCCTTC
Source organism: Phycisphaerae bacterium (assembly GCA_035275405.1). Lineage (NCBI taxonomy): Bacteria > Pseudomonadati > Planctomycetota > Phycisphaerae > Phycisphaerae bacterium. The sequence goes on from DATEMU010000001.1 coordinate 32,309, forward strand.
ACGCCGAGCTGGCCGTCCGCGAAGGCATACAAAAATTTTCTCACGGTCGTACAGTTCATGGTGACGATCCCATTCCAGGAGTGATCCCCCGGTCCCTGGCATATTCGCTCAACGCCTCTCCCAACTTCTGTCGTGCGCGGTGGAGCCGGCTCATGACCGTCCCGACCGCACAGCCCAACACATCGCCGATCTCCTTATAGCTCAGATCGCCCAGCGCCCACAGGAGCAGTACGGAGCGATATTCGGGCAACAGGTCGTCGATCGCCCATTTCAAATCCTCGTCGAAGCCTTCCCAGTCGATCTGCCCGGGCGTCAGCGCCGGCAGTCCGTCGTGCGCCAACTCCGCGGCGAAGTCGTCGAGGCTTAGGTCCGCCGTGAGCGTCGGCGTACGGGCGTCGCCACGCAGGCGATTGACCCAGACGTTGTGGAGGATTTTGAGCAACCATGCCTTTGCTCCGTGCGCTCTCAGTTCGAATTCCGCGAATCCGCGATGGGCTAGGAGGAACGTCTCCTGCGCGAGGTCCTCCGCCTCGTGTTGATCGGCGGTCAGTTTTTTCGCCACTCGATAGACGAGGTCGAGGTGGCACAAAATATGCTGCTCAAACCGGGCCATTAGTCCGCTTCGGCCCGCCGCGGCGGGTAAACTCCTCTTTGACCGGGGACTTTTCATAGGCCCCAGTCTTGTGTGACGTGGATCACTTTCGATTTCCTCACACCCATAAACACCGCCGGCGCGGGGTTTATTCCCGGTATTTGCGCATTTTTCCTGCTCCAAAGTCAAGCCCCAAAAGGTCTTGCGCCCGCTCGGGCACTTGCAATGTCGGGGGGGAGCGTGGATATTGGCCCAGCAGGGCCTGCAAGGCGAATGATTCGATGGCGGACCAATACTACGAAGAACGCAAACGCAAGCTCGACCGGCTAATCGGCCTGGGGGTGGACCCCTATGGGGCCCGGTTTGACGGGGTGGGGGGCAATGAGGAGGTCCGCCGGCGCGTCGAGGGGCTTTCCGTCGGGCCGGGCGAATCGGATGAGACCGCCAAAGCTCGGGTGGCAGGTCGGATCGCCCTTTTTCGGCTCATGGGCAAGCTCGCTTTCCTGACGCTTCGCGATTCAACAGGCGAAATCCAGATAGGCGTGTCCAAGGCCCGTGTCGGCGACCAGGCGTGGGAGGTACTCTCCCTGTTGGACTTGGGGGACATCATTGGGGTGGACGGCTACTTGGGCCGGACCAAGACGAACGAGATCACAGTTTGGGCGGAGGGAGTCACGCTGCTCTGCAAGAGCCTCCATCCGCCGCCGGAGAAGTGGCACGGTTTGCACGATGTTGATGCCCGGTATCGGCAGCGCTATCTCGATCTCTTCTCCAATCCGGAGGTCATGCGGACGTTCAAGGCGCGGTCACAGATCGTGGACGCCGTGCGGTCGTACTTCCGCGATCAGGGGTTCCTCGAGGTCGAGACGCCGATGCTTCAGCCGATCTACGGCGGCGCGGCGGCGCGACCTTTCACGACGCATCATAATACGCTGGACATCGACCTATTCCTGCGGATTTCGCCGGAACTGTATCTCAAGCGGCTGCTCGTCGGCGGAATGGAGCGGGTCTTCGAGATTAACCGCAACTTCCGCAACGAAGGGATCAGCACGCAGCACAATCCTGAGTTCACGATGATGGAATGCTATCAGGCGTATGGCGACCTGACGGACATGATGAACCACGTCGAGGGGATAGTCGTACGGAGCATCGAGGCGCTCGGCGGTGGCCTGAAACGGCGCTTTCGCGATCACGAACTCGACTTTACGCCGCCCTGGCCGCGAAAGTCGTACGGCGAATTATTGCGCGAGCATGCCGGGCCGGACCTTCGCGACCCAGCCGCCGTCCGCAAGAAAGCCGCAGAGCGCGGCATCGAGGATCCCAAAGCCGACGACGCGATCATTGCCAACCGGCTCTTCGAGGCCGCCGTCGAGCCGCACCTGATCCAACCGTTGTTTGTGACCGAGTATCCGGCGGCCCTGTGCCCTTTGACGCGGCGCAAGCCGGGCGATCCAACGCTGGCCCTGCGGTTCGAGGCTTACGCTGCGTGCATGGAGCTGGGAAATGCGTATACAGAGTTGAACGACCCGGCCGTGCAGCGGGAAACGCTCAGCTCGCAGGTCAAGGGCGAAGGCGACGAGACCATGCGCGTCATGGATGAGGACTTTTTGACGGCGCTGGAGCACGGCATGCCTCCCGCTGGCGGACTGGGCGTGGGCATTGACCGGCTGGTGATGCTATTGACGAATTCACCGAGCATCCGCGACGTGATACTTTTCCCCCTACAGCGGCCGCAAAAAGTATAGGTCCGATTGGACCCTACGGGACTCATTGTTCGATGCACTCCCCGATCCTTCGCATTCTCTTTATCGCCCTCGCGCCGTTGACCGTCCCGCTTTATTTGCTTTTCCTTGCGGCGACAAATCTCCTGGGGGGCGCCTTCTACATCGTCATCGAAGCAACAGCGTCTCGGCTGGCGCAGCGGCCGATTTCCCTGTCCAAGGGCCGCATGGCCTTGCTCGCCGTCCCCGTTCTTATGGCCGCGCCGGTGGCGATGGCCGTCCACCTCGTGATCTGGTTTGTCAAGCTGGTTGGAGCGTCGCTGATCTGGATCGGACATTGGCAATGCAGCGTACGAACGAGATCGGGGGCGTTCTTTGCCGGAACGGCGTGGTCGCTGGTCGCGCTGTGGACCACATTGACGTGCCTCAATGCGGCGATGGGGTCGGCGTGGATCGGTCGTCCCGTTCGGGGGGCCGATCTGTTCGTGGAAGTGCTGACGCGACCACGGACGCTGGGCAGCCTCCCGCCCGTTGCGCAAGAGCGCCGCCGGCAACTTATCCGCGAGCTGGGACAGCATCGCGAAGCCGTTCACAAACAGTGGGACGTGCTGAAGACCGCGCTCGAAGACGACGAGGCGATGGTCCGGTGGTTTCACGATGAACCGGAAGTCGTTCGAAAACTCTGCGGAGTGCCATGGTACTTCACGCCGGCCGATCTCGCGGAGGATGGCGTGGACCACAGTGTCCTCCTCCTGGGACCATTGTTTTTCGTCTGGTTGTTGCTCATTCGTTGGCCCGGGACGTTTGCCTTACTCCGGTCCGCGAGTCTTCGCACAGCCTGGCTGGCTGTTCGATTAATGGTCATCGCCGCGGCGATTTGGGCCCTCATCGCCTGGGTCCCGCTCACGAACTACTATTCGTTCCGGCCAGACCAACTCTCCTGGACCTTTGGTATCTTCTCACCCGCCCAATGGCTCGGCTTGGATTACTCCACTTGGGTCCGGCCGGAGTGGTATCTCTTCAATGCCGGCCTGTGGATCGCCATCGTCATGCTGCTGGCATATCTTTGGCGATTAGCATGGCGGGTTGCGCCTTTTCTCGGCTGGCCGCGATATTATGTCGCGTTTCTTGCCGCACGTTTGCTTCAGCGCAAGCGAATCGCCTTCTTCTCCGTCGGCGCGGTCACGCTCTGCGTGGCCATGATGATCATTGTCATCAGCGTGATGGGGGGCTTCGTAGACAGCATCCGCACCCGCGCACATGGGCTGCTCGGCGATCTGGTGATGGACGGCGGCTTGCAGGGGTTTCCTTATTATCAGGAATTCATCGATCGCATCAGCAAGATAACCGACCCGGAGACCGGCGGACCACTGGTGCACCAGGCGACGCCGCTGATCCACAGCTACGGGATACTTCAATTCCCCGTAAACAAGAAGACGGCCGCGGTTCGGATATGGGGCATCCGCCTGGACGAATACGTCCGCGTCAACGAGTTCGGGAAAGACCTCTTCTACCAGAACCGATTCGGCGGAACGACACTCGCCCGACAAATGCAGCCGACGTACGGCCTCGATGAACGTGGGAATGTCGCGTTCCCGGCAGACTACAATCGCCGTTACCAGGAATATCTGGATCGCCTTTCGTTGGAGGAGCGCGAGAAGGAAATTAAACAGTTCCAGCGCGAACCGGGTGATTTTTGGATGGGGCCTGGTGTTCTCAAGGGCCCGACCACGCAGCCCGCGTTTGAGGGGAAGGAATTTCCCGGCGTGATCATCGGCCGGAGTATCATCGCCCAGCGCACGCCGGCGGGCGACTATCGGCGGAGCGACTATTACCCGCGCGGCGAGCCGTGCATGTTGACGGTCCTGCCCATGACGCGGGGAGGAGACATCAGCCCCGAGCCACCGCCTAAGCCGACCTTTCGCTATGTGGATGATTCGCGCACGGGCATTCACGAAATCGATTCGATGAACTGTTATGTGGACTTTGACGAGTTGCAGCGCTTGCTTTCGATGGGGCCGCAGCAGCGCACCGATGGAGAGGGGATGAGCGGAGCGCGATGCAGCCAGATTCAGATCAAGCTGACGTCGCCGCTGGGCGACGACCGCGTCATCCTGGGCCGGAAGAAGGACCTCCTCCTGGAAGAGTGGGAGAAGTTCTGCGATGCCCTGCCGATGGACCGCTTCGAATACGACATGATCCGCAAGGTGGACATCCAAACGTGGGAAGAGATGCAGGCCAGCTATATCTCGGCCATTGAGAAGGAAAAGTTCCTCGTCCTGATCATGTTCGGCGTCATCAGCATTGTCGCGGTCTTCCTGATCCTGTGCATCTTCTACATGATCGTGCAGGAAAAGACCCGTGACATTGGCATCATCAAGAGCATCGGCGGCAGCGCGGAGGGCGTGGCGGCGGTGTTCCTCGCCTACGGCGGGGCGATCGGCCTGGTGGGATGTCTTCTGGGATCGCTGCTCGGGATCGTTTTCGTCGAGCACATCAACGACGTGCAGGATTGGCTTGCCCGGATCAACCCTGCGTGGCGCGTGTGGAGCCCGGAGACGTACTCGTTCGACAAGATTCCGGACGTTTGGAAATGGTCGGAAGTCATCTGGATTAGTATTCTTGCCGTCGTGGCGTCGATTGCCGGCGCGGCGGCTCCGGCGATCCGCGCAGGGCGGAGTTGGCCGGTTGAAACCTTGAGATACGAATAGGATTTCACAATAACGAATATGACTTCGGGATTCCTTCGCTGCGAAAACGTTCACAAGAGCTACCAGCTCGGCCGCACGGTCCTGCCGGTCTTGCGGGGCATCACTCTGAACATCCCCAAGGGCCGTTTCGTAGCCATCATGGGCAGCAGCGGCAGCGGGAAGAGCACGCTCCTGCACGTCCTCAGCGGTCTCGACGTGCCCCAGCGCGGACAGGTGTATTACCAGGGGCAGCCGATGTTTGAACCGGAAGGAAGACGAAAGATGCCCCAGGGCCGCGAGACGGGACCGGGCGGGGGGGAGGAACCGGAAGCCGCGGCTTCCCGCCCGATAAGTTCCGAACGGCCTGTCGCGGACGGCGTCCTGGAGGACCGTCGAAATCGTCTGTTGAATTCCGCGTACGGCTTTGTTTTCCAGTTCTACCACTTACTTCCTGAATTTGACGTGCTGGAAAACGTTTTGCTCCCGCAAATGGTGGGAAAGTCCATCGGCGGCTGGCTCGAACGGCGTGGCGAAGGCGCGGCGCGAGCGCTGGATCTGCTGGATCGCGTCGGTCTGGGAGATCGGCTGCGACACCGGCCCAACGAGCTTTCCGGCGGGGAACGCCAGCGCGTCGCCATTGCGCGGGCGCTCATGAACGAACCCGCCGTCTTATTCGCGGACGAACCGACCGGTAATCTGGACGCGCGTACCGGTCGCGGCATATTTGATCTGCTCAGGGGGCTCAACCAGTCGGGCCAGACGATGGTCATGGTGACGCACGATCGTGACCTGGCCTCGCAGGCCGATGAGGTTGTGCAACTGACGGATGGTCGCATACAATAAGCGCGACGCTCGCCGGGAGTGTGAATCGCGGTTCTCCAGGCCGACGGAGGAAGGATGCATGGCCGATGACTACACACCGAACCCAAACCTGAAGATCTGGCTCGACGGCAAGCTGGTGCCCACGGCCGAGGCCAAGGTCAGCGTATTTTCCCACGGACTGCTCTATGGCGACGGCGTGTTCGAGGGGATCCGCGTCTATGGGGGGCGGATTTTCGAGTGCCGCGCGCACATGGAGAGGTTCGAGAACAGCCTTAAGGCAATTCGCCTCGACATTCCATGGAATATGACCCAAATCGTTGATGCCATGAAGGACACAATCAAGGCCAACGGGACGAAGGATGGCTATGTCCGACTGGTGGCCATCCGTGGCGTCGGGTCCCTCGGAATCCACCCATTCCGCACCGTCAGCCCGCAGGTATTTGTCATCGTCGACAAGATCGCCATGTACGAGCCGGAAATGTACGAGCGGGGGATGAAGGTCATCACCGCCTCGACGATCCGAAATCACCCCGCCGCCCTTTCGCCGCAGATCAAGAGCCTGAACTATCTCAACAACATCCTGGCCAAGATCGAGGCCATCGACGCGGGTTGCCTCGAAGCGGTCATGCTCAATCACGAGGGCTACGTCGCCGAGTGTACCGGCGATAATCTGTTCATCGTATCGCGGGGCCGTCTACAGACGCCCGCCCCGCACAGTGGTCTGCTCGGCGGAATCACCCGCCGCCTCGTGCTCAAATTTGCCCAGAAGCGCGGCATCCCGACCGACGAAATCACCCTGACCAAGGCCGATCTGTACTTTGCCGACGAGGCGTTTATCACCGGCACTGGCGCGGAAGTCTGCCCGATCAACGAAATCGACAAGCGGCCGGTCGGAGAGGGAAAGCCCGGGCCGATTACGAAACAGCTCATCGCAGATTTCCGGTCACATATCAAGTCGGGCGAAGACCTGCTGTGAGTCAGGCCGGGGACGTGGAGCGAGTTGGCGCCCATGATTGTGCTGGCGGTCGGCGTCCATTTTTCTCCGCTGATGTTCGCCGCGCTCGGTGCATGGATTCTCTGTACCACGCTTCATGAATTCTCTCATGCCGTTGTCGCCTATTGGGGGGGCGACGACACGGTTCGCGGCAAGGGATACCTTACCCTCGACCCCACGCGATTCATCGACCCGGTCTTCAGCCTGCTCATCCCCGCGGTCGTCTTGTTGATGGGGGGATTCCCGTTGCCCGGCGCGGCGGTCATGATCGATCATGGACGGCTTAAGAATGAACGCTGGTCGGCGTATGTTTCCGCGGCGGGCCCGGCGAGCAACCTGATCCTGTTTCTGCTTTTCAGCCTGCCGCTTCACCCCCTCGTCGGCCTGGTGGACGCGGACGCGTCGTTTCAGCCGACTTGGGTGCATTTTCTCGGCGCCATGGCCGTCCTGAACTTTTTTGCCCTATTGTTCAATCTGATTCCCGTGCCGCCGCTGGACGGATTCGGCATCATCGAGCATCGGCTCGATCATGAATTGCGTTGGAAGCTCCGTCAGCCGCAGGTGGCCATGAGTTGTCTGGCGGTTGTCTTCATACTGCTCTGGAACGTCCCGGGCGCCTGGGAACCGTTCTTTTGGATGCTGGAGCAGGTGTGCGGCACATTGGGCTTGCCGCTTAGGGTGCTGGGTGGCGGGTATAACGTTGTGATGTTTGATAGGGAAGTTTAGGGAGGGTCACGTCGTCGTCGCCGTCGTCGTGCAGGAATGCCAGTGCCGCACGAGCACAACGACGAACCACATCCCGCCAATGCCGTACGCCGCGGCAGCGTACCATTCCTGATTGGGCCATTGCTGGGCGATGCTCATCACGGCGCTGCCCGAGGCCACGGCGTAAAAGACGACGAAGACGAGCAGGAAACTCCCAAAGAAATAGCGGTCGGTATCGCGCAGACGATGGTTGCTTTCCAGCCAATTTTCCCACGTCACCACGCCTTCGATGTGCGGCTCGACATGGTCCTTCAGGTAACGCCCCGCGCGAATGATGCTGTTTTGCTCCATTAAGAATCCCAACATGAGGACAAGGATAATGAAGGGCATGGATGCGGTGGCGTAGGTCGCGCCGTACTCCTGGGCGGCGAAACCCGCGGCCGGGACAAAAAGCGTCCCCAAGACCATTAGCATGAAGATCCGCGCTTTGCTGGAACGAATCTCGTCGCGTAGCGTCAGGTACTGTTGGGTCATGAATTGATCACTGGACATCGCTGGCTCCTCGAAGTGCGTCCGCCGAAGCGCCGCTCCTTCCTGCCGGGCTCCCGCGCAGAACGTCATCATAACCGATAGCCGCATCGCCTGTCGATCCACTGCGATCGAGTGGATCGTGGAGGTTTTTAGACCACGCTGGGCCGCACTGACACGCGCCGCCGCGGACCCTTGGAAGCGTGGCTGGTTCGGCGTAGCAGTTCCACGCATTCCTGGGCCGCCAACCGTCCCACGCGGACCCATACGACTCCCCTTTTCGCCTCGTGGAACCAGCCTGCCGACGCCTTGATCAGCGCCTTGTGTGTTCGGCATTGCGGTACCGGCGCTCCCGCGGCGGCCACGGCAAGGGGGGCTTTGCGGATTCCCTTGAACTGAATGAGATAGGTCTGTGGGGCAAAACGATCGTCGCCGATTCGCCGGGTTAGTCGCAGCGTCGTCACGTCGCCGGCCGTCTCGACCTCGTAGTCTTCTCGGGTGAAATTCCCATCCTGGTAATCAAAACTCATTCCATCATCGTTGTAGAAGGAGCCGCATCCCTTGCCGGGAAAGACGTGGAGAATCAGCTCTTCGATGGCCGATTGCCCGGTATGCTGCACCACGCCGCGTAGGGGAATAATCGCCCCCTCCCGCGCGAACATGGGGATCGACTCAATCGTCACGGGCAATTCAAATTCCTGACCGCCGGTCTGCGGTTCGGCATCATCGAACGCGTACCACGGGCCGGCCGGCAGTGTCACCTTGCGTTTGCGAATGCCTTCCAGCACGACCGGGGCGACGAGCAATTGCCGGCCGAACATGAACTCGTGCTCGCAGCGATGGACTTTGGGATGGTCGGGGAAGTCGACGAGAAGCGGACGCATAACCGGCAGGCCGGTGCGCGTCGCATGTTCGTATTCCGTATAGAAGTAAGGCAGCAATTGGTAGCGCAGTTCGATGGCCTGGCGATTGATCCGTTCGTGTTTCTTCCCAAACGACCAGGGATCTTGCTCCTTGCCGCCCGCCGTATGGACGCGGCAGAGCGGATAGAAGATTCCGACCTGCAGCCAGCGCGTGAACAGTTCGGGCGACGGATAATCGCGGAAGCCGCCGATGTCCGCACCGCACAACGTGATTCCAGACAGCCCCATGTTCAGCAGCATCGGGATGCTCATCCGTAAATGATCCCAACTCGACCGGTTGTCGCCCGTCCAAACCGCCGCGTAGCGCTGCACCCCGGAAAACCCTGCGCGCGTTAAGACAAAAGGGCGCTGGCCGGGACGCAGGCGCCGGAGACCCTCAAACGTCGACCGGGCCATCTGCATGCCGTACACATTGTGCGCTTCGCGATGGTCGCAGGCCTGCCCGTCATTATCGTGCTGCATCGATAGCGGGACGGTGCCATGGGGAAATGTGAAGTCGGCCGGCTCATTCATGTCGTTCCAGATGCCGGTCACGCCCGCGTCGAGTAGCTCGCGATACAGCCCCGCCCACCAATCGCGAGTCGCCGCCCGCGTGAAATCGGGATAGACCGACGCGCCCGGCCAGACTTTGCCGATATACGGCTGACCGTTGGCGTCCTTGCAGAAATGATCGCCCGCGATTCCTTCGTCGTAAATGCGATAGCCATGCTCGGCCTTGATCCCCGGATCGAGGATGACCACCACTTTCATCCCGGCCTTGGCGAGGCCCTTGAGCATGGCCTGCGGCCGGGGGAATCGCTTGGGGTCCCACGTAAAGGAGCGAAAACCATCCATGTAGTCGATGTCGATGTAGATCGCGTCGCACGGGATCTTCCGCTTGCGAAATTGTTTGGCGATCGTCTGCACGCGCTTGGCCGACTCATAGCTCCACCGGCACTGGTGATAGCCAAGCGCCCACATCGGCGGCAACGGCGGCGTGCCTACAAGCTTTCCGTAGCGGCGCATCACGTCGGCGGGCGTAGGTCCCGGGATGAAGTAGTAGTTCATCTCACCGCCATCCGCGCCGAACGAGTAGCTTGATCGTGAGGTCTTGCCAAGGTCGAAGTACGACCGGTAGGTGTTGTCGAAGAAGAGGCCGTGGGCTTGTCCGCTGTTCAGGACGAAAAAAAACGGATGGGTCTGATAGAGCGGGTCGGTAAACGGTTCGTATTCCGCGGCATCGTGATTCCAGTTGTGAAGCGCCGTATCCCGCTTATCCAACGGGCAGCACTTTTCGCCGAGGCCGAAAAAATGATCGTCGCTTTCGAGGGCCATGTGACATCGAACTTCGCCGTCGTCGGCCCAGGTCATTCCCGCCGTGGAATCGCGGCAGAGGCGTTTTCCGTCCGGAGTCACGAATGAAATTCGACAGGGGCGCTTTTCAACGCGAACACAAACCGCATCGAAGACGATCTCCAGGGCCGCGTCGTCCTCTCGAAGTTGCCAGGAAACCGCCGGTTCATCGACAGGTACGACCGCCCACGAATGGTCGCGACCAAACGTGCCGTTCGGCGCGAGCCGTACGCGAACGACGCCGTCGGCGAGGGGAGTCAGTCTCAGGGCAGCCGCATCACATGTGCAGTTCAGATGCCGCTCGTCGCGGGTATGACCGGTCACATCGCCCAGTGATTGCACACCTGGCCCCCGACTCGATTCCGTGAACATGTATTGCCCTTAGAAACAAGCCCACCGGGGGCTGCGCGCGAGTAATCACAAGGCTTAGACGCCTTCAAACCGACCGTAAGGAGATGCACGGACTGATCTCCCCGCCGCCACGGACGACGGTAAAACACTTTAGCAGATTCGAAATCGGTGGTCAAAGGGCCGTGGGCACGTTGCGGCGAGCCGCCCGATTTGACATGAAGATCCGCAAAATCAAGGTGCGGCGGCGGCCGCTTGGAGGCTCAAACGGGTTGGAACCCAGCGACGCTGAAACATACCAAACGCCTCACGGATTCGCGAGGTGCGCAGGCTTTCCATGAGGTGCAGGCCAAAGCGTGCTTCATCGCGCGGCGCCTGAACCTTGGCCATTCGCTTCCAACCGATGTTCATCCCGTGAATGAAGGCCGCCGTCAGAAGGCTGCGGGTGCGCCAGAGCGTCCGCAGCGTCCGTTTCCATACCCAGTTTTCCTTTGCAGCGATGTGCCGCAATTCGTAAATCACTTCATCCAGGCGCTGGGCCGTCATGTTGCGCGGGTGATAGACGGTTTCGACGAAGGTATAGCGCTCCCAATCGGCCGGGTAATCGGTGGCAAAGATTCGCCCTTCGTTCAAATAGCGATCGTACATCTTGGTGCCGGGCAGGGGAGTAAGGTTGGTGATCTGGATGGTGTCGATTCCGACCTGCACGGCCTGAAGGGCGGTCGTGGCGACGGTGTCTTCATCGTCGGCGTCCGCCCCGATGATAAACCCTCCGAAAACGGAGACCCCTTGGCGCTGAAATCCGCGGACCAGCGTCTGATACCGTTCGAGGTTCTTTCGGTTAATTCCCTTATGAAAGTCCTTGAGATTCTCGCTGTTGAAGGTCTCAAAACCTACGAGCATCCCCACGCAACCGGCTTCCTGCGCCAGCGACAACCCCTCCGGATCGTCCCCCATGTTGATGGTGGTCTGGCTGAACCAAAGCCGCGGCGCGAAGCCCAGGAGCCGCCGCAGCCAGGGAATCCGCTTGAGCATATTCGCCACGCGGCTTCGTTTGTGGCCTTCTTTGATAATTTCTTTGAGGAGCTGCTTGGCCCAGACGGCGTGCTTTTCACCGACGCCGAAGAAGTTATCGTCCACGACAAAGACGAACGGTTTGGTGGTCTTGAACCACTCATCGATGACGTCGGCCATCGGCCGTCGGCGGATCGGCGCGCCATTAAACGTGGTCACGCTGCAATACTCGCATCCGACGGGGCAGCCGCGAGACGTTTGAATCGCGGACACATCGTACTCGCCGTTGATCGGTTGCAGTTCCTGCCGCGCTCGCCCGTGGCGGCCGTTTTCCAGGTCCGCGAGTTCACCGCGGTAAAATCGCTCCAATTTGCCCGCGGCGGCATCGGCCAGGATTTTGGGGAAGATGTCGTCGCACTCGCCGATGGCAACGGAATCAAAATGTTGGATGGCCTCTTCGGGCATGGCGGAGGCATGGGGTCCGCCGATGATGCAGGGGATTTCCTCCTGCCGGCACTGCGCCGCGATCTCGTAGGCTCGGGTGGCCCCGCTCGTGTAGGAAGTGACGCCGATCAAATCGTAATTCCCGCGACGGATTTTTTCGTCCGTGCAATCCGTTCCGAAGAGTTCGTCGATGAGATCCACCGAATGCTCGGGAGGAGTGAGCTGTGCCAGAACCTGCAGGGCCAACTGCGGGATCTTGCTTCCGATGGTGTGATAACCTTGAGTCCTGCGCGCGATAGGATTTACGAGGGCTATTCGCATGATAGTTGTTCCTGACGTCGGCCGTGTGGGTCGCTGTTGACCCTATCGGCCAAACGGTGTACGGGCCGCGCCGAATTGTTCAACGCGTTGGCCGGTTATTTCGCTCGTGTCGAGAGCCACGCGGGAGAGCTAGTTCTGCGTGGAATATGCTGCCGTCGATGTCATCTTTTGTGATGGCCGCAAGAAGGCTTGGAAAAACGTGAAATGAGCGTACGTTTGGCTTTGCCTTCCGCTATAATCTGGCGATGGAGAAACGCTCCGGTAGTCGGCGGGCGACGTTTGATTCATACTGAGCCGCTCCGATCGGCGCCTTGTCGCGTGAATCCGTCACAGGCCCAAGCATCGAAACGCCCTTATAAGCGATTGCCCCCAATGATGCAAGAAGAGAAGGACAAACTGATCGCACTCTTTGACGAGGAAGGCCGCTGGTGTCGCGGCGTGGATGCCGTGGATGAAAACGGCCAAGCCGTGCATTACGACGCCGATCAAGCGGTCTCGTGGGACGTGGTGGGAGGCCTTTGCCACCTGTTCGGCTGGAAGCGGGCCTGCCAGCTTTTCGAGCCCATGAGCCGGCACCTCTCCGGGCGTCGACACATAAATTCAACCACTCAAAGCCAGGAAATCGCCGCCATGTCCGCACTCTTCGACTTCAACGACGATGATGGGACGACCTATGACGTACTCCTGGCCCGGCTTCGGGAGCTGCCCGTTTGGCATGGAAAGCGGGCCGCGATCTGAGGAAACTTCCCTTTTCAGCCCAGGGGCCGCGGTCGTCATTTCCTAGGTGAATAATGAGGGTCAACCCGGTTTTCAGGGCCGTCAGAGGCCCTGAGCCTCCACGTACACGATGCGCCACGCGGCTTATGGGCCAGTTTTACACTGGACAATCGCGGCTGCGGTCATTACAGTTTCCCCCGGTTGGTTCGACGACCGAGCTTTCAGGCCACGTGTCAAATCTTTTGACTTTTCGCCCTGACTTTCCTCTCTCGCGCACCGTGCCTTTTTGGTCCGAAATGCTGGACTCTTTCACTTCAATCCTGAAAGTAAAACGAGCGGATTGATCGGCCCACCTATTGAAGGAAATGTAACATGGGCAAAAAGTTGTATGTCGGAAATCTGGCCTTTAGCGTGAGCGACGCGGACCTCCAGGAGATGTTCTCTCCGCATGGCAGCATTCTCAGCGCGCAGGTCATCATGGACCGCGATACGGGCCAAAGCAAAGGCTTTGGGTTCGTCGAGTTCAGCGCGGACGGCGAGGCCCAGGCGGCCATCGCCGCGCTGGATGGAAAGGACCATGGCGGTCGCGCCCTGAAAGTGAACGAGGCCAAGCCGAAGGAAAACCGCAGCGGCGGCGGCGGTGGTCGCGGCGGCTTTGGAGGCGGCGGCGGCGGCGGTCGAGGTGGTTACGGCGGTGGTGGCGGCGGACGCCGATACTAACCAACGAACCGGATAGACCGATACGTCATCCCACCTACGCCGGCCCTCGGGTCGGCGTAGGTTTTTTTGTCGCGGCCGTCAGCCCTTCACTGCTCCCAAACTCAGGCCGCCGACGAATTGCTTCTGGGCCACAAAGAACAGGACGATGCACGGGATCATCGTCACCATGCTCGCCGCCATGAGGTATTGGGCGTCGCGGAAATCGCCATACGTGGTCTGGAAGGAATTCAGCGCGACCGCCAGCGTCATGTTCTCCTCGCTTTGCAGGTAAATGAGCGGGCCCATGAAGTCGTTCCACACGCCGATGAACGTGAAGATCGCCGTGATGGCGATGACCGGCTTGCAGATGGGGAGCATGATCTGCCACCAGATGCGGAGATGACCGCACCCATCGATCCGCGCCGCCTCCACGAGCGCCTCCGGCACTTGGGCGAAAAACTGCCGGAACATGAAGATGAAAAACGGCGTCCCGAAGAACAGGGGCACCACGAGCGGGTAGAAGGTGTCCACCCAGCCGAACCAACGAAACAGAATGAACATCGGGATCATCGTGACTTGCGCCGGGAGCATCATGGTCGCGATCATGACAACGAAGGCGATCTCCCGCCCGCGAAAGCGCATGCGGGCGAAGGCGTAGCCGACGAGGCTGCACGAGAGGACCTGGCCGATGACGCTGAGGGTCGTGACGACGACGGTGTTGGAAAGGGCGTCGAGAAATCCATACCACGGTCGGCTGCCCATCTTGCGCAAGGCGGCCGGGTAGTTGTTCCACTGTGGATCGCCGGGCCACCAATTGAATGTGGCCGCCGTGCTGGAAGCACTGGCCTCCGCCGGTGTGGATAGGCTCGTAACGGTCATCCACCAGAAGGGAAAGACCATGACGACGCTGCCGATGAGGAGCAGGACGAGGACGATGCTGTTGGCGGCCCGGCGACTCATCGAAGGCCCTCGTAGTAGACGAATCGTTTCGTGCCCTTCATCACCACCAGGGTCAGAGCCAGGACGATGACGAGCAGCATCCATGCCATGGCTGAGGCGTACCCCATTTCGTGAAAGTCGAACGCCTGGTTGTAGAGGTAGACGACGTAGAACCGTGTGGTGTCCCCCGGCCCGCCGCCGGTCATGACGTACGCCTGCGTAAAGACCTGGAACGACGCGATGATGGCGATAATGAAGTTGAAGAAAATCACCGGGCTGAGCATCGGCAGCGTGACGTGCAGGAACTTCCGCCAGCGGACCGCGCCGTCGATCTCCGCCGCCTCATACAAATCGCGGGGAATGCCCTTGAGTCCCGCGAGATAGATCATCATCGTTCCGCCGATCGCCCAGAGGTTGACAATGGCGAACGCCGGCACGCCCCAAACTTCCGCGTCCTTCTCGAACCAGGCCGGCGAGTGGATTCCCGCAGGCAGAATCGGATCGAGCAGGAGTTTGAGAAGGCCGTGCTCGTGGTGAAATACCCACTTCCACATGACAGCCACCCCGACGCCCGCCAGAACGCTAGGCAGATACCAGATCGCGCGAAAGACTCCGATCGAGCGGAAGGTATGGTTCATCAGCATCGCCGCGACCAGCGCCGCGACCTGACTGGACGGCACGGCGAGGAGCGCATACCACGCCGTCGCCTTCAAAGAGTTGGTAAACGTGTTATCCCGGGTCCACAGCGACCGGAAGTTGTCCCAGCCGACAGATTGCGCATGATCCAGAGTCGCCAGGCTACTCCATTTTGCAAAGGAGAGGATCAACGACAGGCCGACGGAAAATGCGGTGAAGGCGATGAATCCCAATACCCACGGTGAAATCATGCCCATCCCGGCCAATTCATCCCGGAATTGCAGCCCCGCCGGCCGGCGTCGCCACCAGAAGACTGCGCCCAAAATAATGACCAGCGCGAGGGGCAGACCAATCGTCGTCAATAGCGAAGCCCAGTGAATCTTCCGGTCGGTCTGCGCGACAGCCGCGCGCCGGAGATTCTCCGTCCATTTCTGTTCGACGTCCGCCATGGCGCCTGCGGCCGAACGCCTCAATTTGAAAACTTCCTCCACGTGAACGCGAAGCTGCTGTTGAAACTCCGGGTCGGGCGGATAGTCGGTAGGATCGGCGACCTCCGCCCCTTCCAGGAGCAGGCGGGCATTTCGCGGCTTGGCGTCGGCGACGGCTTGCACGACTTCTTCCGCCACGCTTCGCAGCGCGGGAAACTCCAATCCCGCGTCCGCCATGACGCGCTGCCCCCGGACGCTCGCCAGGTACTTTACGAAGCGCCAGGCCTCTTCCTTGTGTGGCGTCGTCCGCGCGATCGACCATGCGACCGTAAATACGCCGTTTCTCGGCGGCCGGCCCTTGACGTGCGGCAGCGGCGCGAGATCCCAATCAAACGAATCGACGTTGCGATAGACCGGCGCTTTCCATTGGCCGTACGGGCCCGCCAGACCGACGTTGCCCGCCAGGAACGGCTCCTGCATCGTCTCAATCTGCGTCTTGGCTGACAGCAAGGTCCGCGATTCATCGTGAAACCACGCTTGCAATTGCGTCATCGCCGCGAGCAGCGTGGGATTGCGGAAGTAATACGGGGGCTGCCAACCCGGCGAGGCGAAATCTACGCCGTAAGTCCAGAGATAAACGCGAACCATCTGTTCCCAGGTGACAAAATCCGCGCCGTAGCAATGGGGCAGCTTGCCGATGGCCCGGGCGGCGGCGATGAACTCGTCCCAGGTCCATCCGTCGGGCGACGGCTCCGGCACCCCCGCGCGGCGGAACAGGTCGCGGTTGTAATAGAAGCCGACCGTGGTGAATCCCTTGGGCAGACCGACGAGACGTCCCTTGCCCACCTGCCCGGTCTCAGGATCGACGCGGAAACACCGTACCGTCGCGGGGTAAAAGTCGTTGAGGTCGATGGTCGGAATGCCCCGGGCCGTGTCCTGCTCAATCAACTCCTCCATGTCGGCGAGCAGGTTCTTCGTCGCCATGTCGGATACGTTTTCCAGCCCGAGGTAAAAGACATCCGGCGGCTCGCCCGCCGCGAACATGGTCTGCAGCTTAGTCCGGACGGATGCGGCTTGGCCGAGGTTGATGCGGATGATCTTGATGCCCTTGTTTTCGGGCTGGCGCTCAAAATCCCTCACCAGCTTGCCGACGATCTCGTCTTCAGCCTTGTCCCCCCAGTGCAAGACCTTGATCGCGACGACGTCCGGCGGCAGTTTTTCGCGGGCCAGCCGCCGATAGCCCCACCACGCGAATGAAAAAACCAATAGCGCCACGGCCACAATCGCGACCGCCAGCCGCATTATCAATCCGATTCGACGCATCACTGCTTGCATGAAGATGGGCCTGCGCTGCGTGGATTCGCGCCGGGTCAAACCGCGGTCGGTCATTGCTTCGCGAACACGTTCGTGGTTCGCGGCGGGAGCAACATCCCCTTGAGCCTCCCCAATTCGACCTTCAATGCCGATCGATGGGCCGCTTTAGCGCGGATCGTCGGCCTTGCCGCAGGTTGTTCCTTGGAGGGCTCGGCCAGTTCGCATGCCTCGGGATTCATTATCGCCATGACCTTCGTACCGTTGGGCCACGGAGAGGGGACGTCCAGGCGTCGTCGCTTGCTGCCGTTGTTCACCACCACGACGATCGACTCTCCATCCAGCGCTCGGGCAAATGCAAAGACCCGGTAATTGTCCATCGCTAGCAGCGTCTGGTAGGAGCCCAGTTGCAACGCGGGATAAGTGTTCCGAATCGCGATCGTCCGGCGGTAGTGTTCGTACAGGCCGGGCTCGATCCGCTCGTCGGGATCGTCATACGGCATCAGATCTTCCCAGAACATCGGCTTGCGGTCCGACGGGTCGTCCGCCCCAAACATGCCGACTTCGTCGCCGTAATACACCATCGGCGCGCCGAGAAACATCATTTGAAACGCCGCCATCGATTTCAGCCGGTGATAGCACGCCGCCGTCGGCCGCTTCGTGTTGTAGCTCGGCCCGTTGTCCTGCAGCCGATTCGCCTGGTCGTATTCCAGATCGGGATTCATGAACATCGACGCGACGCGATCGGTATCGTGGCTGTCGAAGAGATTCTGCAGGACGTAATTCACCTGCGGGGGGTACCAGCCGAGCATCTCCTCGATCTGTCGTTCCATTTCACTTGGCTTGATTTCTTTTTTCTTGTTCACAAAGAACCGCTGGCACGACCGGGCGAACGGATAGTTCATGACCGCGTCAAAGGTCTGACCGTCCAGCCAGGGCCGCGACTCCTCCCACAGTTCCGCGACGATGTACGCATCGGGATTGATCGACTTTACAAGCTTGCGCCAGTCCCTCCAGAAGTTCGCGTTGATATCGCTCGCCACGTCCAACCGCCAGCCGTCGATGCCGTCCGACGGGTCGCCGTCGCCGTCCGGATCCATCCAGCGCCGCGTCACGGCAAAGAGGTGCTCGCGCACGGGCTCCGCCAGTCCGAGGGCGTCGTCGTGCTTCAATCGGGGAAGCGAGCCGTTCGGTCCATCCCAACCAACGTATTGAAACGGCTCCCAACTCGTAACATCAAACCACCCGGCATAGGGTGAGTCCTTTCCATTCTTGAGAACGTCCTGAAACGCCCAGAATTCCCGGCCGACGTGGTTGAAGACGCCATCGATAATGACGCGATACCCCTGGCGATGGGCTTCTTGTAGAAAATCGAGAAAGATCTTGTCGCTCTCCGACCATTGCCACGTCTTAGGGTCCGTCGTTTCGCCTTTGATCTTCGCCAGGCTGCCCTTCACGCCGAAGTGATCGTCGATGTGTCGGTAGTCAGCGGCGTCGTATTTGTGCAGCGAGGCTGCATGGAAGACGGGATTGAAATAGATGCCCGTAATGCCCAGGTCGCGCAGATAGCCCAGCCGCTGTTGCACGCCCTGCAGATCGCCTCCGTAGCGACGATCGAAGATGTACTGAAAAAACGTGCCTTTTTCTTCAAACGTGCCTTTGTAGGGCTTGTCCCATTGGTGTTTCCACGGGACCGTCCGCGGTGGGTCGTTGGCAGGATCGCCGTTCGCAAATCGCTCGGGGAAGATCTGGTACCAGACGACACGCTTCGCCCAATCCGGCGTCTCGAACGACATGCGCACCTCGGTCTCAAACGGCTCCACCGCCAGGGAGATCACGCCCCCGGGATAGGTAGGCATCTTGTAGCACTCGTGTGAATCGAGCAACGACTTTGCGGATCTATCTCTCAAGTAAAACGTGTAGCTCAAGTGTACATCGTGCAACTGACAGGTCGCCGACCAGTAGTCGAACCCGCCGTGCGAAGCGACCCGAGCCAACGGCACTTTCGCATCCTCGGTTGCAAAATCTACGACGATGCCATCGACGTCGTCCTTGAGCGTGCGCACGGTCAGTCTGACCAGATCGTCGGCGATCGGCGTGAAGTAGGAGGGGTTGTGGGGATCATGCCGCACCGCCCCGCAGGCGATGTCATTCGGCTTCGCCGGCCCGAACGACGCCGGATCCGGCCCGATCCGAATGCCGCTGTGGAAGCCTCCCTTGCCATCCGACTTGCGGAGCTTAGGGTCGGCGTTCATGTCGTCCAGCGTGATCGAGCCGTTTACAACGAATTGGTAATGGTGCACGCCCTCGGGCAATTCCATGAGCCGTGAGAAGTGAAACTCCCCTCCTTGCGGTTCCAGCGGATGGGCCGTCGGGCTCCAGTTGTTAAAGGACCCGGCGACACAAACTCGCTCGACGATCAACCCGGCAGGCAGCCGAGTCTCTTTTGAAGGGGTGAAGATCAGCGTCGTGTAGCCCTCATCAGCCAGCGAGAGTTTTTTCGAATACTCGTCAAACAGCACGACGAGCGACCGCCCCGATTCCAAGGGCGCGGTCAACGATGCGAGCGGAGGCTGCGCGGGTTGACTGCCTATCGCTCGCACTTCCAGCTTTGCGATTCCGGCTCCCAGCAATCCGTACCCCGTCCCCCACAGACCGGGTCGGATAGGCTGAAATGGCCGGTCATTTCGGCCGTCGTGAAGGAGAAATCCATGTCCCAGTTCGCGAACTACCTCAGTCTGGTCCGTCACTTTCCCATCACCGACGGTTAATCGAATGCGATACTTGCCGTTTTGGTGAATCGGCAGCCACATACAGGACCGTTTTGTGCCGTTGCTCGGGCTCAATTCTGGAATGAAGGCGGTGTCGCCTTCGAGACTTACCTGCCACTCGTACATGACAAATGGATGTCCCTCGCGCGCGACGCTCGTCGTCGCGTCAAGCAGCACGACCGGCGCGTGGGGACTGGAAACTCGGATTCGCGCACGCGGTTTTGAGTTGGGCTTCCTGGCAAGTCCCCACTTTTTCTCCTCGGGCTCAAGCCAGATCGTGTATTCGCCGGATTGGGCAATATTCAGCGCGATGTTCTCGCCCGGCTGCGCGAGCCGATCGTCGCCGGCGGATCCCAGGTGCCGCGACCAGTTTCCGTCGAAAACAAATTTGAATTGGTACGGGCCGCACTCCCAATACCGGTCGAGCGCCCAGCGTTCGCCCTTTTTGGCCATCGCGAATTGATCGTCCGCCGCGGCCCAGTTGTTAAACGTCCCCGCCAGGCGGATTACTTGATCTGCCCTCGTGGTCCGGGCGGATGACAAAATGAGGATGATTGAAAAAAGAACGCCGTGCAGAACAACTCGCCGATCATGCGTACGTCGGAATCGGCGTAGCGGCGTTCGGAAATCAAGGCGGGGGTGGATTTGCATTTATGTTCGGGGCGGAGACGACGACGCTCGCACCGTCAATCCCACGGGCCGGCGATCCTCCACCGACGTTTCGCGGCCGTCAATGATGTCGAGCAGACGGCGGCAGGCCAGTTCGCCCAGGTCGTAAATGGGCGTGTGGACCGTGGTAAGTGGGGGGTCGCAAAACGCGGCCAAATGCATGTCGTCGCAGCCGACGACGCTGACGTCCTGGGGGACGCGCCGTCCGCTGCCTTTCAAGCCCGCAAGAGCGCCGATCGCCATCTTGTCGTTTCCGGCGATCAAGGCCGTAATCGACGGGTCGCGCGCCAGCAACTCGACGGCAGCGCTGGCCCCGCCCTCCTCCGTGAAGAGACCGTCTTCCACTCGCCGCGGCGACAGCGCGCATTTCGCACGGCCCAGGGCCTCTTCCACTCCTTCCTGAAAATCATGCGTGGTTTGAACTTCCGAGGCGCCGTGGATCAGGCCGATATTCTTGTGCCCCAGGCCCACCAGATACTCCGCCGCCATGCGCCCCGCTTCGTGATAATCACAGCGGACATGGCTCAACTTAAAGCCCGGCAGATAATTGTTCACGACGATGACCGGCCGTGCGCCATCCTCGAATTCCCGAAGATAGGTGTCCCGGTTGGTCACGCCGAGGCACAACATGCCGTCCACGAAATGGCGATCGAAAAGTTCGAGGTGTTTTTGATCGCGGATGAACTCGGGGTGGGCCACTTCCAGGAGAATCTTATATCCCGCGCGGCTGGCGCAATCGTGGATCGCGCTGATGAGTTCCCCGAAGTAGGCGTCGGCGAAGGCGTGTCGCAGTTGCGGGACAAGGATCGCCAGGCATCCCGATTTGCGGGCTTGAAGACCCTGTGCCAATCGGCTGGGCTGGTAGCCGAGCCGCTGAGCCGTCTCCAGGATGCGGTTTCGCGTCGCTGGGCTGATTCGGCGATCACGCTTATTGAGCACCAACGAGACGGTCGTGAGCGAGGCCTGGCTCTCCCGCGCCACATCCTTGATGCTGATGTTTCTTCGTTTACTCACAGGCTCACCAATCCGAAACTCGGGCTCAACCGCCTGCTAATCTGACACTTAGCGGATTGTCGATTCCAATCCGCAAGGGTCATGAGGCACTCAGAATACCCAAGCTAACATAAGTTCTCGAACCTGAGTATCCGGGGCCTGAGTGGAAGCCTACGCACAGTGGACTAACCTGCGGACTCCCCTAGAATCCATCGCGATTCATGGCATGAAATGCCACTATGAGCAGGTCCGCAAATTCTCGGTTTTTTCGCGCTTGAATTTGACTTCCATAACGCTATACTCGTATTAGTAAAATGTTTTACTACATCAGTTTACCCGGTTGCTCGGCAGAAATCAAATGCCGCTATCAGGCGCCTTGAAACACCCTCGGGTGCGGCTTCAGAGCAGGGATCGCGTGGCGCAGGCCGTCGATCCTCTGAGCCGGGTATTGTCGGAACGGGTTTTCACGTCGGGTCGCCGGGCCTTCACGTTAATCGAGCTGTTGATCGTCATCGCCATCATCGGTCTGTTGATTTCGATTTTGGTTCCTGCGCTCTCTCGCGCGCGGGAGATGTCGCGACGGGCCATCTGCGGGTCGAACTTGCGACAATTCGGAATCTCGCTCCTGCAATACAGCCAGGACTTCGAGAGCTGGCTCCCGGCCAAAGGCGCTCCCTTGGGATCTGGAACTGCTGTATGGGAGCTTGCGCAGCACCAGCAAGACGCTTCTCTCAACCGCTGGGGGCCGGGGTTTGCCGGTACCGTTCGCGATGTCATAGAGCGAAAAGTGACTCGTGAGGCAGGCTCGGAAGAGCGCGGCGTTGCGGTAAGTTATTTACCCGATCCGAAAGCGTTGCTTTGTCCCAGCGACCAGTTTAACAACAAGCCTAATGCGGGATCTTCAGACCAGGAACTTCCCCTGAGTGCTTTGTGGAAAACGGGTGCCGTTCTGAATTACTCTGAACTTCCGCGAACCAGCCAAGAGGAAGATAGATACAAAAAGTCATTCACTAGCTACTTTTATATCGCGATGTGGCGGAACGATGACCGCGGAGATTTTCTGGTAATGGCGGACCAGAGCAATAAGAACGATACCACTACCGGGTCTTGGACAGGTCTGACGAACGATGATAACCACGGAACCCGTGGGATGAATGTCCTGTTGTTGGATAGTCATGTGGAATGGACGCAAATGCGTTCGGGGGCTCCAGCCGATGTCCAAGCGGCATCGCGGCGCTTTTGGGGGTTGATAACTCCCGTGCGGCCCCGTTATCCGGACACGCCGAGTGACCTCAACCGAAGCGCCGAAGTTCAAACGATCGAATGAAGGTTGCTCATTGAAGCAGGGCGAAGATTGAGGCTGGATGGCCAGGTTTGGGGTGGAAGCGGGTTGCGGTTATAATGGCGGGACCCACCCACCGTCGGTCATGAGGATTACGACGCGAGCCGGGGGAATCAGGCTCGATCCAAGTAAGACCAGTTTGAACCGTTGGGAGCCACTGAGGCTGTCCCAATGGAAAAAGCGTAGCCACTCGAACCCCGGAGGGTTCAACAAAGAATCGTTGTTTTTCCGTTTGGCAAGGCTGATTTCGGCCGCTGCCGGACGGTTCTAACTCGCTGTCGTCCAAGGCCCGCTTCTGGCGGCCTAAACTTGTGTGGGAGGTGGAATGTGTCCCGGTTGACTGGCAAACTCATCGTCGTTCTCGCTATTGTTTGTGGAATTGCATTAGGCTCCCTTCTCAGTGTCTCCGTCGTCCGGGCGGTGGATTGTCCGGACTATTCGCCGTTTCCTCCGATCAACGGCCAGAATCTGACCAACTATCCGGTCAGCCCGAACGCCCTTCAGGACAATCCCACTGGCTTCGGCGACTCAATCCCCGATCCCCAGGATCCCAGCACGGGAAGCGAACTCGATCAACTCTTCCTCGCCAACAGCGCGACCGATCTTTACATCGCCGTGACCGGCAACACCGTTCGCAACGACGCGCTGGAAAATACGATCATAATTTTCATCGATAAAGACGCCGGCGCGACGCCGACCATCCTCGACACGAATGGCATGACGGGTTCCAACGCCCTCAGAAACCTCGATCCCGAAGTAGCGGCCGCCGGCGCCAAACTCGACTTCGATCCCGAGTATGCGGTCACGGTTTGGAACGTGCTCGGCGTTCAGAACGCCCGCATTTACGACCTGTCAAACCCAACGGACACCGGCGTGGCCCTGACAGAAGGAACGGATTTCGCAGTCGATAACAACAACCTGCTCGGCGTCAACTCAGACGCTTCCTACGATCCGCTGGCCCAGCAGAATAACGCCGCGACGGCCACGCTGGGGTTTGAGTTCAAGCTTTCGCTCGCCGCGCATCTCGGAAACCTCGCCAACAATGCCACGATCAGGGTCCAGGCCTTGTTGGTCAATGGACCCGGCTTTATCAGCAACCAGAGTTTGCCGCCGATCAACGTAACGGCGGGCAACAACGGCGGGGGCAGGGACTGCGTCGGAACACAGAATCCGCCGCCCGATCCTCAGCCCGACCCGCCAGAAACCTTCTTTCTCGTTGATTTTTCCGACGACGTCGCGTTTCCGGGCTCCCAAAACGTCAGCCACACGCTCAGCGCCGGAGGCTCCGCGCCGGGCGGGACGTTTAACGGGACCAGTCTCCCCACTCGCTATATGGCGGTCGGGCAACTCCGCGCGACTCAGAACAACTACACGTGCTTCGGCAACGCCGCCGCATTCCAGAATGCCCCGACCGAAGGCAGCGAACTCGATCAGATCTTCGTTCGCGCCGATTTTACCAAGCTCTACATCGGCGTCACGGGCAACGTCCCGCTCTTCGGAGACCTGCGGAACACGCTGCTGATCTTCATCGATTCCGGCTCGGGCAACGGCGGCCAGACGCTTCAAACCTGCAACAATACGAATGGATCGGGCGCGTTGCAGTACCTCTGCGACGCGGGCGGCGGCCTCAAGTTCGACGACGGCTTCGCGCCGGACGTGGTCATCATGTACTGGCGCGAGGCCGGCGCGCATCATGCCGTCCTCTCCAGCACCGTAACGAATGACTTCATCCCGTTCGATTTTTCCATCGACAACGCAGACCATATCAACCCCAATTCCGGCAACTTCTACAGCGCCGATCTCAGCAACATATTCGGCGTGAACAACATTCAGGGCGACGATCCGATCCGCCAGGAAGCCCTTGCGGACGGATCCGCTACAAGTCCGGACGGACCGACCTCCGGCATGCAGTTTTCGCTCCGCTGGGATAACGCCCTCATGTCGAAGGACGTCTCGGGCGGCACGGCGGACATCAAGATCGCCGCGGCCGTGGTCGCCGGCGGCGGGTTCATCAGCAACCAGTGGCTTCCCCCGCTGAACGAGACGGCCCTCTCGGCCGATAGCGACAGCGTCAGCTATTCCGATGCGCCGCTCCCGGCGGCCATTCCGGACAATACGCCAGCGGGCGTCTCCGATCTTCGGGCGGTGACAATGGCTGGCGCGGATCGGATCACCGACGTCAACGTTTCAGTCAGTATTACCCACCCGGATGTCAGTCAACTCTCCGTCACGCTCGCTCACGCTGACTCTGGCCGCACCGTTGAAATCGTCTCCGCCGGGTCGCAAGTCGGCGCGAACCTCAACATCACGTTTGACAGCGAGGGGGCACCGGCGGTGCAGCCGTCCAACTCGCTGCTGACCTTCAACGACGTGAACCCCAACAGCAACTGGACCCTTACGGTCGTGGACAACGCCACGGGTCAAACCGGGACGCTCAACTCCTGGGGCCTTTCGGTCCAGGATTGGGAAGGCGGCGACATTGGCTGTCTGGGCAACTTCGATTCCCTGGATAACAACATCGACCTGTCCGTGGAGCCGTACTCAGGAAATCAGCATCTGGATCTCAGCCTGACTATCCCCTCAGCCACACCGGGAAGCTCCGACGGGACAGGGATTCCGGCGGCGTTCGGCGGCGCGGCCAACGCCCTCGCCACGC
Source organism: Phycisphaerae bacterium (assembly GCA_035275405.1). Classification (NCBI taxonomy): domain Bacteria; kingdom Pseudomonadati; phylum Planctomycetota; class Phycisphaerae; species Phycisphaerae bacterium. The sequence continues at coordinate 57,904 of DATEMU010000001.1, forward strand.
AAAATAACCACACCTGCTTCGGCAATGCGACGACGTCATTGCCCGGCACGCTGCCCGGCTCGGAAATGGACCAACTCCGCATCACCAACACCAACTCGCGGCTGAAGGTCGCCGTCACAGGCAACCTGGAGAACAATGGCAATGCCTTTGTCTTGATGCTCGATACGGATAACACCAATACGAGCGCCGCCGCACTTCCCGTCCTATCTACGCCGCCACCGGTTTGCGGCGGCCTCGATGGCCTGAAGCTCGACGCCGGGTTTACCCCTGATTATGCCATCGTCGTCGGGCGGGACCCGACCGCCGGTGTGCCCAATGATGACTACAATGTCTTCCTGAAGAAACTGATTGCGGGCCCGGCGTCGACAACGTCCTACGCGCTCGGGCGACTTACAAGAAATCTCACCAGCGGCCCCCTCGACGACGCGATCCCCAACCAAAACGGGAGCGAGTTGGATCAGTTATTCATCCAGAACGACGCGAACCGTCTCTACATCGGCCTCACCGGCAACCTCGAAGCCAACAACAACACCTTCATTGTTTTCATTCAAACGACGCCGACGGGGTTCAATTCGAACGAACTCGACACAACACCCAATACGTCCGGTTGGCCGCCCGCCCTGATAGCGCTCGATTGCGATCGAATGGACCTCAACTTCAAGCCGGACTTCGCGTTGGTAATGAACCGTAACGGCGGGACATACGACGCCGACTTGGTGGACTTGCTCGATCGTGTGCCGGGAATCACGGTCACGAATCTCACCTTTACGGACGTGTTGGGGAACAATACGTTCATCGGTGACAACACGAATGCCGTCGGCGTGAGCAGCACGGTCGCCGACGACACCACGGCCGGCGTGAATCCTCCTCTGACGGTCCAGGAAGAAAACGCCATGACGGCGACGCGCGGCGTGCAATTCGCCATTGATCGCAGCTTTTTGGGCCATCCGATCGACGACACCGGCGGCGCCGGGACATCCCTGCCGCCCGCCGATGGCGCGACCATCAAAGTCAGCGCCGTCCTCGTCTCCTCGACCGGTTATTGGAGCAACCAGATTTTGCCGGGCCTTGGTGGCGGCAAAAACAACCTCGCCGGCACTAGCGCGTGTGCGACCGTTATCAATCTAGATGCCGAAGCGACGGCCCCCGGGTTGCAGTACCTCGACTACGTCCTTCGCGATGGCAACGTGGGCACCGAATACACGTCGCCATCAACGTTTACGGGTGCGGACATTCCGACGGCGATGGGCCCCGCCCTTGCCACCCAGGACAACTACACACAGTTTGGAAATGCCGCACTCGTCAACCCTGGTAATCCGAACTGCACGCAAATCGCCATCAACAACAACAACATCGGCGGCGTGACCGTTTCGAGCGCGGATCCCAACGCGGATCCCGAGTGCGATAGCGAGGAAATCGCCGATTCCGCCTGTCCCAGCACCGGCATGGAATTCGACATCGACTTCGCCGATATCGGCCTGGCCGACTTGACCGACCCCGGCGGTCCGTTCCCGACAATTCGGGTGATGGCGGTCCTCACGGGTTCCAGCGGCTATTTCTCCAATCAGTTCCTGCCGCCCTTAGGCGTGGGTAACGCCGGCAACAAGGGCGACATTCCTGCTAACTGGGACGGCGACCTGACCAACGTGACCAACGCCCCCGGGAATCAGTTCCTGTCCTACACCCTCAGTTATCAATGCGGACTCGAGCCCGCGGATATCAACGGCGACAACAACGTGACGTCCGCAGACATCGATGCGCTGGTCGGCGTGCTGCTGGGACTGAATACCAATCCGTGCGATGTGGCCAATGCCGACGTGGACAACAGCGGCAGCGCCAACGGCCGCGACGTCTCGGCGTTCGTCCCGGCCTACTTGAACCCGTAGGGAATGCACGGGCCAGTGAAAACGGCCGTTGAGCCGGTCTGTGCGGAGCAGTCAATGAGGGACGCGATCAGGACCAGTGTACTCGCGGTACTTGTGGTGGCGTTCGGTGTGACCCCGCGCCCCGCTTCCGCACAGACTCGTCCCTATACGATGCTCCAGTACTTCGAGGCGTCGTGGAGCACCATGCGCTATCGCATGCCCGACGTCTTCATGGCCGGCTACGACAGTACCTGGCTTCCACCTCCCCAGCGGGGCGGCGGCCCCACCAATACTACGGATGTCGGATACGCGGTGTTTGATCGGTTCGACCTCGGCAATCCCACCACGCCGACGCGCTATGGCACCGAATCTGAATTCCGTCAGATGATCGACGCCTATCATCGGGCCAACTGCTACGTCTTCGTCGACTGGATCATGAACCACAATGGCACGAGCGACAACGACACGCCCAATTTCGAGGCGCAGGGGGGCTATCCCGGTTTCGTCCTTTCCTACGGCGGCGATCCGTACGGCGACTTCCATACCAAGGGCACGCAATCGGAAAATCCGGGCGGCCCGAATTACAACCTTTATGACGGACGCCTCCTCGGCCTGATCGATATCGCCCAGGAAAAAGTCCACAGCATGATTCGGCATCCCGTCGCCGCCGGAAACCCCGACAATATCCCCGCCGGCACGTTGCGCAATCTGCCCAATGCCAACAACGTCAAGTTCTACCCCGATCTTGCACTGACGCCGGAATCCGACAACAACCCCGGCACGAGCCGAAACCCCGGCCCGCCGCAATACACCTTTTATCCGTTCAATCCCGCCAACCCGATGGCCGGTGACGCCGTCGAGGAAAGCGCGGCGTTCCTGCTGCTCCGCACGACGCAGTACTATCTCGAAGTGCTCAAGGTGGACGGCTTCCGCCTCGACGCCGCCAAGCACATCCCCACATGGTTCTGGGACAATTTGTGGGACGCCTCCGTGTACCAGCGCTGGGTCGATTTCGACGGTCTGGTCAAGACGCCCTACTCCTTCGTCGAGGCCGTCGAAAGTAATTCCAACATCGCCAACTGGGTTCGCAAGCCCGGCGAGCCCGGCAGCGGCTGGCCCGCATCCGGCTACGATTACGGCAATCGCGACGCCCTTGAGATCAACGAATCCGGCGCCCTGCGCGACCTGGTCAACAACGATGGCACGAGTTCGTGGGACACGGTCATGGGCGCCTCCGTCGATAATGTGGATGGCTTCAACAACGGCACAATCGGCGTCCATCACGTCAACAGCCACGACAACGCCATTGCCACCGGCGAAGCGGATGCCGTCGCCCAGGCCTACGTTCTCATGCGCACCGGCCCCGCCATTGTGTACCACCATGCCGGACAGAACGGCGCGACCGGTTTCCCCCAGATGAACGGCCGTGCCGACGCACTGGGCCTCGGATCGTCACAAATCACGACCTTGCTCAAGATTCGCAATCAATACGCACGCGGATGGTTCATCCCACTTTCCACCGGCAATACCGACGTTCTCGTCTTCAGCCGCCGAACGCCCAGCAGCGTCGACAACGTCCTGATCGGCCTGAACGACTCAGAAAACAACGGCTCCGATGCGCGCACGGTGACGACGACCTTCCCCCAGGGCACCCGCCTCCACGAACTGACCGGCAACGCCGCCGATCCGATCGTCGATCCGAATTCCGCGTACCCGGAACTCCTCACGGTCGGCGCGGGCGGAAGCGTCACCTTCAGTATTCCACGGAACAAAAACGCGAATGGTGTCTTCCACGGCAAGGGGTATGTGATTTATGGCCCCGCCGTCCCGACGGGGACGCTCAGCATCGTGAACGCCTCGACGGTCATCGCCGGGCCGGACGTCCCGGGAACGCCGGATTACCGCGAGCGGGTCAACTCCGTCGTGATGGTGAACTCTGCGACCTTCGACATTCAGCTACAAACGATCCACACCGACCCGACCGATCCGGACAGCGACGATCACGCCGTATTCCGAATCGACCAGGGATTCAAGGACTACAACAACAACGGCTCAACCTACAACGCGCTTCCGAATTCCGATCTGAATCCCGGAAATACGCCATCCACCAGCCCCAGCTACGGTTTTGAGAACTTCCTGACAGAATACTCGCCGCGGTACACGGGCGGCACGGGCACTTATCGCCAGACCATCGACGCAGCCGCGCTCGGCGAGGGTTATCACTACATCACCGTCCGCGCCTATCGCCATCGCACCGTTGGGGATCCGCTCTTCGGCGAGTTTCGGCTGGTCATCTACGTGGACATCGAAAATCCGGACTTCGAGCTGATCCAACCGACCAACACCTGCAACAACGACGTGCCTTCAGTCCCCTACGATTTCGTCGTGAAGGGCGTGGATAACACCGTGGACAAGGTCTACATGTTCTTCGACCTCAAGGAGAGCACCGATTTCATTGGCCTCTCCACCGGCACCAGCAACCTCGCCAGCCAGTACATGGACACCTTCACGCGGAACCGCGCCACGTATGTCAGCGGCAACCACCGCCTCGACGTCGTGGCCTTTGAAACCCTGCCCACCGGCCTCACCAAGGTCCGGCACAAGACTTTTGTGGGAATCCAGTCCCAGACCGGCGCCGGTCTCGGGGCCGGCGATGTCAACGCCGACGGCACCCGCAACGCCCGCGATATCCAATCCTTCGTATGGTTCCTGACCGGCTTCAACCCCAACTACGGGCCGGCCGCCGACATGAATTGCGACGGCCTGAACGACGAGGACGACATCCCCGTCCTGGTCGATCAACTGCTTCAATAGTGGGTTTGGCGGTCGGTTTCTCAAGATTATTCCAAACGTCGCCATCCATCGCGGTTCGTTCGGACCGGACGCGCGCGATTGGTTTCATGAAGATTTTGTAAAAACTCTTGTAATCAGAAAACGATGTGTTTAGGATGCGGAGCCGGTTTTGAGGGTTGCAGTTCTTGTCCACCAACCCGCGGATTCAGACCGGAGGTCCCAGCATGTCGAGTGCCGTTTTTCATGATTCGGATGTTGTTCGTACGCGCCCCGCGAGCCTATGCACTAAGCTGCTTGTCCTGACGCTCGGGGTCGTCCTCGGCGCAAACCGCAGCGTGGCTCAGCCACCGCCCGGTTACTACGATTCGGTCGACGCGACGAACGCAGCAACGCTGCGGGCGACGCTGCATCCGGTTATCGACGATCATACGCGCTTCCCTTACACGTCGACAGCGACCGATACGTGGAACATCCTCGAACAGGCTGACGAAGACCCCAACAACGCCTCCAATATTCTCGACATCTACAAGAACGCCAGCTACGTCAAAGTGGGAGCGGGAAACAGCTTCTACGAGCGCGAACACACCTGGCCGAACTCCTACGGGTTCCCTAACGACAATTCCTCCAACTACCCCTATACCGATTGCCATGCGCTAATGCTCTGCGATGGGAGCTACAACTCTTCGCGCAGCAACAAACCCTATCGTTTCTGCGATGCCGCCTGCACCGAAAAAGTCACCGACGCCAACAACGGACAGGGCGGCGGCAGCGGCGTTTATCCTGGAAATTCCAACTGGACCAGCGGGTCCTTTACCGCGGGCACCTGGGAGACGTGGAACGGTCGCCGCGGCGATGTCGCCCGGGCGATCCTCTACATGGACCTTCGCTATGAGGGCGGGACCCACGGCATCACCGGTATCCCGGAGCCCGACCTGATCGTCACGGATAATGAGGCCCTGATCGACGCCTCCAATACCGGGGCCAACGAATCCGTCGCCTACATGGGAATGCTGGCCGCCTTGCTGGTTTGGCACACGCAGGATCCCGTCGATGCCGTAGAGCAGGCCCGCAACGACGTCGTTTTCAGCTACCAGGGCAATCGCAACCCGTTCATCGATCATCCCGAATGGGTCGACTGTATTTGGAATGCCAACTGCGGGGGAGACACGACGCCTCCGGCTGCGCCGACCGGTCTCATCGCCACGGCCGGAAACGGTGTCGTCGATCTGGACTGGGCCGACAACGGCGAACCGGATCTCACCGGATACAACGTCTATCGGGGCACGGCGAGCGGCGGACCCTATTCACAGATCAATGGGGCCCTCGTAACCAACAGCGTCTACAGCGACGCGACGGTCAGCAATGGCACGACGTATTACTACGTCGTCCGGGCAGTTGATACCTCCAGCAATGAGTCCGGCAACAGCAACGAGGCCGGCGCCACGCCTTCAGGGCCGGCGACTCCCTGGATCAACGAGTTTCACTACGACAACAACGGCACCGACACCGGCGAATTCGTGGAAGTGGCCGGCCCGGCGGGGACGAGCCTGAGCGGTTGGAGGTTGATTGGCTACAACGGCAGCGGCGGGGCGACGTACGCCACGGTTAGTCTCTCGGGAACGATTCCTGACCAACAGGATTGCCTCGGAACACTGGGTTTCGCCTTCACCGGCCTCCAAAATGGATCACCGGATGGAATCGCGTTGGTCGATGCGGCCAACGCCGTCGTTCAGTTCCTCAGTTACGAAGGTTCATTTACAGCGACCGATGGTCCGGCCTCCGGAATGCTCTCGGTGGACGTGGGTGTCAGTGAAAGCAGCACGTCGACGGTAGGGCATTCGCTCCAGCTCGCCGGTACCGGAAAGCAGTATGCGGACTTCACCTGGCAGCCGTCGCAGGCAAACACTCAGGGTCAACCCAATACCGGGCAGACCTTCAGCGATCCTGCCTGCGTGGACACGACGCCTCCGGCCTCGCCGACCGGCCTGACGGCCACCGGCGGCAACGCCGTCGTCAACCTCAATTGGAATGACAATTCGGAGCCCGATCTGGCGGGATACAATGTCTATCGATCCACCACCAGCGGCGGGCCCTATTCTCCAGTCAACGGCGCCCTTGTCACGGCCAGCGCCTTTTCGGATTTCACGGTGAGCAACGGCGTCACCTATTATTACGTTGTTCGAGCGATGGATGGCTCGAACAACGAGAGCGGCAACAGCAGCCAGGCGTCAGCAACCCCCCAGGCCGGGCCGACCACTATGCATGTCAGTTCCATCGTCCTCTCCACTGTCAACGCGGGCGGGGGAAAGGTAAAGGGACGTGCGACGGTCACGATCGTCAACAACTTGGGCAACCCGGTCTCCGGGGTGAGTGTGAACGGGACATTTACGGGTTCGTATTCTCAGACGCTCAGCGCGACCACAAACTCCAACGGCGTTGCAACCCTTACTACAAGCTCCAAGATCACACCACCGGTCACGTTCACGTTTTGCGTGAACAACGTTACGGGTGGCAGCCTGACGTATGCTCCGGGTGAGAACCTGGAAACCTGCGATTCATATTAGCCGGGAAGTGTCGACTTACCGTTCCAAGAAAGGTATATTATCCACTATACCCAAGATACCCAATTTTACCAGATGGTATATATGGAATACTTGTGGGCTTATGGGGGGTTATGCCCTTCGCCAAGTGCCAGGACACGATTGTGTATGCAGGGTCTTGAAATGCGATCCCAAATCTGGTAAATTGTTTTTCCAGAGTCAGCTAGGGGGAGAATTGCGGGAAAGCGCTACCCCTGAAGCGTAATATAGTAATCATGACGCGCGGGCTTTCCGTGCTGTCAGAGGAAAAAGAAGCAACTCGCCAGCTAGAACAGGAGTGATGGAAATGAAGAAGTTGTTAGCAGCATTAGTCATCGGCCTCTGCGTTCAGAGCGCCCAAGCCACCCTGTACAACGACAACACCGGAGACACCTTCACCGGTGCCGGCGGTGGTATTCTTGACATCGTTTCCCTCGAAGTCACAGACGACGGGACCGACATTTCCTTCAAGTTCACGCTCGTGGGTGACACCGAGGCGACGGACTGGGGCAAATACATGGTCATCATCGACAGCGTCGCCGGCGGTGACACGGGCGGCAACGGTTGGGCCCGCCCGATCAGCATGCCCAGCGGCGCGGATTACTGGATCGGCTCCTGGGTCGATTCGGGCGACGGTGCCGAGCTGTACAACTACGGCGGTTCCTGGACCTTGACCCAGGCGACCTACAATCCCCCGCCCCTCGACATCACGATTTCTAATTCCACGACGATGGTCACCATCACGACGCAGCTTGCCGCGATGGGCCTCGGCCCGAATCAGACGATTCTATTGGACGCCTTCACCAGCGGTGGCGGTGGCGGAGACGGCGCGGTCGACTCGCTCGGCAACCCGGGCCAACAAATCGGTGACTGGGGCAATGCTTCGGAGGCCCATCCCGTTGAATACACAACGACCCCTGAACCCACGACGCTCGGACTCCTCGCCCTCGGCGGTTTGATGCTCGTCCGACGCCGACGCTGATTTTCGACTCCTGTTCTTTAGATGACGAAGCGGTCGGTCTCCCAGTGGGACCGGCCGCTTTTTTTGCGCCGACTTGTCCCTCGATTAGACTGCCGCTATTACGATGCCCAGACGCCAGCCCAATGCCGAGACGCAGGTTGCCGACACGAATGTTCCGCCTCCCGGCCGATCCGTGCTCTCGCGCCGCAAACGGCGTATCTACGTCGCCCTCGCGCTGTTGATCCCGGTTGTTTTCCTGGGAATACTCGAAGCCGGCCTTCGGTTCGCAAAGTACGGCGGCTACCCACCCACCATCCTCCGCGTCGGCCCGATGTCCGGCGGAACGTTGTGTATCACGGATAATCCCGGCCCGGCATCCTATTTTTTCGCCAACAAGAGCCGCCCTGGCACGCTTGACACGTATTCTTTTTTGGCCCCCAAACCGAAAGGCACCATTCGCGTCGTCATCGGCGGCGAGTCCGCAGCCAAAGGGTTTCCCCAGCCGATGTGCTTTGCGCCTTCCGCCTTTCTCGAGGCCATGCTTCACGACCTGTGGCTCGATCGAAAGGTCGAGGTCATCAACCTCGGTACGACCGCCGTCGCGAGCTTTCCCGTGCTGGGAATGTTGACGGAGGCGCTCGACTACGAGCCGGACCTGGTCATCGTCCACTGCGGCAACAACGAGTTCTTTGGCGCCTACGGCGTCGCCTCGCTGCATCGCGCCGGCAACACGCCCACGGCAATGGCCCTGCACCGTACGCTGCGCAGTCTGGCGTTGGTTCAGTTCATTGATTCGTTCGCCCGTCCCGCAGAGCCCGCCGGCCATCAACGCACACTGATGGAGACCATGGTCGGTCAATCGTTTACCGCGCCGGACGATCCCCTGCGAGGCGCCGCTGCGTACAACCTCAAGACACATGTGGGGAAGATCATCGAACGCTGCAAGGCCCGCGGTGTACCGGTCATCGTCTGCACGATGGCTGCCAACGAGCGCGATCTCGCGCCTCTCGGAGATTCCGACGCGTCGGTCCTTTCGCCGGAGGACCAGGCAAAGCTGCACGCCGCACTGGAAGCCGCTGAAAAGCTCATGGATCGCGAATCGGGATCGGCGATCGTCCAACTGAAATCGGCGACAGCGCTCTTGCCGACTCATGCCCGCGCGCAATATCTCCTGGGCCGGGCACAATATGCCCAGAAAGACTATTCCAGCGCGATCGCTTCGTTCCAAAAGGCAATCGATCTGGATCCGATGCCCTGGCGATGTCCGGGGCCGAGCAATCAGGCGATTCGCGAAGCCGCCGCGCAATCCGGCGCCGTCCTTTGCGATCTGCAAAAGGCCTTCCGAGACGCCAGCGAGGGCGGCTGTGTCGGATGGGAGCTGATGGATGACCACGTCCATCCCAGCCTGCTCGGCCAGGCGCTGACCGCGCGGGCTATCGTCTCGGCGATGACGGCCCTGACGGGCGAAATGACGGTCCGTCCCGAAGCCCTCGCAAACTTGCCGGGCGATGGGGAATATCTCCGGCGACTGGGCGACAATCCGTACGACCGCTATGGGGTTGCGCATACCGTCCGCGTGCTTTGCGATGTCCCTTTCATTCGACGGACGAACCCACAAGCCTATGAGCGATTTGACGCGATCTGCAGGGACATTGAGCGAGATGTGCCTCCCGAAGTGGTGACCGTCGCGCGCAAATGGCAGGACCCCATGACGCATCCGGGCGCAAAACGGCCGATCACCGGAATGGTGGGGCGGGTCATGATCCGGATGGGAAACTATGACGAGGCCGAACGCCTCTACGAGGTCGCCCGGCGCAGCGTCGCGCACTATTCCTCGTGGAACCTTGAATACAACTACTTTCGATTGGTGTGCCGCGAACGCCTCCACAAGAAGCTGAGCGATGAGGATCGCGCGCTCGCGCTGGAGTGCATCGAGCGCGGAAATTTCCTTCTTTCCCACGGCCGCAGTGAATCGGGCATGGCCGAACGCTACTGCGGACGCCTCCATCAACTGCGCGGCGAATGGAACGAGGCGATTCCGTTCCTCCTGGCAGCGCGCCCCAAGGTCAGCGGTTCGGACTTGGTTGCCGTGGATCAGGCACTCGTCGTGTCGTACATGTCGGTGGGACGGCGCGTCGATGCGCTCCGTTTGATTGACGACGGGATTGACAATAGCGGCGAGTTTGCCTCGCTGTACCGCCAGATGCGGAAGGGCTTGGCGAGCGTTCCGAGTGGAGATGCTTCCACTCAACCCACCAGCGACGAGTCCGCAGGTCGGCCCATGTAACACACTAACTGTATATTTCACAATTAGTTACAAAATATCAGTAGGATGACTTGCTTTCCATTAACCACTGTGGTATTGTGTTAGTTGAATGTTCAACTAATAACGGATGGACGTTGAGTGGTAGCGACGGAGCCAACCCGAGAACGCATCGTGATGACCGCCAGACGCCTGTTTCATGAGCAGGGTTACGCCGCAACGGGTATGGCGGAGATTCTGAAGGCCGCGAAGGCGAACAGCGGCAGTCTGTATTACTACTTTAAGTCGAAAGAAGAACTGTTGCTGGCCGTCCTCGACTGGTATCTCGAAAACCTCATGCCCGAGGTCATGGATCCGGCTCTGGGCGCGACGTCGGACCCGATCGAGCGGATCTTCGCGGTTCTCGCCGGTTATCACGAAATGCTGGAGCAGACGGCCTGCACGTTGGGCTGTCCGATCGGGAATCTCGCGCTGGAGCTGGGCGATTCCCGGCCGCTCGTTCGCGAGAAGATCGCCCTCAACTTCAGCAACTGGTGTGCAGTGATACGCCGCTGTCTGGATGACGCCGCCGATCGGCTTCCGCCGGGCGTGGATCGAGAACGCCTGTCTCGTTTTGTTTTAACCGTCCTGGAGGGCGGGATCATGCAGGCCCGGGGCCACCGGGACGTGAGACCCTACGACGAAGCCGTGGCCCAGCTTCGGGATTATTTTGACCGATTGCTCGCGGAGGGAACGCGGGCGGCTGACCGGAACAAGGGTTCCGGCGAGATGAATTGAACATGGCGCTGAAGAGGAAGAGGTGAGTTCGATGAGAGCAAATCAGATCATTCAGGCAACGATGGTGGCGGGCTTCTGCGCTGCTGCGGCGCTCGCCGAACCGGCGCCGTCCAGAAAACTGAAGTCCGATGCGACCGAGCGAATCCTGCGTAAGGAAGTCATCGTGTCGGCCACTCTGGACGACGTGTGGAAATGTTGGACGACCGAGGAGGGCATCGCCACGTTTTTTTCTCCCGAGTCAAAGATCGAACTCAAGCTCGGCGGGGCGTTTGATATTTATTTCAAAGGACCTGCGGATGAGACGGGGAAGCGAGGAGCGGAAGGCGCGAAGATCCTCAGCTATATACCGAATGAATTCCTGGCCTTCGATTGGGGGTTTCCCCCCAAGGTCCCCGGCCTTCGTCGAACCGGGGCCAAGACCCAGGTCATGATTCGGTTCGAAGACGTTGGCGACGGAAAGGTGAAGGTCAAGTTCGCCCAACTGGGATGGAAAAAGGGCAGGGAATGGGACGAGGGTTTCGCCTATTTCGACCAGGCCTGGAGCTATGTTCTTAACAACCTTAAGGAGCATTTTGAAAAAACACCTTCGAAGCGAGCCACCGAGGAACCCGAGACGGGTTTAAAGACCCGGACGTGGATGGACAAACACGTGAAAGTGACGGCCGTCGATGTTCCGCTTAAGCGCCAGGATTTCGAGATGGAGATACCGGTCTCCATCAATCGCGTTTGGAGCATTTTGGCGACCACCGACGGGTTCAAGCGTCTGGGCGCGAAGGAGCCGTTGGTCGAATTGAAGCCCGGTGGCTCGTATTGCTTTTGGCCGGGCGCGCCGACGCGCGTCCTGGCATTTGTGCCGCAGGAGATTCTGTCGGTAACGGGAAGCGCTCCGCCTGAGTACCCCAATGTTCGGGCGGGGGGGTTGTGGGGCGCCTATTACTTTACGAAGCTCGATCCAGCAAAGACGAAGTTGCGCCTCTCCGTAATAGGCTGGCGTCCCGGCGACAAGGAATGGGACGCCGCGTACGACTACTTTTTGAAAAACAATCCGATCTTCCTCAACAACGTTTACAACGCGCTCGTGAAAGACAATGCCAGCGCGTCGACGGGCGACGTACTAAAGCACGAGGCGGTCGTCGACGCGCCCGTCGCCGACGTCTGGGAAGCCTTTACTACCAGGAAAGGAGTGGAGTCCTGGATGGTCGCGCACGGCGAAGTGGACCTGCGCATAGGCGGGAAGATGCGCACCCATTACGACCCCAAGGGCGTTCTGGGCGACGAGAACACGATCGAAAACACGATTCTCAGCTTTGAACCGATGCGGATGCTCTCCATCAAGGCGACCAAGTGCCCGGCGAATTTCCCGTTCAAGGCCGCGATCGACAACATGTGGACGGTGCTCTATCTGGAGTCCCTCGGACCGGAAAAGACTCGGGTGACCTGCGTCGGGATGGGTTATGGCGACGACGAGGAATCGCAGAAGCTCCGGCAGCACTTCGATCGAGGCAACGCCTATACGCTGAAGAAGCTCCAGGAACACTTCGCCACGACGACGGCAAACGAGCCCAGTCCGGCGGCCGAAAAAAAAACGACAGAAAAACCGGCCGAAAGCAACGCCACCAATAGCGAACCGGGGCACGCCAGTGAGTTCGAGTCCTATCTCGCCCATATCGCAGCCGCCAGCGCCTCCCTGGCATTGAACGAGACCGACGAGGCGCGGCGCTGGCTTGATCGCGCTCCCGAATCCCATCGGAACTGGGAATGGAAGTACTTTTCCGCCAACCTGGACCAGAGCGTTCGCTCGTGGTCGGATCAAGGCGAAGTGGTGATGTCCGTGGCCTATAGCCCCGATGGCCGGCTCATGGGTCAAGCCCTGGCCAACGGTGAGGCGATTTTGCGCGACGCCGAATCCGGCGACGTCCTGCGCACCCTTAAGGAGAACGACAAGGCACTGTGGCACCTGGCGTTCAGCGCGGATGGAAAGAAACTGGCCACATCGAGTTCAGACGGCGCGGCGAGAGTCTGGGATGCCGAATCCGGCAGGCTCCTGCTGACATTGAAACACGAAAAGACCCAGGTGTACTCCTCATCGTTCAGCCCGGATGGAAAGTACATCGCCACGTCCATGCTGAGCTACGTCAAACTGTGGGATGCTCAAACCGGCGAGGAACTCAGAACCTTCAAAGGCCACGTGGAAAAGCCGCCGGTTACGCGAGTGACGTTTAGCCCGGATGGCAAGTGGCTGGCGTCCGCTTCTTGGGACAACCATGTGATCGTGTGGGACGTTGAGAAAGGCAAACAGGTCCACAAGCTCGGTCCCGGCTACGGCGGCGAAGAATACAGCCCGTTCAACGCGGTCGTCTTCAGCCCGGATGGAATGCGCCTGGCCGCCAGCACTGGCACGAATGCGATCTGGCTTTGGAACGCCGACTCGGGCGACCTGATTCGCAAATGGGCGGCGCATGACAAGACCGCCTACGGCCTGGCCTTCAGCCCGGACGGGAAGCGCCTGGCGAGCACTTCCGTGGATCAAAGCGTCCGCATTTGGGATGCGAACAAGGGTGAACTTATCGAAAAACTCAATGGTCATAGCGGGACCGTATGGTCGGTTGCTTTTTCGCCCGACGGCGCGCGCTTGGCGACCGGCGGAGAGGACCAATGCGTGAAGCTCTGGCAGGTCGGCGATGCGGCCACGCCGCTTGTCCTGAGGTGCGAAAAGGGCGTATGGGCCGCGCCATTCAGTCCGGATGGAAAACGGCTGGCGACGGCATCTTCGGATCGAAGCGTGAAGATTTGGGATTCCCAGAGCGGAAAACTCCTGGCTGCATTCGCCGACCTTCCGGAGCAAGCAGCATGTGTGGCGTTTAGTCCGGACAGTTCTCGAGTGGCCGCCGGGACCAATGACCCGGTGGTACATGTCTGGGATGTGACCAATCAGCGCCTGCTTCACCAACTGAAGGGACACAAGGGCGGCGTGCCAAGTCTGGAATTCACCCCGGACGCTAAGCGCCTCGTTACGTCCTCCTATGACCGGTCGATCAAGATTTGGGACGCCGACGCGGGAACCGAACTGAAGTCCATCGATCGCAAAGACGGCTATGCCTACTCCATCGCCATCAGGCCCGACGGCAAGTCGTTCGCCTCGGCCGACTACGATGGAAAAGTTCGGCTGTGGGATCTTGAAAGCGGGGAAGAAAGACGGGCGCTCGAAGGTCACACTTCGCGTCTGATGAAGGTCGTGTTCAGCGCGGACGGCCGCCTCGTCGCGTCAGCCGGCTATGACCGCTCAATCCGGGTGTGGGATGTACAAACCGGGAAGGCATTCCCCCCGATGACCGGTCACGATCGCGAGATCACGGGGTTGGCATTTTCACCGGACAGAACGCGCCTGGCTTCCGCATCGTCCGATCTGACCGTCAAGCTCTGGGACGTGAATGCGAGCGCCAATGTGGCGACACTCCTACGGAGCAAGGAATCGGCCTACTTTGTCGGATTCAGCCCCGACGGCGCCCGGCTTTCGGTTTCATTTTTTGACGGGACAGTGCGCATTCTTGACACGATACCCCTTGCGGAGCGGGTCGTCCGGGGCGACCGGGTGGCCGCCACCTTCCGCTAGGAAAACTCGAAGCAATCAAGGAGAAAACCATGCAAAGTGCGACTACAGCTGTGGATACCAAGAACTCGGCACAAGAATTGGCGAAATGGACGGCCATAGGGACCGTTTTCCAGGTTGCGATGGTGGTCGCCGGGCATTACAACGAATTCGTCAAGAACAATGTGTTCGCCATCGGGGGCATGACGATTTCGCTGGTCATCGGCGCGCTGTACGCGCGTGCCGCTGCCCGCTCAAAAAGCGGGGCCGCTTTAGGCGGTTTGATGGTGGGTGGGGCGTGTGCCCTGTTCGGAATCGCCGTCTCGGTCCTTTTGAGGGACGTCCCCGTGGCGGTGCTCGGTTTCGGAACCGCCGGCTCCGCGCTAGCCGGAACGATCGGTGGCTGGGTAATATACCTGCTCCAGGGGGCAAAGAAACGATAGGCTCTCCCGGTCGGTCGGGTGGAGTCAGAAGAGGCCTAACAAATCGGAGGATTATCGATGGCAGGCAAAGTCAAGCCCGTACCCGAAGGATTCCACACCGTCACTCCCCACTTGATCATTCGCGGCGCCGCCAAGGCGATTGAGTTTTACAAAAAGGCGTTCGGCGCCGAGGAGATCATGCGGATGCCGGGCCCGGACGGTCAATCCATCATGCATGCCGAGATTCGCATCGGTGATTGCCCCATCATGCTCAACGACGAGTTCCCGGATTGGGGCAAGGTCTCGCCGCAGGCCCTGAATGGTTCGCCCGTAACCATCCACTTGTACGTCAACGACGCCGACGCGACTTTCAACAAGGCTGTTCAGGCCGGCGCCAAGGCCGTCATGCCCGTGGCCGATATGTTCTGGGGCGATCGATATGGCTGTTTGCAGGACCCGTTCGGACACCACTGGTCCGTGGCGACGCACATCGCCGACTATTCGCCGGAAGAGTGCATGAAGCGCTGCCAGGAGGCAATGGGCGGGGCGTGCAAGCCAAGCTAGACTTTATTTTCGTCGCGAGATAACAGCTCCGTTCCGGTGTCGGCCGCCGATACCGGGTACGGAGTTCTTTTTTTCATTTCCCGCCGACTTTCGTGTGCGATAACAACCACGCCCCTCAAATTTTTCGCAAATTATCCGGTGGATTTCGGCCGTCAGGCGATGACGGCCGACACCCGATAATGGTATAATCACGTGCGGTCAGAATCCAAGTGGCCGAATCCGTCAATTCGGCCCGCTGGGGTCGTTGAATCCAAGGAAGCAACATGTTCACAAAGCGATTTCTACCGTGGGGAATGTGTTCCCTGTGCGTGATTCTGGCAAGCGTCCGCGTCGCGACCGCCGCGTCACCAACGCCGCTGACGACGGTGCGCGTATCGTCCGGTCTCTCCTTGCCGCTCTTTGTGACCGCCCCCCCCGGCGACACCAGCCGGATCTTCATCGTGGAGCAGCGCTCCGGTAACATCGGTCGGATCCGCATCCTGAATATTCCCGCGAACACGCTTAACGCCACCCCCTTCCTGTCGATCACGGGCGTCACCACGTCCGACGAGCAAGGCCTCCTCGGCCTGGCCTTCGATCCGGATTACGCCACGAACGGATTTTTCTACGTGAACTATACGACCACGGGTGGCGGCGCGGCGGGCCATACCGTCATTGCCCGTTACACGGTCTCCGCCAATCCTGATATTGCGGACGCGGCGAGCGCAGTGATCCTTAAGACGATCAACCAGCCGGAGTCCAATCACAACGGCGGCTGCCTTCAGTTCGGCCCCGACGGGATGCTGTACGCTAGCTCGGGCGATGGCGGCGGCGGCGGCGATGCACACGGAACGATTGGCAACGGCCAAAGCCTGACAACCCTGTTGGGCAAGATCCTGCGGCTCGACGTAGACAACCCCCCAACATACATCCCCGCCGATAATCCGAACATCGGAGGCAGCGGTGTCAACGAAAAGTGGGCCTATGGCACGCGCAATCCCTGGCGCATGAGCTTCGATCGATTGAACGGCGATTTTTACATGGCCGACGTCGGGCAAGGTTCAGTGGAAGAAGTCAACTACTCAACTTTCGCCACGGCGGCGGGTCGCAACTATGCCTGGCGGTGCATGGAGGGCAATGCCTGTTTCAACTCGCCGAGCGGACCGAACTGCACGTGCGATATCACGCCGCCGCTCGATCCGACGTTGACCTACCCGGTCCACACGTACAGTAGCGCTGCGTTCCAACCGTGTTCGGTCACCGGGGGGTACGTTTACCGCGGTCCGATTATTCCCGACTTGCAGGGAACCTATTTCTTTGCGGATTACTTCTGCTCGACCACAGCGCAGGCGCCGATCTGGTCGTTCATCATCTCCGGCGGCTTGGTCACCAATTTCACGACACGTACAACGGAGCTGGCGCCGGGCGGCGGCTTGGTCATCAGCAGCATCACCTCCTTCGGTGAGGACGCCGACGGCGAGCTGTACATCTGCGACAGGGGCTCGGGAGCAAATGGCGAGGTCTACAAGATTATCGTGAACTGCGCCGGCAGTTCGCTGACTTTTTCGACGCAACCGGCCAGTCAGAATGCCACGACCGGCCAGACGGTGAACTTCACGGTTGCCATGACGGCCGTCCGCGGTCTGACGACCTACACGTGGCGCAAGAACGGCAACATCGTCGGCACGAACAGCCCCACGCTGACGCTGACAAACGTCACCTGTCACGACAACGGCACCTACAACTGCACGGTCCAGGACCAGTGCAACACCGCGGTCAGCGACGATGCCACGCTCGAGGTGACGCCGGTCCCCCTGGGCGATATCGAAGGCGACTGCGATTGTGACATGGTGGACCTGGATACGCTGGTCAACGTCCTGTTGGAAATCGACCTTGATCCCGGCCACATCGATCGTGCCGATGTCAACGGCGACAACGTCGAGGACGGCTTGGATATCCAGGCGTTTATCGATACGATCCCGCAGTGGCCGTGCTAAGCGCCAGCGTCGTCCCTTCGGAAAAAAACTCAGCCACGTCGCGCCGTGATCTCGGGCAAGTTTTCACGCCCGCACCCGTCGCCGAGTGGATGGTCCGTTGGGCTTTGAGTGATCAACCCCGGCGTATTCTCGATCCCGCAGTCGGCCCCGGCGTCTTTATCGAGGCGATCCAAAAGCAATTCTTTCGGCAAGGAAAACCAAAAATACCGCAGATCGACGCCTATGACATCGATGGGCGGATGATCCGCGTGGTGGGAGGGCGGGGCGGCGCGGTCGCCGTGCGACTTCACCAGCGAGATTTTGTCACGAGCACGATTCGCGAATCCTACGATGCCGTCGTCGCCAATCCGCCCTATGTCCGTCATCACGGTTTCGAGTATCCGGAAACCCTCTGGCGGCGCTATGATCGACTCTGCGGCCGGCGCCTGAGTCGGCTCACCAATCTGTATGGGCTTTTTCTGCTCAGAATCTGGGCGTCGCTGAGCCCCCGCGGCCGTGCGGCGGTCATCCTGCCCGCCGAGTGGCTCAACGCGGACTTCGGCGTCCCCGTCAAGGCCCACCTGTTGGAAGAAAATGCGCTCGACACGATCGTCCATTTTGATCCCGCCGCAGGAATCTTCGATGGCGCCCTCACGACGTCTGCGATTGTCCTCTTGCGATCGGGGCGTCCGAAGTACGAACCGGTTCGCTTGTGTCAGGTCGCGAACGTCAGCGCACTGTCGCGGTTGGACTTGAGCCGCGGAGAGAAGTGGCGGCGAGCCGATCTCGATCCCGCCGCGAAATGGTCGCGACTCTTTGCGAGTCACCGGCGGCCATCGCATCCGGCGGCGAGATTAGGAGAGGTCGCGTCCTGCGTGCGGGGGATTGCCACGGGAGCAAACCAATTTTTTACCGTGTCAGAATCCGTTCGACGGCTTCGCCGAATCGACCGGCGGGATGTCGTCCCCTGCGTAACGAAAGCGCGGCAACTTCAGGCGGCGGTCGCGACGCCGGGAGTCCTTCGGCGACTCGTGAAGGCTGACGACCGCGTTTTTCTCTTGTCCCCGCGACAGCCCTTGTCCCGCGAGGTGCGCGCGTACCTGCGCGAGGGGAGGCGGCTAGGCGTTCACCACCGTTATTTGTGCGCGCATCGCCCGACTTGGTACCTTCCCGAGCGGCGGCGGCCTGCGCCGATCCTCGTGTCGGTCTTCGCCCGCGAGCGGTTTCGGTTTGTTCTGAACCGCGCCGGTGTGCTCAACCTGACGGCGTTTCACGGCATCTTCCCCCGGACGAATGGTCCGCGTGCCGTCCGCTTGTTGTTTGATTACCTGGCAAGTGACGCGGGCCAGGAGGAATTGCGGCGCCACTGCCGGGTTTATGGAGACGGCCTGCTGAAGGTCGAGCCTCGCGACGTGGAAGCCATGGCGATTCCGGCGGCGCTGGCCGCGATATTTCAGGGCAGCGTTCAACGTTCAAAGCGAACGGAAAGGAAATCATGATCGACCCCGCCCCATCGGCTGACGCCCGCTTGGGTTGGCGCTTCCCCGCCACTTTCTGGTTCGCCAACGTCGCCGAACTCTTCGAGCGCGCCGCGTTCTACGGCATGTTCATCACGCTTCGAGACTACCTGGGCCAGAACATCGGTTTTGGCGATGTGTACGCGGGCGTCGTCGCCGGTGGCTTCTCGTTGTTGCTGTATACCTTGCCCGCTTTCCTCGGGCCGCTCGCCGACAAGCTCGGCTTTCGCGCCGCCCTCATGCTCGCCTTTGCTCTGCTCACCGCGGGCTACGCGCTATTGGGCGCCTTCACATTGAAGTCGACGGCGATCATGTCGCTCCTACTGATCGTAGGCGGTGGGGCGATCGTAAAACCCGTGATTTCCGGCACGGCGTCCAAATGCTCCGATGCCGTGAATCGCGCCCGCGCGTTCTCCATCTTCTATTTGATGGTGAACATCGGGGCCTTCTCCGGAAAGACATTTGCGCCGTTCATCCGCCAGGGACTCGGAATGCGCTACATCAACTTCTACGCGGCGGCGCTGGCGTTCGCGGGGCTGCTTCTCGTCGCCCTCGCCTATCGCAACCCGGACTCCCAGGGCATGGGTAAGTCCTTCGGCGATGTCGCTCGGGCATTCGGCAAAGTCATCTGCAACTGGCGCTTCATGGCGCTGATTGTGATCGTGTCCGGATTCTGGACGATTCAAGGGCAGCTTTATGCCGCCATGCCGGCCTACATATTTCGTCTGCGCGGCGCAGACGCGAGGCCCGAATGGCTGGCGAACATCAACCCGCTCATCGTGATGACTTGCGTCGTATGGGTAACGCACCTTGTGCGCAATTTTCGGCCCGAAAACTCGATCGCGATCGCGCTCTTCATCATCCCCTTTTCCGCGCTCGCCCCCACCTTCGCGCCGGCCCTGGAGCGGGCCTACGGACAATCAATTTCGATTCTTGGGCTATTCAGCCTGCATCCCATTACCCTGATGGTCATCGTCGGCATCGCCTTTCAGGGCTTTGGAGAGTGCTTTTTGTCACCGAAGTTCATGGAGTATGCCTCCAAGCAGGCGCCGCCGGGTGAGGAGGGCCTCTACATGGGCTTCCAGCACCTCCATTCCAGCATCGCCTGGCTAGTCGCCTTTGTTCTTTCCGGTCACCTTCTCGATCGTTACTGTCCCGACCCTCTCAAGCTTCAGAAGTCCGCGCCGGAGGTGTACCGGCAGTGGGAGGCCGCCATCGCCGGGACCGCGCCGTTCCCGGACGCTTACGCCAGCGCCCATTATCTTTGGTACGTGTACGCGGCCATCGGCGTCGGCGCGTTTTTCGCACTCCTCGTCTTCAAATACATCACGATGCGAATCGACCGGCGATCCGCCCGCCTCGCGGCGGCGATTCCAGGAAGCCCGGTGGGCTGATTCCTTTGGGGCGGCCCATTATCGTATACTTGTGCGGGCTGTTACCTATCCTTGTACGGCGGGCCCTTTCGCCGATAAGATAGGAACCGGCGTTGGAGGGAATTGGCCATGTGCCTCCAAAGTCACCTGCCAGCAAGACTCGCCTCCCTCCTCGCGGAAGGAACATCTCCCATGTTGCGAATACAAAAGTCTCATCGCGTTTCCTATCGTGCCGTTCGCTTTCAGTTTTGGCTCTTCAGTATGGCGTGCGCAGCGAGCGCGCTTGTGGGATCGGGTTGCGGCGAGACCGCGCCATCCACCAACACCCCGGCGCCTTCCGGCGATTTTGCGGCCGCGCCCGAAGCGCAGACCGACGCGGTCGGTCAGGCCTTTCGGGAGATCGAAGAGGCCGACATCATCAAAGTCGTCGGCAACAAGGTCTATGTCCTGAATCGCTTCAAGGGCCTGATCATCATCGACGTCACCAATCCCAATGCCCCGGGCATCACGGGCGAACTCGATCTGCTCGGCCGCGGCGTGGAGATGTATGTCGTGGGAAGTCAGGTCTTCGCGATCCTCAGCGCCGATTACTACGTGGCCTACGCCGAACCGGGTGGCGTGATTGCGGACGTGGGTCCCGCCCCGCCGCCGCCGGATTTCAACGGCAGCCAGCTTGCCATCATCGACGTCTCCGATCCGGCCCACCCGCAGGTGGAAGGCAAAATCAACCTCGTGGGCTACGCCAACGCCAGCCGCCGCGTGGGCAACGTCATTTACGTCGTCGGCGAGGAGTTCATCTCCTATGGCGCGGACCAGCCCGTCTCGAGCAGCGATCCGCAGACCGGCTTTGTCGCGTCGGTCAACGTGGCCGACCCGGCAAATATCGTTCCGGTGCAGCGGGAGACGTTTACCGGCCGTTCCCTGGCGATCCATGTTTCGCAGACGACGATCTTCGCGGCGAGTCGGGAATTCGACTCTGACAACGGCGGCAGCTTCACTCGCGTACAGGCCATCGATATCTCCGATCCGGCCGGGGCGATCGACATTCGCGGAAGCGTGGACGTGCCGGGCTTCATTCGCAATCGCTTTTTCATGGACGATTTCGAAGGCGTCCTGCGAATGGCCACCGAGTCCGACGGTTTTGGGTTCCGGCAGGTGCGAGTCTATACCTACGATCTGACCGATCTGGACGCGATGGCTGCTTTGGGCCAGGTGGACGTAATCGAGGGCGAGTCGCTGGAGGCGGCGCGGTTCGACGGGCCGCGCGGCTATGTGGTGACCTTTCTGAGGGTCGATCCGTTATTCGTGATCGATCTTCGCGAACCGGCCAACCCCGCCGTATCTGGAAATCTCGTGGTGCCGGGCTTCTCCACTCATTTAGAGCCGCGCGATACACGATTGATCGCGGTCGGCGTGGATGACACGAACGGCCAGCGGCCGGCGGTGGCTTACTACAACGTCGCCGATCCCGCCGCGCCCAGCGAGTTGGGGCGAGTGGTGCTGGGTCCGCCGGGTTCATTCACCGATTCGGACGCCATCTATGACGAAAAGGCCTTCAAAATCGTGGACGAACTGGGCTTGATCGCGATCCCGTTCCACCACTTTGAGGGCGGCGGCGGCACGCCGGTCCCCGTGCCATTGGGCGGCGGTGAGCCGACGGCCGCGGAGAGTCCCGACGTGCCCAAGTGCACCAACGGCGTGCAGCTTGTGGATTTCAGCGACACCGCCCTGACGCGGCGCGGTTTCTTCGAGCACCGCGGGCGCGTGGAACGCGTCGGCGTCGTCGGCGGTCGGGTCTTCGCCCTGTCCCAGGCCGCTTTCCAAACCGTGCATATCGACGATCGCGACAGCCCCGCCAAGGCAGGCCAGGCCGACTTTTTCACCGGGGACGACATGTCGTACTACGCCGACGACTGCGGCGGTTATTGGGGACCGATCGACCTCGTGGTCAACGAGGACCCGTGGGGCGATTTCCTCTCCGCATTTTTCGGCGGAGGCCTTTGCGGTGCGCTCGGTGGCGCCCCTCTGCTGATGATCCCGGCGGGGCTGTTGGCCGGACGGCGGGTGACGCGCCATCGGCGTCGGGGCGCAGCCTCGCGCCGGCGGCCTTGAGCGCTGCTATGATTCTTACGGTTGGGCTCCACTCGCCGGCCTGCCAGTCAGGAGGCGCTATGCCGTGTCACTACGAGCCTTCCACATTCTTTTCATCGCGATCGTGATTGCCGGGGCCGATTTAATCGGCGCCTGGGCGCTCCTTGAGTACCGAACCTCGGGCGAGGCCGAGATGCTCCTCGCGGGCATCGTCACGCTCGTCGGCGGCCTAGGCCTGATCGCCTACGGCATCTGGTTCATGCGCAAGCTGGATCGCGCCAATATCCACTAAGGACCTCGCGCAACCCCGGTTCCAGCGACCGGGGCTGCGCGAGTGTGTCGGGGGCGAAAGCGGCCAGGGAGGCCGCGCTACGCGCTACTTGCGCGTGTACACGATGTCCAGGCACTTGAATTCCTTCCCCTCGGGCGTCTTGTCGTACATTTCGAAGGTGTGCTTGCTGTCGCTGATGAACTTCGAGATGCTTCGATAAGTCTTGGTCTTGTTCGTCGCGGGGTCTTCGTAAGTTCCGATGTAAGTAATGATCTTTCCGGTGGCATCGGAGGTTCCCTCGGAGATCATGGCCCCGGTTCCCATCGTATCCATCCAGATGTTGACGTACTTCTTCTTGACGTTGTCGTATCCGGTGATTCCCAACCCGCCGAACGGGCCACCCATCATCTGACCCTCGAACTCCTCCATGATCCATCGATCGCCCAGGATGGCCTTGGCCTTCGTCACGCCCGTGCTCGGGGAGGGCGGCGCATCCGGTTTCATCCAGAACGTGGTCGCCACATCCCACGTGCCGGCGATGGAGACAAGCTGCTTGTGCTGAGGCCCCGGAATCGCGGCCTTCATGCACGCTTCAAACGTCTTCTGTTCTTCGGGGGTCATCTTCGGCTGGCCTTGCGGGGGGTCCTCCGAAAAGACCTGCGTCGTGACAAAGGCCGTCGCGACGACGAGGGCCAGCGCGCCGGCGAGCCATCGATAAGGGGATGTGCGGGAACTCATGGAAACACCTCTTGATTACATTGGCCGAGCATGATCACGCCTTCGTCGCCGACCGACGCGGCCGGCGGCGTCAATACGAAGAAGCAGTCAGGCAGGCCGTTCCTCTTGGTACCGGGTTGGGCCCCGGTCACTGCGACCCTAACAGTATCCGAACAAAATCCGGGTGTCAAGGGCTCTTGCCCTGATTTTCGCGGAATTCGAGCTAGGGAAAACCCCTATAAGTAAAGGGGTGTCGGGGCAAATTCCTCCGAGAAATGTCGCTGACGACGAAGTAACTCGTCCCAATCAACTACCTGTGTCGAGGCACACGATCCAAGGGTCCACATTCTGGACAGGTTGCCGAGACGTTTCCCGTCACTAGCCGCCCTTCGCATCTTCCAGTTTGAGTTCCACTCATCCCCGAAAGCCGTGTGCTACGAGCCGATTAAAGCGCTCAATCAAGTTCGACGCGTCCAACGAAGCAATCTGGCCTTCACACACCAC
The DNA here is from genome assembly GCA_035275405.1 of Phycisphaerae bacterium. Classification (NCBI taxonomy): domain Bacteria; kingdom Pseudomonadati; phylum Planctomycetota; class Phycisphaerae; species Phycisphaerae bacterium. Next base: position 82,145 of record DATEMU010000001.1, read on the forward strand.
GGTCCGGCCATTCACCAAAACGCGATCGGCACGGGCGACATGACAGAGCATCAGCGCGCCAAGTGGATCCTGTTCGACCGCCCCGGCCAGGGCGATGTCGTTGCGGCGATACATGGCCAGGTCAGCGGCGAAACCGACGGCAATATTGCCCAGTTCCGGTCGGTTGAGGACCGCGGCACTGCCGAGCGTGCCGAGCGTGAACGCCTCTGCGACGGAAAGCGCTTTGGCCCCGCCGGCGACACGCTGCAGGAGCACGGCCTGGCGCGCTTCCGCGAGCAGGTGCGAGCCGTCATTGCTGGAGCTGCCGTCCACGCCCAGGCCGATTCGCGCCCCGGCGTCGAGCAAACGGCGAACCGGCGCGATGCCGCTACCCAGCCGCATGTTCGACGAGGGACAGTGGGCGATGCCGGTATGGCTTTGGGCCAACCGGCGAATATCGGCGTCGGCCAGATGAACGCAGTGCGCGAGATAAACGTCTGTCCCCAGCCAGCCGAGTTCGTCGAGCCATTCGATGGGACGCTTGCCGAACGTCTCGAGGCAGTATTTCTCTTCATCTTTGGTCTCGGCGGCGTGCGTGTGCAGCAGCGCCCCATGCGCGCGGGCCAATGAGGCCGTCTCGCGCGACAGGTCGGCGCTCACGGAAAACGGCGAGCAGGGGGCCAGATCGATCCGCCGCATGGAGAGCGTTCTCGGATCGTGAAAGCTCTGCAACGCCCGCTCGCAGTCGGCGAGGATCGTCTTTTCTTCCTGAACGCAGCCATCCGGCGGCAGACCGCCGCGCGATCGTCCGACGCTCATACTCCCGCGGCAGGCATGGATGCGGATGCCGAGTGACTCGGCCGCTTCGAGGACGGCCTCGATTCGCACGTCACTGTTCTGGGGAAACAGGTAGAAATGATCGCTCGTCGTCGTACAGCCGGACAACAGAAGCTCGGCGATGCTGATCTGGCTGGCCAGCCGAACGGCTTCGTACGTCAGCTTGCTCCACTTGGGATAGAGGGCCGTCAGCCAGTCGAAAAGCTCGGCGTCCTGCACGCCCTTCATGCAGCGCGTCAGGGATTGATACAGGTGATGGTGCGTATTGATGAGGCCGGGGATGACGATGTGGTTGGAAGCGTCGATGATCTCCGACCCTGAGCCCGGCGCATTCTGACCGGTTGAGCTGACATCCTTGATGACGCCGCCGTCGATGAGGATCGAATGATCGCCCAGCACCACGGGCTTTCCGTGGCGATGGGCGATCAGCGTGGCGTGGTCGATGCGAATTGAATTCATGACAGTCGTTGAAAGATCGCTGGAATGTCGCGGGCGCCGTGGAATACGCGCAGCAGTTCAATTCCGTCATCGAGAGGCAGGTAGAAAACGAGATAGTCGCCTACAGCGAAGCTTCTGATGTTTTCGCCGAGATCGGGCCGGGCTCGTCCCATCATCGACTGAGTGGCCAGGATCGAGGATTTCTCATCGATCGATTCGACAAGGCGATCGGCCGCGTCCACGCTGTCCTGTGCGATGTAAAGCCAGATTTCCAACAAATCCGAATTGGCAAGGGGCGTCCGTCGAACTACCGGCATTGATTCTATCCGAGTCGCCGCCGCCCCTCGGCCTTGATTTCATCAATATCGAGGGGCTCGCTTTCGCCCCTTTTACTCTCGGCGATCGCGGCCTGAATGTCCTGACGGAGGGCGTCATGCCGCTTTCGCAATTCCCGCAGTACGCGGACCGCATCGGCGATCACGTCGCGCTCGTTGGCGTATGCCCCGGTAGCGACTTGGTCTTCAACGTATTGTTGGAGGTCCAAAGGAACTTCAACCGTCATATTCGACCCTTCGAATGTCAGCGTCCGCAATTAACCACAGCATAGTCATTCGTGGTCCTGCGGTCAAAGTGAAGTTGTCCGATCCGCGTTTCTCCAATCTCAACGGGGGTGGAGCGTGGATTATCATCTGGCCAGATGTGCGTGCTCAGGCGCAAGATTCATCCTCGCCTGAAACGGAACCTGCGCCTCCTCCGGGTTTAGCAGTTCCCACACCCGCTGCGGATTGCAGGGCAGGGTGTGCGGCATGACGCCGATCGCGTTGCCGATCGCGGATAAAACGGCCGGAACAGCAGCAATGAGCGGCGGTTCGCCGATGCCACGGGCTCCGAACGGTCCGCCGGGATCGTCCGTTTCGAGGATCACGCACTCGATGGAAGGCACGTCGCGAAACGTGGGAAGGATGTAATCCGTTAAATTCGGGTTTTTCATCACGCCGCCTTCATTGACGACCTCCTCCATGAGCGCCATGCCGATCCCCTGCGTCGCTCCGCCCACCATCTGACCCGCGACGGATTGCGGGTTAATCGCCTTGCCCACGTCGTGGCAGGCGACAAACCGCTCGACGCGAACTTCCCCGGTCTCGACATCAACGAGCACCTGGGCGACGTGCGAACCGAATAAATACGTAATAAACGAGCGCGGCGACTGCCCGGTCTCAAAATCCTCGCAGACGGTCCGGGGCTTGAAGATCCCCGACGCCTCGAGCGAATAGCCGCGCTCGCGGCCTGCGGCGAGGATGTCGGAGATCTTCAGCTCCAATTTTTTGTCGAACCGGCCGACCGCCTTGCCGCCATGCAACTCCAGTTCATGCGGATGGACCTTGAGCACTTTGGCGGCGATATCGAGCACCTGTTCGTGGAGTTCGCTGGCGGCGATCTTGACGGCCCCCCCGGTGAAATAGGTCTGCCGCGTCGCCGAGGACGATCCCGACTCCTGCGTCCGCTCCGTGTCCGCCCAAACGACATCCACGAGCGACGTCGGAACGCCGAGTTCCTCGGCGGCGATCTGCGCAACCATGTTGAGCAGCCCCTGCCCATACTCAACGCCGCCGGTGTAGACTTCTAGGCGGCCGCTCTCGGCGAACTTGACCGTCGCGCGGCTGGCGTCCGGAAATCCATCGCCATAGCCGAGACCAAAGCAGATGACGGACATCCCCCAGCCGCGGCGCTGGTGGGACGCGAGCGGCGCGTCGCGCCCCGCCTTGGATTTGTACTGCGCCAGCGCGGCATCCATGCACTCCGTCGCCGTAGAGATCGGAATACGCTGCCCCGTCGTCACGTCGTCGCCACTATGAATCAGGTTCTTGCGCCACAGCTCCACGCGGTCCATCCCGAGCCGCTCCGCCAGCCGGTCCATCATCCCGTTGTAAGCGATCGCCATCTGGCACGCGCCGAAGCCGCGCATCGCCCCGGTCGGGTTGTTGTTCGTGAAGACGCCATAAACGTCGACATACACGTTGGGAATGCGCAGTGGACCCGTCGAATGGCTCGCCGCCTTGCGCAGCACCGCCGGGCCGGTCGATGCATAGGCCCCCTCGTCGGAATAGACGGTAATTTTTGCGGCGGTCAGCGTTCCATCCTTCTTCGCTCCGAGCGTGTAATGAATGCGAATAGCATGACGCTTGTGCCGTGCCCGCATCGACTCCTCGCGGCTGTAGCGCATCGCAATCGTCTTGCCGGGGTGCTTCAGCGCGACGAGGCCCAGGTAAATCTGAATGCTGATATCCTCTCGCCCGCCAAAGGCCCCGCCCGTCGCCGGACAGACGATGCGCACGGCCTCCATCGGCAACCCCAGCGCGAGCGCCGTTAGCCGACGCTCTTCGTGTGCCCATTGCCCCGACACTTGAATGGTCAGCAACTTTCCATCCCATTGCGCAATGCCGGCTTCCAGATCGAGAAACGCATGATCCACGGTCTGCGTCTGAAAAGTCTCGCTGACCACGACATCGCTCTCGGCCAGGGCCGCATCGGCGTCGCCCTTGCGAATGCGCTTGCCGCCCATGATGTTGCCGTCCGGTCGAAGCTTCGGCGCATTGGCGGCGAGGGCGTCGTCGATGTCCGCAACGACCGGCAACTCATCGTATTCGACCTTGACCGCGTCGCGACCACGCTGCGCGGCCTGCTCGGTCTGACCGACGACGACAGCGATCGCATCGCCGCGAAAAAGTACTTTATCTTCCGCCAGCACCGGATGATCGCGATGGATGAGCCCCTGCCGGTTCGTCCCCGGCATGTCCTTGGCAGTGTAGACCGTGATCACGCCCGGCACGAGTAGAGCAGGGGCGACATCGATCTTCACAATCCGCGCGTGCGGCTTCTCTGAGCGAGCGACCTGCGCGAAAAAATCGGCGCGATCAAAAAACAGGTCCGCGCCATATAGCGCTGTCCCGGTCACCTTCTCGACGCCGTCGATGCGTCGCTCGCTTCGGCCGACGGGACCGGCTGGCCGCTCCTTGTAGGGCGTCTGCGACGGGCGAACGAGCGGCTCGGTCGTGACAGGCGCAATCGATGCCGCTTCCCGCATTTCGCTATTCGCTATTCGCCCTTCGCTTTTCATTCCCGCCATTCCCTCGCGGCCGACTTGATCGCCTCGCAAATCGACGCGTATCCCGTGCAGCGGCAGATATTCCCCTCCATCCCCTCGAAAAACTCCTGCTCGGTCGGTTGGGGATTCGCATCGAGCAGCGCTTTCGCGGACATGATCAGCCCCGGCGTGCAGTAGCCGCACTGCGCCGCTCCGCTGGCCAGAAACTTGTCCTGCAAAACGTGCAGTTTGTCGCCGTGCGCCAGCCCCTCAATCGTCTCAATCGTCCGGCCCTGCATCTGCGCGGCCAGCATCAGGCAACTGTTCATTGGTTCGCCGTCGACGATGACCGTGCAGGAGCCGCACTCACCCTCCAGACACGAGCCCTTCGTGCCGGTCAGGCCCAGTCGCTCGCGCAAGAACCACAAAAGCGTTTCATCCTGATCCACCTCGGCCTCGATCGGCCGGTCATTGACCATGCAGACCAGTCGCCACTTGCCGTCTGTTCGCTCGCTCATGGCTGCACCCCCGCCGCCTGTTCGTCGCGGAGTTGCCGCAGGATACGCCGCGTCAGCACGCCGCACATCGCTCGCCGATACGACGCCGACGCGCGATGATCCGTGATCGGCGATACGTCCTTCATCGCGGCCAGCGCCGCCGCCTCAATCGCCCCGTCGCTTATCCCATCTCTGGCAATGATCGCCTCCGCCGACTTGGCTCGAATGACCGTCGGCGCGACGCACCCAAAGGCAATCCGCACGTCGCCTGCTGGCGAAAGCCCGATCGCGGCGCACACGAGGCTGATGTTGATCGAGCCGCGCTTGCCGATCTTGTACCATCCCGTCCGCCAGTCGGCGGGCAGCCGCACGGCCGTGATCAACTCGTCCGCCAGCAGGGCCGTCTTTCGAAACCCCGTGAAATACTCGGCGATCGGGATCATCCGCCGGCCCCGCGTCGCGTGCGTTAGTTCGACTTCGGCATCGACCGCCAGTAATGCGACACATCCATCTCCCGCGGGCGAGGCCGTGCCAAGGTTGCCAGCGATCGTCCCGCAGTTGCGAATCGCGGGTCCGCCGACGGTCATGGCCGCCTCCGCCAGCGCCCGCACCGGCAGCAGCCCCATCTTCGTAAACGTCGTCCCCCCGGAAAGCTCCCACGATCCGTTATCGCGACGGACCTCTGAAAAGCCTTCGACATGAGAAAGGTCGAGATAGTGCTTGGGCCCATGACCGTTGCGATTGAGCGCGACGATGATGTCCGTGCCGCCGCAAATCGGCGTGAGGTCTGAGCCCATTTGAGCGCGGAGTCGCAGCGCTTCGTCAAGTTGTCGCGGCTGATAAAACACGATCGTCCGCCAACAGGATGGGCGAGAAATGCGCCGCACGGCGCGTGCTTTCAAACCCGGTCGATTTTACGATCCGCGGCGGCTCTTCACAACCCTGGAGAGCCGCCTCCCTCGGCTGCTGTTCAGGGCGGCGGCCCTCCGTCGCAATTGAAGAAAACGCCCGCCGCCGCTAAACTCCTCTCGTCATGAGCGAAACCATCACCGGAAAGCTCGATGCGGGCGGACTGCGCTTCGCCATCGTCGTCAGCCGCTTCAACGAATTTATCTGTTCGCGCCTTCTCGCCGGAGCGCGAGACGCCCTGCTGCGACACAATGCGACCGAGGCGAATATCACTGAGGTCTGGGTGCCGGGGGCGTGGGAACTGCCGTTGGCTGCGAAATCCCTGGCCAAGTCCGGCCGCTTCGACGCAATTGTCGCCCTGGGCTGCGTGATCCGCGGCCAGACCACGCACCACCTGCACGTCGGCGGCGAGGCGGCCAAGGGGCTGGCCCAGGTCGGCCTCGAAACGGGCATGCCCATCGGCTTCGGCGTGCTGACGACGGACACGATCGACCAAGCCGTCGAGCGGGCGGGGGCCAAGGGCGGCAACAAGGGGGCCGACGCCGCGCTGGCCGCGCTGGAGATGGCCGCCCTCCTGCGACAGATCAACACCAAACGATGACCGACCGCCATTCAGCCCGCGTCCTTGCCATGCAGGCGCTTTGCCAGCTTGAAACGCTGGGCGATGATTGGATGGCGCAGCTCAACGATTTCGTGGCCGACGAGGGCGCACCGTTGAATGTGCAACTGTACGCGCGACAACTCGCCCGCGACGCGTGGACGAATCTCGCGCGGATTGATGAAGCACTCCAGGCCGTCGCCGAGAACTGGGAACTCAAACGGATGATGATGGTGGATCGCAATCTCCTCCGCGTCGCCGCGTGCGAACTCCTGTTGCGCTCGGACATCCCGCCGAAAGTCGCGATCAATGAGGCCGTCGAGATCGCCAAGTCCTTCGGCGCCGCCGAATCCCCCGGCTTCATCAACGGCGTCCTCGATGCCATGATGAAGAGGCAGGAACCGAATCCCGCCGCCGAAACCGAACCACTGACCACAAACCACTGACCACTAGCCACTACCCATGGGCTTATTCGATCGATTCAAAAAAGCACTCGGCAAGACCCGCGACAAGGTCGTCACCAGCTTCCGCTCTGTCCTGCCCTTCGGCCGCAAGATCGACGAGGCCCTGCTCGACGAAGTCCGGGACACGATGCTCCAGGACGACTTCGGCCCGGCCACGGCCGAGCGGCTCATCGAGGCCGTCCGCGGGGCATGGAAGAAGGGCGAGATCCACGAGTCGCAGGACATCATCGCCTACCTCAAGCGCCACATCGTCGCCAAGTGGCCCGAGGATGTGCGGGCCTTGGCCCAGGCCGAGAGCGGCCCGACGGTCATCCTCATCGCCGGAATCAACGGCTCGGGCAAGACGACGAGCGTCGCCAAGCTGGCCAACTACCTCAAGAAACAGAACAAAAAGGTCATCCTCGCCGCCTGCGACACCTTCCGCGCCGCGGCCGTGCTCCAGCTTTCCCAATGGGCCGAGCGCTGCGGCGTCGATCTGATCAAGCACGGTCAGGACGCCGACCCCGGCGCAGTCGCCTACGACGCCTGCGAGGCGGCGCTGGCCCTCAAGGCCGACATTTTGCTGGTCGACACGGCCGGCCGCCTGCACACGCAGGACAATCTGATGCGCGAACTCGGCAAGATTCAGAAGGTCGTGGAGAAAAAGATTCCCGGCGCGCCGCACGAGGTCCTCCTCGTCCTCGACGCCACCATCGGCCAGAACGCCGTCAACCAGGCACGCTCCTTCAGCGAACACGTCAAGGTGACCGGCATCATCCTCGCCAAGCTCGACGGCTCGGCCAAGGGCGGCATCGTCGTCGGCATCCGCGACCAGCTCAACGTCCCGGTCAAGTTCGTCGGCCTCGGCGAGACGATCGAGGACATCGAGCCGTTCGATCCGGAGACCTTTGTCGAGGCCCTTTTCGCGGAATAATCGGCGGGGCAAATGGCGCACAAACGGTTGACCAAAACACGAGCGTCGAGGGCGATCCGGAATAGACCGCCCTTACGCATCTCCGCAATACTCCGCTGGGCGGCGGCTCATCATGAAAAGACCGGGCGATGGCCGAGCGTCAATTCCGGACCGGTGAAGGGCGTACCGGGCGAGCACTGGAACGCCATCAATACGGCGCTTTTCATGGGCTATCGTGGACTTCCGGCTCGGAGTTCACTGGCGAAACTCCTGGACCGGCGGATGAACGGCCGGTGTCGGAAACGACCCGCGTCATCCCCACGACATGTCCTGAAGCGCCCGGGTAGGCATGATCCTGGGAGAGGGATGCCGCCCAGAATAGCAAGTGTCCGCATCCTGGGTTCTCACGGTGACGTTTGGCGAACCTACCGGACAGCGGCACTTCTCGATCGAAGGAGATCCGCACCTCTGACGACAAAGCAGATTCTGAAATGGGCACGTGTTTATCGCGCTCGAACCGGAAAATGGCCCACCGTCGAATCGGGTCGAATTGCCGGAACTTCGGAAACGTGGAGGGCCGTCAATCAAGCCCTGTACCTGGGCCGGCGGGGTCTTCCCCGCAGCCCAGGTTCCCTCAGCAAGTTGCTACGCCCACGATGGCGGCGACGGGGCGCCAAGGGAACGTTTTTTTCTTCACCCGACTTGCCTTTCTGAAAATCCATGCTATATTAGGTAGTTGTTAGGTCAGCGAACCTGCCGCGCACCGCCCGCGCGCCCGCTGGCCAGGGAGGTTCCGCGCCATGATTTGTTTCGACGTTCCGGCTTTTCGGCGTTTCGACGTTTTGGGCTCGTCTGCTCTCCGTGCCTCCGTGCCTCCGTGCCTTCGTGCCTTCGTGCCTCGCTTGTGCCCTCCGTTTTCGCTCGGAGTCACTTCCGCCGAGATCCGCATTCACCTCAACCCCCATTATCCTGCGAATCCGGCCCCCATTTTCGCTCGCTCTCGCTCGTTTTCACCAAAAAAATATTCTGCGCCCTCACCTCCTCACCAGTCACCTGCTCGCCTGCTCTTCAGCCCGTTCCCCTCCCATTCCGTTCCATTATTTCCCATTATTTTCCGTCAAGAAAAGACGGAGTCTGGTTGCTGGGGCCAGCTCTGCGTGCGCTCTCCTTCCGCAGTCCCCAATCCCACATCCGCCATCCCACATCCACCCTCCGACATCGTTTGTGCCTCCTTGCGGCTCCTTGGGCCTCTTTGTGGGGGGGAGGGGGGGCACCCCGCGGAGTTCCCAGCCCGGAGGTCATCCAAATCATGTAAATCTTGTAAATCCTGTCCATTCCCCGTTGAGGGAGGCGCCTACGCCGAAAACTGGATGCCGATGTCGTGGATAGCCCCTTCGACGTGGCGGCAGAAGGCGACGACGCCCGCGAGAGCGCGCGGGGGTTTGCCGGGCGAGCAGATCGTGACCTCGACGGCGTCACCGCGGGCCATCGATCGAGAGGCGAGCACGCCGACGCCGGTGGGGGAGAAGTTCCGCACGTAGGCCGGCTCCTCAATCGTGATCCCCGCAGCCGTGGCGGCATTCGATCCCGCGAGAAGTCGGATGAAACAGGGCGTGAGCATGACCGACCGCGATTGCTTGCGATGGTCTCCGTGGATCGCGGGGGCGGCGCGATGGAGCTGCTCGGCGATGCGGCGATAGCTGTCGAGGTGGGGGGCGGCGGCGGAATTCACCACAGAGGACACAGTCGGCACGGTGGAATGAATAGCTTCTTTTTTCTTCGTGTTTTCCGTGGTGAAATTCTTGTACACCGCGCGGTCCTTGCCGCTTTTCTTGGCAATGTACATCTGTTCGTCCGCGGCGGCGAAGAGGGCGTCGGCGCTTTCGAACTGCAGGGAGTTTCCCCAGACGGCGCCGACGCTGCACGTGATTCGGGCCTTGAGTCCCAGCGGGACGTAATCGATGCCCCGGACGATTTCCACCAGTTGGCGCGCCTTGGCCTCGGATTCGTCGGGCCTCAGGCCGGTGATGATCGCGACGAATTCCTCGCCGCCGTAGCGACCGATCGAACCGGTGTTGATGATCGCCGCGGGCAGCGCGGCGGCGACGGCCTGGAGAATATGATCGCCAGTCTGATGGTTATGCTCGTCGTTCACCCTCTTGAAGTCGTCGAGATCGAGGAAAAAGCAGGACACCGGCATACCGCGTCCGCGCGCGTCGGCCAGGTGTTGCGCGGCGACATCCGCGAGGGCCCCGCGGTTGAGCAGGCCGGTCAGAGGATCCCGGGCGGCGCGCTCGCGATACTCGCCGAGTGCCGACTTGATCTGATCGCGCTGGCTCTCAACATCGTGGACTCTCTCTTCGGCCTCGCCGGCGGCGGCCGTCAATTGCCGGTTGGCCTCGCCCAGTAGTTCGGTCACATCGAGGTCGTCGGGAAGGGCGTCGCCCAATAATTCGGAGGCCTGTTTGTAGCTCTCGCCAGCGGCCAGCAGACATTTCTGGAGATCGTCGGGGCTGAGACCGAACTGCTCCAGCGCGTAGGCGGCCAAGCGGTCGGCGGATGGATTGGGGCTGAGGTCTTCGGTGAAGCATAGGGAACCGACAAGATAGGCCAATGCGCAGAGACGATCGGCAGGGCCGGCGCCGGCACCGAGCCTCGTGGGAAAATGGTGCTGCGCGAGGGGTTTTTGGATCGCTTCGGGCAGGTTCCATTCCGCGGCCATTGCCGAAATCGCGTCGGCATGGTCATAAGGAAAGCGTCCCTTTTCGGCGGCGTAAAACGCGGCCGGGGAGAGACCGCCGGTTTCATAGAGGGCCGCGTATTCCGGACCGAGGAGTTGGACGAGCAGGAGGATGCCGCCGTCGCAGAGCAGTCCGATGAGAAACGCCTCCTCGGCCAGCCCCGGTGCGACCACGCGGGCGATCTCGCGACCGACGCAACCGCGAAGGACGGACTGTTTCCAGTAAGCCTTGATGTCAAATCTCTTGCCACCGAGCTTGTTCAGGTGGCCAACGAGTTGAAAGCCCAGCGCCGCCGTGCGGACGCGGCCCAGCCCCAGGACCATGACGGCCCGTTGGATCGTGGTCGCCGGCGTGACCAGCGCCATGCAGGCCGAGTTGGCCATTTTCAGCAGTCGCGCGGCGAGCGCGCCATCCATCTGGATGACCTTGGCAAATTGATCGATCGTGGCGTCGGGGTCAGCCGCCAGACTCAGAATGCGGCTGGCCAATACGGGGCTGCTGGGCAGCTTGGCCTTGACGAACAGTTTGCGCAACTGATCCAGGATGGCTTGTCGCCCCTTGTCTTGAGGCGCAGAGGACGATAACTCTCTTGCACCGGCTTGAGCGGCTGCGACCATTGTTGATATTTCCCCAAAAAATGCCCACTGGGAGCATCTCCCCGGTCGGACCTGGGTTTTCCTCAGCAGCGAGGTTTTTTACCAGGTATCCGGACGCTGCTTCGCGCGGGGATTCTCGATCGCTCGCAACGAGGCGCTCCGGATGTCTTGAATCCGCAACACCTTATCGGCTTAGTCGGGGGCCAACTCTATTGGTACTTTCCCTTGCTGGAATTGCGGGCAGAACGATCACGGCGCTACCGGACAAGAAGTGAGATAACAGGACGAGTCCGGGAACCGCCAATAGGGCTCAATGAGATGCGCCCGGCCGCCCAGAATCCAGGCGGCCATTCCCCGAAACTCGGACCAAGTGGGCGTTTAAGGCAAAGCCGCCGGGTTTCGGGCTTGCATTAGGGCGATGATCGGCGTAAATTCTATTAGGATTACGGCGTAGGATAGCCCGGGTGAGCGCGCCAAGGCGCTCTCGCATGCCCCCCAAAAAGACCCCGGGCGAACGTAATTGTGGCTGTGCCCGCCAGATTGTCCCACGGCTCGGCAAGCAACAAAGGTCCGGCACTCGGATCGTACACAGGCCATTCTCGGAGGGAGGAGAATGGATAGAGCGAGGAGATTCCCAATGACACGTACCCGCACCTTCGGAGTCGCGGCGGCGCTGATGCTGGCGATCGGAATCTCGTCCGTTCGCGGCGACGAGCCGACGCCTTCGGACAAGCTGCTGGAAGCGATCAAGCTTTTTGACGCCGGCCAGTACGCGGAGTCCGATGCCATCCTCAAAAGCCTTAAGGAAGAGGACTTTGAAAAAGAGGCCGACCAGATTCAATGGCAGCGCTATTCGTCGCTCGCGCCAAAGGCCGCGGCGGAGGTCGTCGAGGCGAACAAGGCGTACTCGGACGGCGACGAGGCGCTGCGCGCCGACAAGCTGGAAGAGGCGAAGGGCCACTTTCAACGAGTTGAAACGTACAAGTATGCGCCCTCCGACCTCAAACATCGGGCTGCAAAACAGGTAGAGGACATCCAGGCGAAGCTGGCCTCTGAAACTCCTGCTCAAAGCCCTCCGCCGGCGCAACCGGAAGTGGTTGTCGTGGAGACTTCGCCGCCACCAGCACAACGCGAAGTCGTAATCGTGCAGACTCCGCCGCCGAGCGGCCGATCGTCCATCGTTGAAGAACTGGCGCTGGAGCATGAGCTGCTTTGGCAGCAGGCCGAAAAGGCCTATCGCGATGCGGAGTCGCGGCTGCGCAAGGCGGTCCTGGCCGAGGATTTCGAGGAAGCCCGTCGCCTATTAGCCCTCGCCAAGCAGACGATCGAATTGAACCGCCGGTACGCGTCCCCGGCCAGCAAATACGAGGACTATCGCCATCAAGCCGAGGAGCTGGAGCGCTTCGTCGAGGATGAGGAGCGGGCCTACGACGAGCGGCTGATTCGCGAGAAGCAGCTTGAAGTGCAGAGCCGCGAGGAAGAGCGCATCGAGCGGGTTCGCTTGACAAAGCTCCGCCAGATCGACCAGTTGATGGACCAGGCCACGGAGCTGGAAAAAGAGCGCCGGTACGACGACGCCATTCAGGTTTATGACCAGGTGCTGGCCCTCGATCCCAACAACGACAATGCGGCCTGGATGAAGGAAAAACTCGGCGACTTATCCGTGAACATCCGCGACCGTGTGGCCGCCAAAGATCTGTCCAGCGAGGCGCAGGACTTGATCGTCGAAACCACCGAGGCCAGCATTCCCTGGCACAAGGACATCAACTACCCGAAAAACTGGCCGGAGATCACGGCCAAGCGGACCGGCGCTGAAGAGGCCGCCGAGCCCGAGGTCAATCGCCAGGTTCGCAAGAAACTCACAACGGTCGCCCCGGAACTGAAGTTCGACGCTCAGCCATTTGAGGAAGTGATCGAGAAGCTGCGGCAATTCACCGGTCTGAACATCGTCCCGAACTGGTCGGCGTTGGAGGCGGCGGCGATCGACAAGACCACGGAAGTCACGCTTCGTCTGCAAAACGTGACCTTCGAAAAGGCGATGAAGCTGATTCTCGACGAGCTGGGCGGCGGCGAGACGGAACTGGCCTACGAGATTGACGACGGCGTCATCCAGATTTCCACAAAGGAAGATCTGAGCCGCCGGACTCTGACGCGCGTATATAACGTGCAGGATTTGATTATTTCGGTGCCCACGTTCCGCGGACGTCAGATTAACCTCGATCAAATCGGCCAGAATTCGAACCAGCAGGGCGGTCTGGGAGGCGGTCGGTTTCTAGGGCAGGGCGGCCAGGGCGGTGGTGGCGGCGGCGGCGGCGGCGGTGGTGGCGGCGGACTCTTCGGAGGGGGCGGAGGCGGCGGCGGAGGGGACGACGACGAACTCGAAACGGAAGGCGATCCGCTTCAGCCGATCATCCAGCTCATTCAGCAGACGATCGATCCGGAAAGCTGGCGCGAGTCCGGTGGGCAGACGGGTTCCATCCAGTCGCTCAATCAGCAGATCATCGTGACGCAGACGGCGTCGGCGCACGGCGAGTTGCGTGACCTGCTCCGGCAGCTCCGCCAATCGCGAGCGCTGCAGATCGCCGTAGAGGCGCGCTACATCACGATCGCCCGCAACTGGCTCGAACAGATCGGCGTCGATTTGGACATCATCCTTAACAACGGCAATGCCGGCTTCGATCGCACGACGATTCTTGATCCGGCGACGAACAACCCCGTCCTGGTGCCGCGGCAGTTCTCGCGTCTGGGCTTTACGCCGGGTGCGCCGGGCGGGGTCGGGATTACGCTGCCCGCGCAACCGTTTGGCCAGCCCTATGGGCAGCCGGGGCTAGTTCCCGCGAACGGCAACGTCGGCTATGCGTCCGGCAGCATGACACCGATTCCCATCGTGAACAATACGCTCGACCTGGCGGGGCCGACGGCCTCCAATATCGCCGGCTCGCTGGGCGGCATCGCCAATACCACGCCGGCGTTCCAAATCTTCGGCAGCTTCCTGGACAACATCCAGGTGGACTTCTTGCTCCGCGCCACGCAGATCGACCGCCGATCCAGCGACTTGGATGCCCCGCGGCTCGTGCTCTTCAACGGCCAGCGCGCCACATTCGAGTCCTTCATCGAGCAGGACTATATCGCCGCGCTGACGCCCATCATCGGCGACAACGCCGGAGCGTTCCTGCCCAACGTCGCCACCGCCCTCACCGGCCGATCCCTCGACGTCCAGGCTACCGTGTCCGCCGATCGACGCTACGTCACGATGACCGTGCGGACGTTTACCCGCGTAACGGGCGACTTCCGAACGGTCTTCTTCGGCGGCTCGCAGACGGTCGGCTCGGGTTTCATTGAACTGGCGACGCAGACGACGCAACAGATCCGGACGACCGTTTCCGTGCCGGACGGCGGCACGCTGCTGATCGGCGGTCTGAAGCTCTCGGCCGAGCGCGATATCGAGGCGGGCGTGCCGATCCTGTCGCGCATTCCAATCCTGAAGCGGGCGTATTCCAATACGTCCAACGTCAAGGACGATCAGGTGCTGCTCATCCTGATCAAACCGACCATCATCATTCAGGAAGAGGCGGAAGCCGAGGCGTTCCCGACGCTGTCCTCCGCGGGCCGCTGAGTCCCGTCAATATTTTGACCGCTTATGGGCCGATCGCCTGCTGAGTGCAGCCGATCGGTCCTTTTTTTCAACTGCCGATATAGAGGCAGATCATGATTGCACGCCCCGGGTCTCCAGCCGTGTCCGCAAGGCCAACAGATGCAACGTTGCGCGACGGGATCGGTCTTATCGCGTGCGTCGCGGCGGGACTCGTCGTCCTTGCGCTCTCCTGGACGAAGCTGGGCAGTATCGATCTCGGCTATCACCTCGCCTACGGCCGCCACTTTCTGGCGACGGGCCAAATTGTCGAGGTCGATCCGTTTCTTTATCCCGAAAACGCCAAGCCCTTCGTCAACGCCAACTGGGGCAGCCAGGTCGTCATGGCCCTGGTCGAACGGGCGGCGGGGGCCGGGGGTCTGTTTGCACTTTGCCTGGGCCTGATCGCTGTCATCTTTGGCGCGATGGCGTGGATCGTTCTTCGGGAAACGCGCAGCCCGCTCGCCTTGGCGTTCGCCTGGTTGCTGGCAGCCATCGCCGGCTATGAACGATTCAGCCTCCGACCCGAGCTGTTCAGCTATGCCTGCATGATGCTGATTCTGCTGGTGCTCCTCCGGGGCCTTCGCTCCTGGACGGGCGTCGCCGTCCTGGGTGTCATTCAACTCTCATGGGTCAACCTGCACAGTTATTTTCTGGTGGGGGTCTTCATTACTTGCTGTTGGTTGGTGGGAGAGACAATTCGATGGCTGTGGACCAGGAATCGCCGCGCGGACGAGGCGGATCGCGGCCGCAGGAAACTGCGATGGCTTCTCCTTGGGCTGGGCGTGCAAGTCGGCGTGTGTTTCGTCAACCCCTGGCTGCACCAAGGAGCGTTTTTTCCGATCGCCACGCTGGAGTACCTTCGGCGCGGGCAGGTGATGGCCGGCGGCGAGGGATGGTCCGGCGAGAGCGCCTGGTCGATCATTTCGGAATTCAAGTCGCCGTTTTCGTTTTTGAGCGAGCCGATCAATGCGCGGACCATCCACGCCTACCTCCTGCTCCTGCCGGTCGCCATCGCCGGCGCCGTGGCGCTGGCGGCCCAGGGCCGGCTCGGTGCGGCCCTCTCCGTGCTTCTATTGGTGGCGATGTCGACGCAGATGCGCCGAAACATTGCGCAGCTTGCACTTGCGGCGTCACCGCTCGCGGCGGTAGCCATGAGCAGCGCCCTGGCCCGCCTCGGTCCCTGGCCCACCGGCCGGCGCCTCCGCGGTGTTCTCTCGTGGGTCATGATCGGTCTGTCCATCTGGTGGACCTACGGGATCGTCGAAGGGCGGTTCTACTTCAGCGAACGGCGCGTGACGCGCCAATTCGGAACCGGCTACAGCGCCCGAGTTTTTCCGATCGACGCGGTGCAATGGCTGGCCGCGCAGCCTTCGCTGCAGCCTAATCTTTACGTGAACTACTTCGCGTCGAGCAGCATCCTGCCCTGGCTACCGGAGCGGTTCAAGCTGTTTGTCGATACCAACACGTTCGCGTACGACGAGCGCGTTTTGGCGACGGCCCATCAACTCGGCATGGGGGAGATCGACCATGGCCCCGTCTTTCAGGAACATGGCGTCAACGTTGCGCTCCTGCACTGCGGGTCGGACACCCAAATGCTGATTCGCAAACTCGCGGCGGACGCACATTGGGCGTTGGTGTATTTTGACCGTCACACCGTGATCTTCGCGCGGCGAATGCCGGAACACGCCGCCCTCGTCGCGTCGTCGCAACGCACGGAGCGCGATTTGGACGCCCCGGCCTGGATCGCCTCGATCAAAGAATCCGGCCGCCAGCGGGCCCTGGAACTGGGACTGGCCGCCGGCGTGCCGCTCTCGCTCGGCTGGCACGACGCCGCCATCAAGATGTCGAACGAGGCCGTCCGGGTGGCGCCCGATTATGATGAGGGCTGGCAGTACCTCGGCGTCAGTCACGGCAATCGAGGGAATATTGCCGGCCGCGAGGGGCGATATGGTGATTCACATCGGGAATACACCGAGGCGCTGACGTGTTTCAATCGTGTGCTGGCGTTGAAGCCGAATCATCCCGAGGCGCGAACGTATCGGGCGCGGACGCTCCAGGCGCTGGAGTTCCTAAAGGGCAAGGGGCAGCCGTAACGAAGACCGCTACCTTCGACGACCGCCTGGGACTTCTGGCCGTTCTCGCCGTCGGCGCGATGGTCTTGAGCCTGTGGTGGTTCAAGGAATCCGCCCTCGATACCGGCTTTCACCTCGCCTACGGTCGTCATTTCCTGGACACGGGCGAAATCGTCACGTTCGATCCGTTCCTCGATCCTGCCATCGTCCGGCCCTTCATCAACGGGAATTGGGGCACCCAGGTCATCATGGCGGCCGTCGAGCGGTCGTGGGGAGTGACCGGCCTCATTGTGATGCGATGGGTTCTGCTCTCCATCGTTTTTGGCGTGATGGCCGTGATCGTCCGGCGAGTAGCTCGGGAATGGCATTGGCTGGCGTGGGCCTGGATGCTCGCGGCGGTGACGGCCTACGAGCGTTTTTCGCTTCGGCCGGAACTCTTTGGCTATGTCATCCTGACGCTGATGCTTGCAATCCTCTTGCGCGGCACGGTCGGTTGGCGGGGCATCGTCGCATTGGGCGTGCTCCAGGTCGCATGGACGAACATCAGCTTCTATTACCTTGTCGGGTTGCTACTTACCGCGTGCTTCCTGGCCGGCGAATGGATAATGCGACTGGCGCCCCGGCCCGGCTGCGAACCCGCTGTGCAGCCGACGTCTGCCCGGCGACTCGGCCTGGCACTTGCCGTGCAGTCGGCGGCCTGCCTCGTCAATCCCTGGCACATTCGCGGCGTACTGTTTCCTTTTCAGACACTGCGCTTTCTTCAGGATCAAAAAGTCGTGGGTTTGAATGCCGATCAAGGCGACGGCGGCTCCTGGTCGCACATCAGCGAGTTTCGCCATAGCTTTGGGTTCATGGGCGAGTTGGCCAATCGCCGTACCATTGACGCTTATTACGTCCTCCTTGCCGTTGCCATCGTCGCCCTGATCGCCTTGTTTGCCCGTCGTCGCTGGGGCGAAGCGATCGCCGTTACCCTTTTCATGGTCATGTCCGTCCAAATGCGCAGAAACATCGCGCAATTTGCGTTGGTCACCGCACCCCTGGCGGCCTGCGCCTTCGCCACGGCCGTCCCTACAGCCTGGATTCGCGTCGCCTCGGTGATTTGGCTGCGCCGCGCACTCGTGCTGGCGACGATGGTCGCCGCCGTCGCGTGGACGTGGTCCATCGTGGACGGTCGGTTCTATTTCGTCGAACGGCGAATCAACCGCGAGCCGGGAATGGGCTACAGCACGCGCGTCTTTCCGATCGACGCGGTCCGGTGGCTATCGTCCCAGCCCGCCATTGGGCCTCGACTGTATGTCGATATGTTCACGTCAAGCAACGCACTTCCCTGGCTGGATCGCCGTTTTCGGCCCATGGTCAACACCAATACGTTTGTCTATGACGACCAATGGCTACGAAAGATCATGGACGTCGCGGCCGGCCGGATGGACCATCGGCCCTTTTTTCGGCAACAGGATGTGGACGCCGTGCTTCTGCATATCGCACCGGATACCGAACCGCTGGTCCGGGCGCTGCGTGCCGACGAGGCCGATTGGGCGCTGGTGTATGCCGATCCGCATATGGTCATATTTCTGCGGCGTAAGCCTGAGCACGAAGCCCTCATCAAGGCGAACCAGCCCCGGGCGGAGGACGTCGATGTCGATGATTGGGTCAACACGACCGGCGGATTGCGTTACCATCGGGCCCTCAGTCTGGCGACAAAGGCCGCCGCGCCATGGGCGTTAGGTTGGTACGGGCCTGCCGCGCGGCTTTTTGAGGAAGCCCTGCGGTTGGCGCCCGACTCGCCGCCCACGTGGAATTACCTGGGACTCTGTTATGGAAAGCTGGCAGAAGCGGCCGTCCGCGAGGGTCGGACTGAAACTGCGCAAGGCCAACTTCGCCGGGCGATAAGCTGTTTCGAACAGGTAGTGTCGATGCAACCGGACAATGAAGTTCTCAAGAGCAATCTCGCCCGGGCCAGGGACATGTTGCAATCGCTCAACTGAATGACGGATGGATCCGGACAAGGCGCGACCCAGAATATGCCCTTTTCAAAACTGCTGACGACGATCGCGACGGTGTGGATGGTCTCGGCGTTCGGTTGCACATCGCGCCCCGGCCGGTCCGTGGTGGACGTCCCGGGCGATCGGACGGCGCCGGCCACCCAGCCGGCAGGACGGGTGGTGGACTTCGGGCCGGGCCTCCGCATCGATTATCGCGTCCCCCAGGTCGAGGTGGATTCCGAAGTCGTCCTCCGGCAAGGGGCCTTGGAACTTTTCGCCTACAGCCGCGCCCAGGTTCCAAAGGAACATGAAACGATCCTGCGAACGGAAGTTCCATGCGAGCGCATCTACCAGGCGCTCCACTTGATCGGCCTCGTGGCGGGTCGCCCTATGCGTTACGACATGGAGACGAAGACCGTCGAATTGCCGACCGGCGACCCCGTGGAGGTTCTTGTGCGTTATGACCAGGAAGGCCGGACCCGCGAGCATTCCGCGTGTGACTGGATGATGAATGCCTCGACAAAAAAGCCGATGGCGCGGACGCACTGGCTCTTTACTGGGTCGCGCCGGGAAGAAGATGGCCAATTCGCGGCCAACATCGAGGGGACGCTCGTGACCGTTGTTGACTTTCCCAGCTCCCTCCTGAGTCTGCCGGCCAGCCACAGCGAATCGGATTCGCAACTATGGCTCCTGGCCCATACCGATTCGATCCCCCCGCAGGGGACGCGCGTCATCCTCGTTCTTCGACCGGCCGCCCAATCATCTCGCGGCGCTCACAACCCCTGATCGAAATGTTCAACCGCGCTCCATCGACGCCGTCTGCCCAAACCCAAAAGGGGGGGGCGCTGGATTTATCTCTAAGCATCGCCTCTCTCGTCGTCGCCGGGATGTTGGTCGTCAGTTTGTGGTGGTTCAAACTTTCCAGCAGCGATCTCGGCTATCACCTTGCCTACGGCCGTCATTTTTTGGAAACGGGCCGAATTGTCACCCTCGATCCGTTTCTTGAACCGTCGATCGCCCGGCCGTTCATCAATGCGAATTGGGGCGCGCAAGTTCTGTTTGCGTTGGTGGAGCGGATGGGCGGGGCAGTTGGCCTCATTTTGTGTCGATGGGCGCTCCTGGCGGTCGTTTTTTCGTCGATGGCGATTGTCGTTCGGCGGGCGGGTTGCGGGTGGCACGGGGTGGCTTGGGCGTGGATGCTGGCGGCCCTGGCGGCGTACGAACGATTCACGCTTCGCCCGGAGTTATTCAGCTACGCCATCATGATGGTGATGGTCGGGGTACTCGTCGGGAGGGCGTATTCGTGGCGGAGCGTGGCAATATTGGGCGTCCTGCAAATAGTTTGGGTCAACATGCATAGTTACTTTCTCGTCGGCCCGATCCTGACAGGGTCCATGCTTGCGGGTGAACTGCTTCAGCGGCTATCGGCTACGCGCAGTTCCGAGTATCGCCCGGCACCATCGCGAAGAACGCGAATTCTCGCCTGGGCCTTCGCGGCCCAGGGGGCGGCCTGCCTGGTCAATCCGTGGCACGTCCGCGGAGCGATGTTCCCGTTGCAAACGCTTCGTTACTTGCAAGAGCAAAAGGTCATCGGCGCGGACGGCGTGCCGCAGGACGCCGGTCCCTGGTCCATTGTGTCAGAGTTCCAACAGCCGTTTCGCTTTCTCTTTTCACCCATTAACAACCACACAATTGAGGCGTACTGCATCCTGCTTCCCGTGGCCTTTCTGGGGCTCGTCGCATTGTTGGTACACCGCCGATGGGGCGAGGGCCTCGTCATCGCGTTCCTCCTGGCCATGTCCCTGCAGATGCGGCGGAATATCGCACAGTTTGCGATCGTCGCCGCTCCCCTTGCGGTCTGCGGCCTGGCGTCGGCGGTCCCGAACGGCTGGTCGAGCCGGCGCGCGGGACGCTGGGCGCGGCGAGTGTGGGTGATCGCGACGATTCTCGCGGCGTCCGTGGGCACATGGACGATCGTCGAGGGCCGATTTTACCACGCCGAGCGACGCCTCAATCGCGAACCGGGAATGGGCTACAGCGCGAGGATCAACTTGATCGACGCGGCGCGCTGGCTGTCCGCGCAGGGGGCGGTCCAGCCCGGCCTCTTCGTGGATTTCTTCTCCTCCAGCAATGTTTTGCCCTGGTTGGATCCGCGCTTCAAGCTGCTGATCGACACCAATACGTTTGGATATGACGACCAATGGCTGACGCAGATCATCGCGGTGGGGGAGGCTCGGCGCCCCCATCGCGAGTTTTTTGATCGCTATCACATCAATGCCGCCCTGCTTCACGTCGGCACGCAGACCGCCCCTCTCGTTCGGGCGCTGCACGCCGACGGTGATTGGGCGCTCGTCTATGTCGATCCCCATGCGGTCGTTTTTCTGCGCCGCATCGGCGGGCATGCGTCAATCATCGGGGCCTACCAGCCGGCATCCCACGATCTCGACATCGAGGCCTGGATGAATTCGGCGCGCGGTCCCCGGCACCATCGTGCCGCGAGCCTCGTGACGATGGCCGCAGTTCCCTTGACCCTGGGTTGGCACGAGCGCGCCGCCCGCCTTTTCGAGGAGGCCCTGCGATGCGCTCCCGATTCGGCGGACGCATGGAACAACTTGGGCCTTTGCCATTGGGAGCAGGCGAAGGGCAGGGACCCGGGCGGCCAAACCGAAACTGCTGAGTCCCATTTGCGCGAGTCGCAACGTTGCTTTAAGAAGGCCGTGACTCTGCAGCCGAATGAGCCGCTGTTCCGGAAGAACCTCTCCCTGGTCAACGAAGCCCTGCGCCCGCCATCGTGACTTGCGGTTCGAATCAGCCGCCGATGATCTTCGCGGCCTTGCGCTTTCCGACCTGCACCAGCATCCCGTCGACAGGGGTAACCTTGGCGTGCGGGTCGGCGATCTTCTGCTGGTCGATCAGAACGCCGCCGGATTCGATCAGGCGGCGGCCTTCGCTGGTCGAGGGAGCAAAATTAAGTGCCTTGAGCAGCTTGGGCACCCAGATGCTTCCGTCCTTTTCACATTGTCCGGGCGGAAGCCTGATCGACGGGATGTCGTCACGAAGAGCGTGCTCGCGAAAGACTTTGTGCCATAACTCCTCCTCGTGATCCGCGGCGGGCCGATCGTAATACGTGGAGACGATCTCTTTCGCCAGGCGAATCTTCGCGTCGCGTGGGTGGCTCTTGTTTGCATCGGTGATGACGGCGATTTCCTCGGCAGGAATCGTCGTCAGGAGCGTGTACCACTCCTTCATCATCTCGTCGGCGATCCGCATGGTCTTGCCAAACATGTCCTTGGGGCTGTCGGTCAGGCCGATGTAATTGCCCAGGCTCTTGCTCATCTTCTCGACGCCGTCGAGACCGCGGAGGATGGGCATAATCAGCACGAGCTGGCCCGGCTTTCCGTACTGCGGCATCAGGTCGCGCCCGACAAGGTTGTTGAACGTCTGGTCCGTTCCGCCCAGTTCGATGTCCGCGTCGATCATGACCGAGTCATAACCCTGCATGAGCGGATACATGAGTTCTGTCAAGACGATCGGCACTTCGGCGTCGATGCGCTTGCTATAGCTCTCTCGTTGGAGCATTTGCTGGACGGTCATGTGGCTCTGGAGCCGCAAGATATCGGCGAGGTTCAGCGGGGCGAGCCATTCGCTGTTGTAGCGGATCTCGAGTTTATCCGGGCTGGTGTCGAGAACGTGTCCCGCCTGCGTGAAATAGGTCTCGGCGTTTTTCTTGATCGTCGCCTCGTCGAGCATCGGCCGTGTTTTCGTCTTGCCGGAAGGATCGCCGATGCGTGCCGTGTAGTCGCCGATGATGAGGATGGCTTTGTGCCCGCAATCCTGAAACTGCCGCATTTTGCGAAGGACGACGGTATGGCCCAGGTGAATATCCGGCGCGGTCGGGTCCATGCCGAGCTTGACGCGCAGCGGCCTCCCCGTCGCGAGACTCTTTTCCAACCGCTCGCGCAGTTCCTTCTCGGTGTAGATCGCCTCGCAACCGCGGGCGAGGAGCCGCTCCTGGTTTTCAATCGGTGGCATGGACATGGTGATAGGTTACCTTTGCCAGGTGGCGGCCTCAATCGATCAGACGTTTCCAAACCGGCGGTTTCGCTTGCCGAACTCCTTGATGGCCTCGTCCAGGGCTGCAGAACCAAAGTCAGGCCAACAGACTTCCGTCACGACGAGTTCGGCGTAGCTGATCTGCCACAGCAGGAAATTGCTGATCCGCATCTCGCCCGCCGTGCGAATGAGGAGATCGGGGTCGGGGATCCCCGCGGTGTAGAGGGCGTCGGTAATCGTCTGCTCTTCGATCTCGTCCGGTGCAAGCCCACCGGCGGCGACGCGCCGGGCGATGTTGCGAACCGCGTCCGTCAATTCCATCCGGCCGCTATAGTTGAGCGCCAGGCAAAGCGTCATGCCGGGATTGTCCTTCGAGAGGCGCATCGTTTCGTCGAGTTCCCGGAGCACGTCGTCGGGCAGGCCGGCGCGGCGGCCGATCTGGACCAGCCGCACGCCGTTTTCCATGATCTCCACACGCTCCTTGATGAGGTACTCGACGTAGAGCCGCATCAAATGGCCGACCTCGGTCTCGGGGCGGTTCCAATTCTCCGTACTGAAGCTGTAGAGCGTGAGGTAGCCGACGCCGAGTCGCGAGCAGCGCGTGACGATCTCCTGCACCTTGTCCGCGCCGGCCTCGTGACCGCGAAGTCGAGGAAGGCCGCGGCGCTGCGCCCAGCGGCCATTGCCGTCCATAATGATGGCGATGTGGCGCGGAACGCGCTCCGGCGGTAGGCCGAGTTCGGTCATCGAATCCAATGGCAGCGCCGTGGGCATGAGTGATTCATCAATCGTTGCATGACTGAAGCTTGGGTGCGCGATGCAGCGTCGCGTCGCGCGCCGGGCCGATACTGACCAGCGTGATCGGCACGCCGATCGTCGCTTCCAGCCGATCGACGTAGCGCCGGGCGGCGTCGGGCAATTCCTCATACGCCTTCGCCACGCTGAGGTCCTCGCGCCAGCCGGACAGCGTCTCGTACGCGGGCGTCACGCTGCTCAGCGCGCGAAGGTCCGCCGGAAAGCTTCGCAAATCCCTTCCATTGTAGCGATAGCCGGTGCAGATTCGCACTTCCGGAAACGTGCTGAGCGTATCCAGATGCATGACGGCGGCCTGCGTAATGCCCCCAAGGGCCACGCTGTAGCGCACGGCGAAGGCGTCGAACCAGCCACAACGGCGCGGGCGGCCGGTCGTCGTGCCGAACTCGCGGCCACGGGTACGAATGGCGTCGCCGGTTTCGTCGGTCAGTTCGGTCGGAAAAGGGCCGCCGCCGACGCGCGTAGAATAGGCCTTTAGCACCCCGAGATAGCTTTGAATCGCCGTGGGCGGCGCGCCGGCGGCCGCGGCGGCCCCGGCGGCGGTGCAGGTGCTGCTGGTCACGAACGGAAACGTCCCGTGGTTGATATCCAGGAGGCTGCCCTGCGCTCCTTCAAAGAGGACCCGCCGACCGGCGGTGAGGGCTTCGTGCAGCACGGCCGTGGTGTCGCAAACGTGAGACGCCAATCGGTCGGAGTATGACAGCCACTGACCCGCGATGGCGTCCGCTTCCAACGACTCGGTATCGCTGTAAAGGGCGGTAAAGACGCGATTGCGATCGGAGACGACCTCCGCCAAGCGCGCGCGAAAACCTGCGGGATCAAACAGATCCCCCATTCGAAAGGCGGTGGCACGCAACATCTTGTCCGCGTAGCAGGGGCCGATGCCGCGGGCCGTCGTTCCGATCTTGCGATCCGGACTCAAACGCGCCTCCTCCAGCCGATCCTGTTTCTTGTGATAGGGCATGACCAGATGGGCCCGGTCGGAGATCAGCAGATTCTCGGCGATCCTGATATCGCGGGAGCGGAGGGCGTCGATTTCCGCGAGCAAGGCCTCCAGATCGAGCGCGACGCCCGGACCGATGAGATTGATGACTTCAGGCCGGAGGATGCCGCTTGGGATCAGGTGCAGGGCAAATATCTCGTCGCCAATCCGCACGGTGTGGCCGGCATTGGCTCCGCCGGCAAAGCGCACGACCACGTCAAAGTGCTCGGTCAGGAGATCGACGATCTTTCCTTTGCCCTCGTCGCCCCATTGCAGGCCGACGACGACCGTGTTGCCGAGCGATTGAAAGTCCATGGCGTGGGCGAATCCCTCGAAGTCCTGCCTCGCGCCCATTGCCGTGGTTCATGGGAGGTAGGTGACTTCAGCCGTAGTCTAGGACGAATCGCCTGTTTTCAATAGCCGTCTGGTATTCGGCGTGTCGCAGCGCCGGCGTCGGGAGCTTTGGCCACCCATGGCGCTACGAATTGACCAATCCAGCCCACGAGGGGCAAGTAGTCCGCGTGTTCCCCATAGTGGCCGTACTGCTCCCACGCCGGGTCGTATTCGATCTGCATCAGCCGCTCGTCCTGCATGTCGAAACCAAACGAGGCGGCCGGCGGGCCGTGAGTGCTGTCCGCGAGATTTTCCTCCACGCCACGGTCCTGGGTGAACTGGTCCCGGGGGGACCAGAAAAGCACGATCTCTTCGCGCGTCCCCGCCAGCGCCGCCGACACGTCGTAGCTGCGGTGCATGGCGGCGCTCATCAAAATCAACCGGTCCACCTGCGTCCCTTCCGGCATTCTTTCGGCAACCAGAATTGCGAACCAGGCGCCTCCGGAATACCCAAGGAGGGTGACCGGTCGATCGGGATGGGCCTGCTTGTACGCCGCGAATCGAGCCGCTTCCTGCCGAGCGCGTTCGTCGTTTCGAACTTGGGCCCCGGTCGGATCGTAATAATGATCGAGAAAGGCAGCCCACTGAACCAACTCAATGGCCTCGTCGACGCCGCCCTGACGCAGCCCCTCATAAAACCCCAGCATCTCGATGGTCGTGTTGAACGAACCCGGGTACATCACCACCAAGCCCTTGTCGAGTTCAGCCTCGGTCGGCGTGGGCGGCCGCCAGACGTCGCAACCTGAAAGAAACACAAAGATGATGCAAAGCGATTTCAAGGTCCGAGACCATTGGTCGAGCATGTCGTCCTTCCTCAATCCATTCCCGAAGAGCCGTTGCAAGCATCCTCGCTCGCTTGGACTTGGACCGTTCTACCCGCTAACGAATGATCGGGGTAGGTCTCAGGTCGGTCAGACCGAGCCCCCGAACAGGGCGAATTGTTCCGCCAGGCTTCGATTCACGATGTCATCGACGGTCGAAGCCCAGCCACACTCGGGACAGCGCACCTCGCGCAGGCCGGTGAGGTTGTAGGAGCATTGAGGGCAGGCTACGACAGCGCCGTAATTCATGGGGGATTGCATGCTGCTCAGGTCAAATGTCGGTCCACTCGATCGCCACAAATATGCCGAACCACCAAACCAGAGGGTTGCAGCGAAGAATGGAACGGAGTTTACTATCGTTTGAATGAGTTCACTTGTTTTCTGATCTCCCCAATATGTCGCATCTGTAGGAACAAAAACGATTGCGGCAGATAACAGGACAAGCGCGGCCAACAGAATGGTTTGGAGTTGCCGTCGGCGGGTCCATTCGACTTTGCATCGCCAAATAAGCCACCAGACAATGACGCCAGTTACAGAAGCAATCTCCAAAGTCAACCAAATTGTTGCCGGTAGGCTATCAACAAGGTCAAAGGCACCGATGGTACCAAACGTAAACAGCACCAATCCGGGAAGAAAAGGGACCAGGCTGGCACCCAGTGCCAGCCGCACAGCGTCACTGGACATATTGATTCTCCTTTGAGCCGTTTTTTCGCTTAAGGAATTGCCCGCCCACCAGAGCGCGCAACAAGCAGCGCACCAAATTCCCGGTATCCCTATCGCCTGCCCCCCGCTTACCTGTTCTTCAACCGCGCATTGGCCAGCCCCCCAAATCGGTTTCCAGATAAAGAGTTGTACGAACATGAGCGCCGTCAACGCGGCGGTGCATGTTGACCGTAGGCCAGTCCAACGAACGTACTTCCGCCAAATCGAAAGTACGCATAGGCTCATGATAGCCGTGGCGATAAGGTAGCCGGCCTGACTCTCCGGGAACACCGGATGGAAGTGATGTAGCAACCATCCACCGACCAACCACGAACCGACCGTCGCAAATGTGAGCCCCTGCAGCAAGACGATTCTGTATGCCCGATCCGACATGAACCTACGCTCCGCCGCCCAGCATCACGCCGTCGCTAGTTATCAGACAACGGGGTAGTGCGGATTGCCTTTCGTCGCCTTTGCCGGAATCGCTTGCCGATCTAATCAGGCCCTAACAGCATCGTTTCGAACCGGGTATAATTCCTTCGATGCTCGGTGAATTCGATATCGACGACAAGCTCCCGGCCCTCGTGGACCGCATTGTCGAGAGCTACATGGCCGATCCGCGGACGCGGCACATCGACCGCGGGTATTTGCCCACTGCGGGCGAAATCGTCCGTATCATCGAGATGTTGATGGAGGTCTCCTATCCCGGCTATTTCGGGAGACAGAACCTCAGCACGAAGAACGTCCGGTATCACGTTGGCGATCTGATCCCTCGCCTGGGGCAGGCGATGTATCTCCAACTCTTCCGCTCCTTCTGCCACCAGAACGAGATCGAGGGCAATTACGATCCGACCGGCTCGGACTTGCAGGCCATCACGCTCGACGTAAAGGCCCGCGACTACGCCCAGGCGTTTCTCCAGAAAATCCCCGACATCCGCGCGATGCTCGCGCTGGACGTCCAAGCCGCCTACGACGGCGACCCCGCCTCGGCGAATACCGATGAGGTCATCCTGGCGTATCCCGGCTTGCTCGCCATCACGGTTTATCGCTATTCCCACGAGCTGTATCTCATGGACGTGCCGCTCATACCGCGAACCATGTCGGAATGGGCCCACCAGAGCACCGGGATCGATATCCACCCCGGCGCCAAAATCGGCCGGAGTTTCTTCATCGACCATGGCACCGGCGTCGTCATCGGCGAGACCACGGAGATCGGCGAAAACGTCAAGCTGTATCAGGGAGTCACGCTCGGCGCGCTTTCCTTCCTCAAGGACGAGCGCGGTCGCATGGTCCGCGGTTACAAGCGCCATCCGACCGTGCGGGACAACGTCACGATCTACGCCAACGCGATTATTCTGGGGGGCGATACGATCCTCGGCGAAGGCTGCACCATCGGGGGCTCGACCTTCCTGACCACCAGCGTCCCGCCGGGCTGCACCGTGACGACCAGCGCGCCGGAATTGAAGGTCCGTCCGCCGAAACATGCGTCCGCAGCGCCCCACGCCCTGGATTTTTGCATTTGATCCTCCACCAGCAAGTTCGATGCGAACGGAGAGGATCCCTTGCCCGCCCGCGAGGCTCGCTGGATGATGCGAGCCGATAAAGACCTATGTTCCCGCCCCGGTACCATCCGCTGAGACTTCGTCATCTCGCCGCCTTCGCCTTGGCAATCGGCGTGGCCCTCGGCGGCTGCGCCACCCAGGAAGAGTGGGATCGCTTTTGGGACAGTTTTAAGGATAAGGGCGAACAGCCGTCGGCGAATCCACCCCTCGCTTCCAACAGCCGTGCCGTACAGGGCACCGTCGGAGAGTACGTCACGATCGACGGGCTGCGCATGAATCACGTTCGGGGCTTCGGGCTGGTGGTGGACCTGGTCGATACCGGCGGCGTCGACGGCCCGGAGCAGGTCAAGGACTACATTACCAAAGAGGTTCGCCGAACCCAGGAAATCGGCGCACCCGGAGAGACCGTCGATGAGATTCTCAGGGGGCGGGACAGCGCGATGGTCAACGTCGTCGGCCAGATTCCCGCAGGGGCCAAGAAGGGGGATCGGTTCGACCTTGTGGTCGAAAGAATGGGCTCGCAATCGCGTTCGCTCGTCGGCGGCCGGCTCGTACTGTGTGACCTGAAGTTGTTTGCCGACACTCCGTCAGGAGTGATTGAAGGAAAAACTCTTGCCACGGGCAGCGGGCCGGTCTTTGTCAGCCCCTTTGATCGGGCGGGCCTGGCGACGTCCAAGGTTGACTTGAAGGTCGGTTTTGTCTTGAGCGGGGGCATCGTGAAGGAGCCGCGGCGCATTCGCCTCGTTCTCAACGATCCGCGCTACAGCATCGCCCAGCAAATCGTCTCCCGTCTCAACGGTCGGTATGCCAAGGCCGATCCCATCGCCGACGCCAAGGGCGCGAGCACGATCGAACTTACTCTCCCGCCGGAATTCAACGACCGCAAGCGGGTGTTCCTGGAGCGGGTCATGCATACCACGCTGAACGAGCATCCCGCGATGCTCGAACGGCGGGCGAAGGAACTCAGCGACGAGATCACGCAGGAAGGGGCCGAGTTTGAGTCGATCGGCCTGGCCTGGGAGGCGATTGGCAAGGCCGCGCTGCCCATTGTTCGCCAGCATTACCACAGCCCCAAACCCGAGGTCGCATATTATTCAGGCCGCACCGGATTGCGGCTGGAAGACAACGACAGCGTCGCCGTGGTCGGCAAGCATGCGCGCGAGCCGAACAGCGCGTTTCGGCTCCAGGCGATCGACGAACTGGGATATGCGACCGCGTTGCACGGAGCCGGCGAGCAGCTGCGGAAACTCCTGGACGACGCCGATGAGGACATCCGTATTCGCGCGTATCTGGCCCTCCGCCGCCGGACCCATCCGGCGATCGAGTCAAAGGTGATGGACAGGGACAACTTCGTTCTTGACGTGGTGGACAGCAAGGGGCCGTTCTTGATTTACGTCCAGCGCCTCGTTGAGCCGCGGATCGCCCTATTCGGTAATCAGATGAAGTGCAACCCGCCCGCCATTTTTCCCGGCGAACGCAAGGATGGCCGCCGCCTTCTGACACAGATCAGCGCGCAGCGCGACGACGACCACTTGACCGTGATTTACCGCAACAAACGGACCGGGATAAATTCCCCGAAGCTGGATGCGCCGTTGATGGTACGGGAGTTCGTCAAGTTCCTCGGCGACCGGTTCGAAACGGACGACGAGGGCCGTCCGACCGGCCTGGCGGTACCCTATTCGGAGGTAGTGGACATCCTTCACGCCTTGTGCAAGAGCGGATCGATACCGGGACAATTTGTGGTGGAAGAAGCCACGGCGCGCGAAGAGGGCGCGGACAGCAAGGAGCGCGAGGAGTCGGAGTACGATTAGTCCGTCTCGACCGAGTTTCAGGGTCCACTCCAATCCGGAAGAGCCCTTCATCTCCCCGCGATAAAGCGGATAATAATTATCCTATTAATCTCGCGTTGAGTTCTCGCGCAGTTAACTCACGTCCGATAGATGTGAAACGCAAATTCTTCCCACGGTTGATAATCTTTTTTCGCCGATAATTTGCCCTCTGCTAAATTTGGTGTTATACTTGTGGGTCTTTCGACCCCTCGTTTCAGGGGGAATAGGCCCTGTAAACACAGGCACTTAGGTCCAATTTCCGGGTTGGATTCAACGGACGGGTCCTCAGGAAGTTAAAGCGGACAAGATTCTTTCAGGAGTGCTTGTGGCCGGACGGTCCACAGAACAACTTACCGAGCAGATTCGCCAGGCGTCAGAAATCGTGGACGTGGTGTCCTCGTATTTGACCCTCAAACGGGCTGGGCGGCAGTTTAGGGGCCTTTGCCCTTTCCACAACGAAAAGACCCCCTCTTTTCATGTGACTCCCGAACGGCAGGCGTTTAAGTGCTTCGGCTGCGGCGCCGGAGGCGACGTCTTCAAATTCATCCAAATGCGGGAAAACGTCAGCTTTCCCGAGGCTCGCACGATTCTGGCCCAGCGGGCGGGGATTTCAACGGAATCCGAATCCAGGACGCGATCTTCCGACGCCGGACCCGGCAAGTTGGACATCGAACGCGTCAATCGCTGGGCGGCCGCATGGTTCCAGAAGCAGTTCAATTCCGCTGAAGGTGGCGCGGCCCGCGAATACGTCGCTGGCCGCGGCATTACCGAGGACTCAATTGCGCGCTTCGCCATCGGTTTTGCTCCCCCCGGCTGGGAGGCCTTATCGACGGCAGCCAAACAGAAGGGAATTCCCGCTGACTTGCTACTGGCCTCCGGTTTGGTGCGTCCCCGTCAGGAAGGGGAGGGGCACTACGACGCCTTTAGAAACCGCCTGATGTTCCCCATCGTGGACGCCATGAATCGCGTCGTGGGGTTCGGGGGTCGCACGTTAGGCGATGACGAGGCCAAATACGTTAATACCCCTCAGACATTGCTCTTCGATAAGAGCCGCTGTTTATACGGGTTGGCGACCGCAAAGGACGCCTTCCGCGACCAGAAGACCGCCGTCGTCGTCGAGGGCTACGTCGATTGCATTATGGCCCAGCAGTCCGGGTTTACCCACGCTGTGGCGACCCTGGGCACGGCCCTTACCCCCGATCATGTCCGGCTTCTGCGGCGATACGTCGATCGCGCCATCCTGGTCTTCGATTCGGATGACGCCGGCCAGCGTGCCGCCGATCAGGCCCTGCCCCTTTTTCTGACCGAAACCATGGAAGTGCTCCTGGCCAAGGTCCCAGAAGGTAAAGACCCCGCGGATTACCTGTTATCCACGGGTCCCGCCGCTTTTTCCGAGGTTTTGACCTCGGCCATCGGAGGGCTAGAATTCAAATGGAAACAGGTTTTAACGCAGTGCCGAGGCGAGGCCACGGCCCCTGACCGGCGGAGGGCGGTCGAGGAGTTCCTGGGCCTTATCGCCCGATCCGGCGATTTCGGCGCCTGCGACCCGATTCAAAGGGGGTTGATTCTCAACCAGGTCGGTAAGCTTCTTGGTCTCTCCGGTGAGGAAGTAAGTCGACAACTCAGGATCGTTGCGCGACGGTCGGGCGGCGTCTCGAAAACGCCGGATCGGTCGGAGGGAACTCCGCCTATATCCCGGCCAGCGACGGTGCTGAATGCGACGGACCGGGCGGCGCGGGACTTCTTGGAGGTCCTGCTGAATGCACCGGAGTATTTCGGGGAAATCGCCGCGGAGTTCGATCCGCGCGAGATTACGGACTCGCACTTGCGGGAGATCGCCCTTGCGATAACGGAACTCCTGGAGCGACCGGCGGAATGGTCGCTTTCCGGCGTGATGAGCCGGTTCGAATCCGTGGAGACGTCCGCGAGGATCATGGATTTGCAATTGGCCGGACAGCGACGTGGCAATTACGGCGGCACTGTACAAGGTGCGCTGGCCCGCCTCCGGCAGATTCGAGAGCAGCGCCGGCTTCAGGAGCTGGCAGCCGCGCACCGTGCCAGACCTGCCATGACGCAGGCCCCGCACGGAACGACGGGACACGAGCTGCTCCAGGTGGCCCGGGGGGTGGGCCATTTTGCGGCGCAAAGGCATCGAGCGACCCCGGCGACCGTGGGTGCCGAGCCGAGCGCGCCGTAGTTTCGGCGGGAATTCGTCAGGCGAGGCGGATCGTGACAGATCCCCGCCCGAATTCTCGAACGGAGAAAGAAGGTCGGTCGCCGCACGGTTGCGGCCGCCGCCGCGAAAGGAATCTTGACGGCCGGGCCCGCGAGGCCCTTGGCCAATGTCGCAAACAAGTTGGAGCCGCACAACATGACGAGAGCGATGACTGAAGTGATAGCCGAACAACCCGCCGCCCCCGCCGCCAAAGAGGCAACGGTCGATCCGGTGGAATTGAGCGTGAACGAACTGATCGAAAAGGGCCGGCAGCGCGGGTTTCTCACCTGGGAGGAACTGAACGAGGCCCTGCCCGACGAAGCGATCCTCCCCGATCGTCTCGAAGCAATTCTGCAAAAGGTCGATGAACTGGGCATCGATATGGTCGACGAGGCCGAAGCGGCCAAGCTGACCTTTGGGGATGAATCGGCCGAACACCGCAAAAAGCCCTTCGCCCCCGACGAACCCATCCCCGCCGAAGATGATTTTCCGATCGAGGCGCCCAGCCGGCGCATTGACGATCCGGTGCGGATGTACCTGACGCAGATGGGAGAAATCCCGCTGCTCACGCGCACGCAGGAAATCACCCTCGCCAAGAAGATCGAACTGACCCGGACGGCGTTTCGACGTAAGGTCCTGGAGTCGGATTGCAGTCTGGGCGCCGCCATTGAGACGCTTCAAGCGGTCAACGACGGTTCGCTGCCCTTCGATCGCACAATGAAAATTTCCAGCGGCGAGAACCAGGTCAAACACGCCGTATTGCAGCGACTCCCCGGCAACCTGGTGACATGCCGGAAGCTCATGGAGTTGAATCAGGAAGATTGGGCCAAGCTTCACGAAGGCCGCCCAAGTGAATCAAACAAGCGAATCATCTGGCGGCGAATCCAGCAGCGCCGACGCAAGGCCGTCACGCTCCTGGAAGAGCTGGCCCTGCGGACCAGCCGTGTCACGCCGATGATGCGAAAGCTTTTTGCCCTTTCGGAAAAATTGGCGGATCTCGAAACCCGGCTCGCCGATCCGCGAAAATCGGCCGCCCTTTCGGATGAAGAGCGCGAGGCCATGACCGACGAAGTCGCCGGTCTTCAGGACCTGGTCCTCGAAACGCCCGAGATGCTCCGCAAGCGCGTGACGGATATCCGGCGCGTGTTCTCCGAGTACGAAGACGCCAAGCGCAAGCTCTCCGGCGGGAACCTGCGGCTTGTCGTCTCCATCGCCAAGAAATACCGCAATCGCGGCCTGCCCTTCCTCGACATCATCCAGGAAGGCAACACCGGCCTGATGCGGGCCGTGGACAAGTACGAATATCGCCGCGGCTACAAATTCAGCACCTACGCGACGTGGTGGATTCGCCAGGCGATCACCCGCGCCATCGCTGATCACGCCCGGACGATCCGCATCCCCGTCCACATGATCGAAACGATGAGCCACCTGCGGAATATTTCCCGCGAGCTGCTCCAGGAACTCGGCCGCGAGCCCACTATTGAGGAAATTGCCAAGAAGGCGCGGATGCCGTTGACCGAGGTCCGCCGCGTCCTCAAGATCAGCCGCCATCCGATCTCGCTGGATCGGCCGGTCGGCGAGGGCGAGGATTCCTACTTCGGCGACTTCATCGAAGACGGCACCGCCGAAAGCCCGGTGAGCACGGCGACCAACGAGATGCTCAAGGATCGCATCGAGCAGGTGCTCAAGAGCCTGACCTATCGCGAGCGCGAGATCATCAAGCTTCGCTACGGCATTGGCGACGGCTACACTTACACCCTCGAAGAGGTCGGCAAGATCTTCAAGGTGACGCGCGAGCGCGTCCGACAGGTCGAGGCCAAGGCGATCCGCAAGCTCCAGCACCCCGTCCGCTGCCGCAAGCTGGAAGGCTTTCTGGACCGCGACGGCAATCTCCACCAGCCTGAAGAAGAGATCATGTAAATCGGTCCGGCCTTGACGGGTAACGATAATGCGATTTAGAAGGCCCCAGGCCCGCCTGCCTGGGGCCTTTTCTTTGGTATAATGGCTTGCAAGGAACCGGCGCTCTGCGCGGCGGAGACTCGACATGGACCGCCTGTTAAGGTACGCTATTCTCTGTTGTTGGACGCTTCGCCGAGTGTGAACCAATTGGGGGAAATCCGAGAATCGCTCGATGGTTTGTTAGTCACGCCTTCTCTCCTATGACCGAACCCACGCACCTATCTGATCAACCCGACACCCCGGGCACCGCGCTGGGATCCACGGCCTCCGCCGATCCCTTCGCGAACCTGCGGACCGATCTACCGGTC
This sequence comes from Phycisphaerae bacterium, assembly GCA_035275405.1. Taxonomy (NCBI): domain Bacteria; kingdom Pseudomonadati; phylum Planctomycetota; class Phycisphaerae; species Phycisphaerae bacterium. The sequence continues at coordinate 116,506 of DATEMU010000001.1, forward strand.
GACATGTCGGAGGGAGACGCCGCGATTGACCGTGCGGTGGAAGAGGCCATGGACGGGGCGACGCTCGACGATTTGGCGGCGGCTGCCGCGCGGACCCCGACGCCCCAGGAGCCCATCGAGGGGTCCATCCTCAAGGGCCGCATCGCCAACATCGGCTCGCAAGACGTGCTCATCGACTTCGGCGGCAAGAGCCTCGGCGCGATGTCGCTGACCGAATTCAGCCAGGACGAAAAATACGCTGTCGGCGACGACATCGAAGTGGCGCTCGTCGGCGGAGAGGATTTGCCCGGCGGCCTGCTCGCCGTCTCCCGGCGCAAGGCCCGGCAGATGTCGCTCTTGCGCGACTTGAAAGCCGGCACGATTGTCGAAGGTGTCGTGAAGGGGATGAACAAGGGCGGCCTGGAGGTCGACATCGACGGCCTCCGCGGCTTTATCCCCGCCAGCCAGGTCGATCTCCACTTTCTCAAGGACATCTCCGCCCTGCTCGGCCAAACGATCCACGCGGAAGTGACCAAGTGCGATCCGAACGAGGACTCCATCGTCCTGTCCCGTAGGAAGTATCAACAGAAGGAAGACGAGCATCGCAAGGCCGAGACCTTCGCCGCACTGCAGTTGGGAGAGATCCGCCGCGGCAAGGTGCGCAGCCTGACGGAATATGGCGCGTTCGTGGACATCGGCGGCATGGACGGCCTCCTGCACGTGACGGACATGAGCTGGGGCCGCGTCAACAAGCCCGAGGAAGTCCTCAAGGTCGGCGACGAGATCGAGGTCAAGATCATCAAGCTCCAGCGCGAGGAGCGCAAAGTCTCCCTGAGCCTGAAGGATGCGCGGCCCAACCCCTGGGAGAGCGTCGCCCAGCGCTACAATGTCGGCGACCAGCTCAAGGGCCGCGTTCTGCGATTGCAAAACTTCGGGGCCTTCGTGGAGTTGGAGCCGGGCGTCGAGGGGCTCCTGCCCGTGAGCGAACTGAGTTGGACTCGTCGCGTGCGCAATCCTGCGGAGATTCTCAAGGAAGGCGACGTGATCGATGTCAAGATCCTGGCCGTCGACGCGGAAAAGCGCCGGCTCGCGCTCAGCATCAAGAATCTGAAGGAAGACCCCTGGGCGGCGGCGAAGGAAAAATACGCGCCGGGCACGGTGTTGACCGGCAAAGTCGCGCGGACGGCCGATTTCGGCGCCTTCGTGGAGTTGGAAGAGGGGATCGACGGACTGGTCCACATCTCCGAACTGGCGGATGCCCACGTCAAGAATGTGACGGACAAAGTCAAGCCCGGTCAGGAGGTCGAGGTCCGCGTGCTGGGCGTCGATACCGAGGCGAAAAAGATTTCGCTGACGATGAAAAAACCGCCCGCGCCGCCATCGCCGGAGGAACTGGCCCGGCGGGAGCGCGAACGCCAGGAGGCGCAGAAGCGGCGCGAGAAACGCGAGTCGCGCCGCGGTGGCATCACCATCGGCTGGGACCAGGGCCTCGGCGGATTGGACCCGTCAAAATTCGCTCGCTAAGCATAACGTTCGGCGCCCCTGCCGGCCGTTGAGATTGAGCGACGCTGCGGTGTCGACGACTTAGGACAGCCCGCGTCCTTGCCAACCTCGACAAATCGGCTAATAATCTCCGTCCCAAACCAACGCGTTTGGCTGCCCGGGTAGGTAGCTCAGTTGGTAGAGCAACGGACTGAAAATCCGTGTGTCGCCGGTTCAATTCCGGCCCTACCCAATACGGTTTCTACTTCTGAAAGTGAACGGAGACCGTTCCGTGACACCAAATCGGTATCACTCGCCGGGGTTGTCATCCAGTGCAAGGAGGAATGCGATGAGATCCGTCTGCTGTTGAAAATTGAATCCGTTTGCAGGGTCAACGAAAAACTCATGACCCGTGCCCTCGACCCCGTTGGTCACCAGCGTCGGATCGGACGCGTTGTTCTCCAGGAGAATCCGGCGAAGATCGCGGTCGAGCAGCACGCGAAGCGAATTGCCCGCGTGAACCGCTCTTCCTGATTTGGTCGTGCCCGGAATGCCGATTCCGCCGCGATCGACGACCAAATAGCTCCCATCCGCCGCAACGTGGATCGCCCCCTCGGTCGACGCAACGCTTCCGTCGTGCAGGTAGGGCGCCTTGAAGTAAGTGCCCAGCAGTCCGGTCACCTTGTAGCCGCCTTCGGGATTGTCAAGGCCTCGCGGAAGCAGCAAGTTGCTGGAAGCGCGGGGATCCGGTGGGAGGACAATGAGATTCGGATTGGAAGGGAGCGGCACAGGCTGGTCGAAGCTGGGCACGCTGGCCTCGACCAATCGGCCGTCGTAGATACGCCGGCCTTTCGCCCGCTTCGGGCTGGTCTTGATCTCGCTGTAGGGAATGATGCTGCCGTTGGTGAAGTAGGGCGGTGTGTGGCAGGAGATACAGTTGGCCGCGCGAAAGACTTCGGCTCCGCGAAGCACTGCTCCGCTGTGAAGGTTGATCTGGTTCTCAGGTGATGTGTTCGGCGGCACGGTCAGGCTCTGCTGAAACGCGGACAGCGCCAACACCGAATACATAAAGGTCTCATCGGGCGGACTGAAAACCAGGCCGTTGAGCGAAAAAAGGGAAGGACTGGGATAGCCGGGCAGTTCAAGGAGCACTCCGCGTTCCGCGCTGGGGTAATTCTGGCGCAGCCATTCCGACGGCTTCACATCGTTCGGCAGCCGCAATGCCGGATCACCGGCGTTCTGCAGGACGAGCCCGAGGTAGACTTCCGGGTCGAGATCGGCCACCAGGCGGCTGATCGTTGCTGGAGAAAGGAAGTTGATTTCAAACGAGTGCACGGCGCTGGACAGCGCCGCCACTCCGCCAAACGGCCCAATCTGAAAGCCGCCATCCCAGCCCATGCCTCCTTCGCCGAAGACGAAACAGTCGGGGATCTTGCTCACTGCCGTCGTTGCATCGGCGGCCGCGTCGAAGCCGCCCGGGGGAATCGTCAGCACCACGTCGTCGACAGCCGCCTCAAAGGCCACCGGATCAGGGAGTCGAACCGGATGGCCTTCACTGTCGATAATGCGTCGTCCGGTCAATGGAAAGCGAGGGTCGAACGGATCAATCTGGTTCTTGTTGAATCTCAGAAAGGAAGAGGTTGTGTTCGTAGAGAGCGCAAGGAACAGGCCGATGTTCAGATCGGGATTGGCCCTGCCCGTCACCATGCGGCCAGAGGCGGGGTCCACCGATGCGTGGCAGGCGGCGCAGCTCACGCCCCCGCTCTGCAACCCGACGGGGCCCGTTTCACCCGCGGCAATATCCATGCCTGTGCTGACTTCCGACCCGGCTGGAAAAACCCGGGAGCCCAAGCGCAGATCACGATCCGGACGGATCTTGAGATTGGTCTCGGCCAGGCGGAAGCGCAGCAACAAAGTGAGTAGAGTCTGTCGCCGAAAAGCGAGGATGCCATCGGGGTCCTTCGCGGGATCGACCGGCACGAGCGCGTCGAGCGTAATGGCGAAAAGCTGATTGGTCTCCGCAAAAATTTGTCCGATCGAGGCCGGGTCTCCCAACAGCTGATTAAAGAAACGATCCCGCCCATCGGAGATGAGTTTATCCGAGATATGGATCAGCCCTATACGGGCAAAACTTTCCGGCAGGTTGGGATCGAGTCCGGCGGCGGTGACGAGTGATCGGGCCTCGTCCGGGCTCTTTTGTGAGCCGAAGTGATCGTAGATGCTGGTAGGGAGCGCGGGCGCCGGTGATAATAACGAACAAATCACCGGATCGTTGCAGTTCGGAATCGGTGTCGCAAGGAGCGCGATGGAATCGCAGCCCACCATCGCCCAATTCAGTGTCAGAGCAACGCCAGTGACAAGGGAGGAAGTCGCCCCAATGCCCCGGGCCACTTGCCGTCGGTTCATGGATCTTCTCACACGGACTGTCGCCTGGAAAACACAGATCGTAACCGTTCGGCAGTTCCGATTCAATCGGGAATTGATCAACCGAGCCAATCATGCTCATTTTCGATTCTGTCTAAGCCCATGAAGCGAAATCGGCGGAAGATAAAGCCCCTGTCGTTCTCGCTTCCACCACTCGCCGGTCGCTGCGCGTGCGGCGCGCGTCGTAAAGTTATACCGGTAGAGCACGGCGCGCAGGTACTTCGGAGCGCGGTCGGGGTATGGCGTCTTGACCAGAAGGCCGGTTACCGCCGGTGAGCCCTCGAGCAGCCGAACCGCGAAGCGCGCGAACCACGCCGGATAGCGCGGCGCAGCCAGCGCGGCGAACCACATCTGCCAATCGAGGCGTGGTTGATGCGGTTCGATGAATGCCGGCGCTGTTTTCAGGTCGCCCGGTTTGAATTGAAACTCATATTCGATCCAGGTCCGACCGTCGTCGCTGCCTTCCAGGACAATCTCCGGCCGGGTCGTCGTCATCACCCGGAACAGGCCGTAACCGTTAATCGATCGAAACGGCCGCACGTAGGACAGCGCGCGGGACACGCCCGGAGAGACATCACGGCCGGTGAGTTCCTGACAGAACTCCGCCGTGCTGACGGTCACCATGAAGACCACCGGGACCGCGATGCTTGCGCGGCGCCAAAGGGGGCGTCGGACCGCCGGAGGAACGTGTGCGACTGGTCCGCGGGATAGCATGGCGTCGTCGAGCAGAAGGAAGCCCAGCGCGACCGTGAGAATGTTAAAGAAGTTGTAGTTTCCGGTCAGTCCGATCAGCAATTGCAGGGCCGCGAAGCCCCAGAACGCGAGTTGTTTCAGCCGCCGCGGCCCGAAGATGAAGAACGGCAGAACAAGTTCGATGGAGAACATGATCGCGCAGGAAACTTGTTGCAGCCAGCGCGGCAATTGGTGGGCATACCAGCCGATCCAGGTCGGCAGCGGCTGCGTCTCGTAGTGATAGGTAAGGGCCGTGAGGTCATGCCACGTAGCGTCGCCGTAACTGAGTTTCGTCGCACCCGAGAGAAACATCAGTTTGAACAGGAGCAGCCACAGCAGCCACACAAACGCGGTAGGGGGGTGATGTTCCGGCCCGCGCCAGGATCGAAGCCGCCACGGCGCGACGAAAACGGCGAGCAGTCCGGTCTCGAGCAGCAGCGTATCCCACTGAAAGCTGAAAAAATCCTGCCCCACGCTGACGAACGAAAGATACATCGCCCAGAGCGCCAGAAAGCACGGCCCTTGTGCGATTCCGAGGACGACGAGAATCGAAAGGAGAAGACCACCGGCGCACAATCCCGCCAGAACGTTGTCAGACGCCCCGATCCACCAGCAGAGGGAGGGAACCCGCCAATATCCTTCCAAATGTCGCTCCGGGCCCAGTTGTTGGCTGACGGCCTGAAGAAACTCCTCGGCGGGCAGAATTCCCAAGCGTCCGACAAGACCGGGCACCTGCGACCACGCAGACCAGAAGGCGATCAAATAGACCACGCCCAAAAGCCGCAGGAACGTGCGCATGCCCCTTTCAAAAGTCGGCCGGGCCGTGTGAGCGCCGTACAGAACGTTGGTCATCCGTGACATGAATGGCCGATGGCCCGCGACCCACGTGTAACATGCCTCACTGACGCCAGCCAACCCGGGAATGCGCCGATACGCCCCGTACATCCACCCGCGACCGGGCGCCTCCTGCAAGGCGCGCAAGATCGCCGCCGCCCCGCGCAGCGCCGTGCCGTCCGGCAGGATCAACCACGCGGCCTCCTTGAATTGCTCCGGCGTGATCTGGGGAAACTGCGCGGCCACTTCCTGCGACGGTGCGTAGTCCACCCGGTCGCCCGTCAGCGAGCGGCCGCGCTCTACCCAGCGGCGGCAAAAACCGCAATCGCCGTCAAAGATCATCAGGGGTTTGGTGAGGGTCGGCGACGGAGAGGCATCCGACATTCAGTAAATGATAGGAGACGATATATCTTTCCGCGAATGTTGAAAGAATTGGCGCAGGGCGCCTCCGCGTCATTTGCTCTTCGCCATTCTCACGCTCTGTTCCGGCCCCGGCATACGGAGCAACTCCGCAATCGGCACTTGACCGCCGAAGCTCTGACGCAGAAAGGACTCATTGGCGGTGTTCTCAATAAGCCGCCGAATCAGATAGGCCATTCCGGGAATAAGCTGCCCGAACGGCGCATACACGCGCAGCCGCTGGCCCATATCCACAACAGCGCGCTTGAGAGGGTCGCCCATCCCCGTGAGCATCTGCAATTCGATTGTTCGCGGCGGCAGGTCGGACGATTCCTCTAACGCCAGGGCGTGGGCGATCGAACGCACATTGTGGCTGGCGAAGGCCGGTCGGATAATGTCCGCGTTGTCGATCATCATCCGTGTAATCCGTTCGAACGACGCATCGGACTGCCATTTCTCGGTGAAGACCGGAATAGGCCGGCCTTCGCGGATCGCCTCGGCGGTTTCGGTATCCCAGTATGCCCCCTTCACCAGCCGCACGGTGATGGGTGTCCCTCGGCGGCGAGCCCAGTCGATCAGACCGGCCATGTCGCGCTCGCCATCGACCAGGTAGGCCTGAATCACGATTCCACAATCAGGCCAGTTGCTGAACTCCGGTTCCGACAACATGCGCTGGTAGAGATCCAGCGTCACATTCTTGATGGCGTAATGCTCCACGTCGATGTTGATGAACGCCCCGTGGCGCATCGCGGCGCGGAGGATCGGGCGCAGCCGAGCCAGTACCGCGTCGGCCGCCGTGGGGTCGGCCGGATCGAGATTTGCGACGATCCCCGTGAGTTTGATGGAGACGTTGACACGGGGGATGGTTCCCCAGGGGGCGGAGTCGAGGATCGGCGCGGCGGGCCAGCCAGGGGCCGCGAGGCTGAGCTGCTCGACCAGCCGGATGTAGAGCTGCTGCAATTCCTCGGCAACGCGGTCGGAATGGACCGTCTCTCCGAGGACGTCAAGGGTGAAGGCCATGCCGGATTGGCGCAGTTGGAGGACCGATTCGATCGCTTCTCGCGGCGTGCTGCCGCAGATGAATTGTGTGGCGGCGCGGAGCGCGGCGTACCTCGCGGCCCATGCGACCAGCCCGGCATGCCACGAATCATTTCGACGGTACGAAAGGGCGGCCTGAAAGGCCAGCGGCAGTGGCCGGCCGTGCTCTCCGTTGCGATCGACGGTTTCCTTGAGGCGCCGTGCAATCTCCTCAGGGGTTTGAAGCGATGGGAGGGCCTCGATGAACCGAAAGAGGCGAAGCTTCAGGTCCTCATCGCGCGTCAGCCATTCCATCCCCCGCGTCTGCCAGTATTCCTGTGAAAGGATAGATGGAGCGGCGGCTTCGGCCCGGCGGAATATCTCTTCGCCGATTCGTCGCGTCGTGGTTTCTAGGCGGGATGGATCGATCGCGGACTTGGCTCGCACGAATGCACTCCGGACGCCCCAGTCTAGTGCCCCGCCCGGGAGGTCGCAAGAACGGTACAGGTTGGGGTGGTCCATCGCTTCAACGATGGGGACACGAATAATGGGCGCGGAATTGCATCCCCTCGGATGGGGCCTTAGACTCGCGCGACGATGACCAGCCGATCCATGTTCCGCGCGCTCGTTTCCCTCTGCGCCGTTCTCGCCATGACTGCCATCGGCTGCGAAGACAAGCGCCGCCACGCCGCCAACGAGGGCATTTCTGTCGAAGAAGTCACGCCGCCCGTCACCGCCGATGCCCCACCCGGCGACGTCGCCAGGGCCTTGCTCGCCGCCATGGACCGCGCACAGGACGCCCGCTCACGCGGCCTCGGTCAGCCCGAGCGACGCCAGGCGTATGAACGGGCCATGGCCGAGATCATGAGCCTGACCGCCAAAAAGGAAGTCGCCGAGCAGTTGCGTACCAGTGGGGCCGGTCATGTCGCCAAGGATATCACGGACGATGCCGCCTTGACGCTGACGGTCGAGTCCTGGGTCTCGCTGGTCGCACACTATGTGAAGGGATTGTTGCCGCAGACGCTCGTCCTACCGGGCGCTTCTCAAGCCATCGCCGATGTCCGCATCGCCGCCGAATCACCGCAGGACCAGGCCGTGCTCGCGTCGCTTCAGCCGACATCTCTGACATCGTCGCAGCCCGGCGCGACCTCTCAGCCGGCTTCGCCCGCGCAGCCAACACTGGACGCCCCAGCCCGCACCGAGGCTATTCGCCACGGTGTCAATCCATTGGCGCGGGCCGAGATTCAGATTCGCCTGAAAAACATCGACGGCCGCTGGCGAGCGACGGGGATTACCCTGGGGCCGGCCGGAATGACGCTGCTTCCGGTCGGGCCGACGAAAACGCAGATTACGACGACCCAGCCGAGCAACGGTTAGCGTCAGATCTTGACCGTCACCGTCTTCACCTCGGTGTAGTGCTGCAACCCGTACTCCCCAAGCTCCCGCCCGATGCCGGACATCTTGTAGCCGCCGAACGGCGCCCCCGCGTCGAAGACGTCGTAGCAGTTCACCCAGACCGTCCCCGCGCGGACGCTGTTCGAAATCCGCATAGCCTTCTCGATGTCCTTCGTCCACACCGCGGCGGCCAGGCCGTACACCGACTGGTTCGCCCGCTGCGTGACTTCCTCCACGTCCTTGAACGGCATCACGCACATGACCGGGCCGAAGATCTCTTCCTGCGCGATGGTCATCTCGTCTTTCACGCCCGTGAACACCGTCGGCTCGATGAAGTAGCCCTTGTCGCCCACGCGGCTGCCACCGACGGCGCGCTTGGCCCCCTCCTTGTTGCCCTTGTCGATGTAACTCATTACACGGTCGAACTGCTCGCGCGAGACCTGCGGGCCCTGGTGAGTCTTCATGTCGAACGGATCGCCTACGCGGCGGCTCTTGGCGATGCCGACGAGCTTCTCCACGAACTGATCGTGAATCTTGTCCTCGACGTACAGCCGCGACCCCGCGCAGCAGCACTGCCCCTGGTTGAAGAACAGGCCGAAATAGGCCCCCTGGATCGCCGCGTCCGCGTCGGCGTCGGCGAAAACGATGTTCGGGCTCTTGCCGCCGAGTTCGAGGCTGACGCGCTTCAGATTGCTCTTCGCCGCCGCCTCCATGATGAGGTGCCCGACTTCCGTCGAGCCGGTGAAGGCGACCTTGTCCACGTCCATGTGCTTGGCCAGCGCACCGCCTGCTCCCGGTCCCATGCCCGGCACGACGTTGATGACGCCCTGCGGGTACCCCGCCTCCAGGGCGAGCTGCGCAACAAACAGCGACGTCAGCGGCGTCTGCTCGGCGGGCTTGAGGATGACCGTGTTGCCCATCGACAGGGCCGGTCCCCACTTCCACGCCTGCATGAGCATCGGGAAGTTCCAGGGGATGATCTGTCCGCACACGCCGACCGGCTCGTGCCGCGTGTAGCAGAAGTACGGCCCGTTGATCGGGATCGTCTTGCCGTGGTTCTTATCAGCCCAGCCCGCATAGTACCGATAGCACGCGATCGTCAGCGGCAGGTCGGCGTTCAGCGAATCGCGCAGCGGCTTGCCGTTGTCCAGCGTCTCCAGCGCCGCCAGTTCGTCCTTGTGCTTCTCAATCAGGTCGGCCAGCTTGTACATCAGCCGCCCGCGCTCCGCCCCGCTCATCTTCGCCCACGGTCCGCTGTCAAAGGCCTTCCGCGCCGCCTTCACGGCCTTGTCGATGTCGGCGGCATCGCCCTCCGCGACCTGCGCGATCGTGTCGCCGGTCGCCGGGTTGATCGTCTCAAAGGTCTTGCCGCTCGCGGCATCGACCCATTGGCCGTCGATGAGACACTTGGTGTACTTGATCTTGACGTCCGGCTTGGCGGGGGCGGCGGTTGGCGTTGCGGTCGCGGTAGCCATGGTTTGGTCCTCCTGGCTTGATGGTGTCTGGACTTGTTGTGGACAAACGACGCCTCAGGCCCGGCTCGAAGGAGCCTGATTCGCAGGAGTAGGATAGGGATTCTCGAAGGGGCTGTCAAAAACCGCAAGCTGAATAAAGAGCGTTGTCAGCTTGGCCCCCAATAAGATTGCTGAGATAATCGCGGCATGAAAGGGCCGGAACACATTCTTTCCACGGCCGTTCCTCGCAAACGCGAAGGCGAACCGGGTGTGCTGAGGGCAGTCAAGATCGGCGAGCCGTCGTATCGGTTTGTATTCGTGGTCGTGGCCACCCTGATAGTCATCGTACTGATCGGCGTGCCGTTTAGGTGGCGCGCGACGTCGAAACAATGGATCGTCGTTGCAATCGCTGGGGGAGTTCTCTTTGTCGTATTCTTGCGTGTATGGGGATCGCTACTGCAGCGGCGCATCGCCAATGCAATTCGGCAATCAACTGACGAGAGCGCCGAGACCATCGTGCAAGGGTTCCTCAAGCGCGAATTCGCGTCGTCGACTTCCTATCCCACTGCCTGTCTGGAATTTGTGAAGGCTTTGGCATCGCGGGGTCGGATCGACGAAACCTTTCTCTTATTGTCCAAGACGCCTTGCCCGGAAATCGACCCTATCAACGAGTCTTTTGAGGCGAAGCTTTTGGATGAATCCGATGGTGCGTTTGAGGAACTGGATGCGGCGCTAAGCGGAAACGAAAAACGGATCGAGGAAACGGCCGAACGAATGCGCCAATCCCAAGGGGACACACTAAGCCTCCGACGGATCAAGAGAAACATGAAGATGAACGGGGGCCGATGGCTTGTGGGAGTCTATCTTTTTACCATTTTCGTCCAGATGATCGAATCCTGGCAACAAAAAAGAGTTACTGGCCTGTTCCTTCTACAAACGACCTATCTGCTATTGTTCCTACTCGTTCCCCACGGGATGACATGGTGGAAGCCGCAACAATGGTGGGCCGTACCCGGTGGGTTGGTCCATCGATGGTCGGGCCTCTTCGATCGCAAAAGCAAGGTCCACTTGTTCAACCGGCGCAACAGCGTCTTGTGCGTCTATGAGGGCTGGCGGCATACTTGGCTCCTCGCCGTCGCCGATCAAACCCAAAGCGCGATGCGATCCGCCACGGTCAGCGAAGTCAACTTTCTCTTGCACGCCTGGCTCAGTCCGCTCCATCCCCCGCCGGTCGAAAAGCTCGTCGACCTTCAATGACCATAATCGCCCCGCACCATCCCATAACGCCGCCATTTTCGTACTCGCACCTGATCCGCCCAGCACAATAGACTCCTCTAACGCGTGATTGAGCGACAATTCGCGGGTATACTCCCTTGGTCATGGAGCCTTCACCCCTTTCCTCCCTCAGCCCGCCTTTTGCGGCCCGCTTGGACGATCGCCGGTCCTCTCTTCTGGCCCGCTGGATCGGACCGCGCATCCCCGTCAGCAACAAGGCGCGTCTCGCCGCTGCGGCGACGGCCCTCGTCTGCAGCGCCGTCCTCACCATCGCGTCCCTCCTCACGCCCGACTCGCGCGGCTACGGAACTCACCAGCAGCTCGGCGGCAACGCCTTCGCCCCCTGCGGCACGATGCTCGTCACCGGCTATCCCTGCCCGACCTGCGGCATGACCACGGCCTTCGCCCACGTCATGCACGGTCATCCCATCGCCGCGCTCCTTGCCCAGCCGACGGGCATGTTGCTCTGCCTCGCCACGATCGCCGCCGTGGCCGTTTCGATTCGCATCGCCCTGACCGGCCGCGCGCCAACCGTGAACTGGCATCGTTTCGCCCCCGTGCCGGTCGCACTGGCGCTGTCCTTCTTTTTCATCGGCGGCTGGGCCTTTAAGGTCGTGCATGGCCTGCTGGCGGGCACGCTGCCGGTGCGATAAGGTACAAGAATGACGAATAGCGAATGGCGAATAGCGAGTGACGGAAACGACGATGCCCACTCCCTTTTTCGCTATTCGCTATTCGCTATTCGCAATTATCCGTGCTTAGCGCTTCTCGCCATCCTGCCCTTCCTGCTCAACTGTCAAGCGATGTATTTCTTGACGACCACGGAAACCAAGACCGTCCAGGCCGAATATGCCAAGATCGGCCATCGAAAGGTCGCGGTCGTCGTCTGGGCCGATCGCTCGACGCTGGACGCTGATCCCCGGGCCCGCCGCCGGGTCTGCGATGCCGTCCTGTACGACCTGAAAAAGCACCTTCTCGACGCCCAGTTCGTCAAGGCCCAGGAGATCGAAGACTTCCAGGAAAGCTCCGGTCTGGACTGGGAGGGCATGACGCAGTTGGAGACCTGCAAGGAACTCAAATGCGACATGGTCCTGCGGATTGATCTATTGGATTACACGACGCGCTCGCGCGCGGCACACGAACTGCGCCGCGGCCGCGTGCGTGGGACGGTCAGTCTTTACGAGGCCGAGTCCGGCGAGCAGGCGGTCTATTCGACCGATGTAACGGCCTCCTATCCGCCTGCCGACAAACAAGCGTCGACGGACGAGACCGACGCGGAGCTGATCCGCGAGGCGGTGACGCAGTTCGGCCAGGAAGTGGGAAAGAAATTTCACGACCACGAAGAATCGCTGAGGGGGCGGAAGTAATGAATAGCGAATGGCGAATTGCGAATAGCGAAATAGGGAGCCGGCGTCCACTACGTCTTCATTCGCTATTCGCTATTCGCTATTTGACATTGGTTCTCTGCGCCGCTCTCCCCGGCTGCATCCAGATGGCCGCCGCCATCACGAACATCACCGGCGGCGACTGGATCGAACCCGAGTTCGAACTGACCAAGGAGCCGCTTCTGGTGCTCGTGGATGATCGCGGAGGGCAAATCTCCGAGCCTAAGGCGATCCGCGAGGTGCATCAGACGATCTCGGAGATTTTCCTGGAGTTCAATGTCAACAAGCGCATCGTGCCGTTTCAGGAGTGGCAGAATCTCCAGGCCGACCGCAATTATTCCAAGATGAGCGCCCGCCAGATCGGCGAAAAGCTCGGCGCCGAGCAGGTCCTGTACATCAGCATCGATCGTTTCACACTCAATTCGGAGTCCGGCGCCCCGATCTTCAAGGGTGAGTTCGTCGCCCGCGTTAAAGTACTTTCCACGGAGCGCAAAAAAGACGTGCGACTCTGGCCGGACGAGGAGTCGGGCCGGCGCGTCTCGGCGACGACGGACCCCACGCCCGCCGACGGCGACAAATCCGGCGCCGATGTCGCCGCCGAATTGGGCATCAAACTCGGCCAGGAGGTCGCGCAGTTCTTCTACGGTCGTCGCGAGTTTGACCAGTGACCGCGGTCCTGCACGTCCTCGACGGCGCCTGCGACGAGACGCAGTGGCACGTTCTCGACATTCTCCTTGCGCGCCTCGCCGACGGCCATGATCCCCACACGGTCTGCACGATCCACCCGCAGGCGATGCGCCGCGCCCATCAACCCGAAGGCGGCGTCATCCGCCGCGCCGAACAGAGGCTCTGGCGCGCCATGAACTACGCCCCGCGGCTGCCCGCCGCCGCCCGCGAATGCGGCGCGCAAATCCTGCACGCCTGGGGCCCGCAGGCCGCCGCCGTCTGCAGCGCCCGACTGCCCGCCACGCCGCTCGTCGTCACCTTGCTCGATCCCCATCATGCCCGGGATTCGGCCAGCCGGCTGCGTTCGCTTCCCGACTGGTCCGCCGTCATTGTCGGCAGCCAGGTCGCCCGTAAACAACTGGTCACCGCCGGTGTCCCACCGGAGCGTGTCGTCGTCATCCGCGGCCCGGCGGATTTCGCGGCCATCAACAAGGCCCGCGCCGCCGGTCTCCGAGCCAGGGTGGTGGGCGAATCCCGGCCCGTCGTCCTCATGCCCGGCCCGCCATCCCGTGCGGGCGGTCAGTTCTACGGCCTCTGGGCAGCGGCGATTGTGCGCCAGGTTATCCCGTCCATTCGCATCCTCATGCCGTATGAATCCGCCGAATCGCACCGTCTACGCCGTTTCGTCGAACAGATTGAAATGAGCGATATGCTTGTCGTGCCGGACGCGCGCTGGTCGTGGCCGCAGCTGGTCACCTGCGCCGATGTCTTCCTCTGTCCCGCCCACGACGAGATCGCCACAGAACCGATCGCCCTTGCCATGGCCGCTGGTCTCGTCATTGTCGGCACCGCCGTGCGCAGCGTCGCCGAATTGATCGCCGACAAGAGCAACGGCTTTTTGTGCAAGCCCAACGATCCGCGCGCGTTGGCCGGACGCCTCCTGACCGCCCTGGAGGACGCGGACCTCGCGCGGCGCGTAACGGAAGTCGCCCGCGGCCAGGCCTATGAGGTCTTCGGCGTCCGAGCCTTCGCCGACAACTACGCCCGCGTGTACGAGAACATCCTCACCGGTCGTCCCTGCGGTGATGCGGTGCACGACACGGCTTACGAACCGGCGTGAAGTTACTTGGCGAGGTGCTTCCGTCCTCGGCCGTCCATCGGGAAATGGGGATGCCGCATCGCGGCGGTCGCGATCACATGATCGTGAAATAGACCGACACGGCGTAATCGAAGAGCTCCGCCGTAATGGCCGGGGGTCGCCCCAGGTAAAGGCAGCGGTTCTTCGCCTGGAGCAAAAGGTCGCGAGGCTGGCAGAATCGAAACGGCCGGCCGGTCGGGCGATAGTGTTTTTCAATCAGATGGTCGACGGCCGCGCGGGCCTGGTCGTCGAAGGTGAACCCCAGACCGGGGGAGACGAACTCGAAGAGCTTGCGAAACGCGGTTTCCTCCGCGTCCGGGACGTTGATCTTGTACGGGATTCGCCGCAGGAACGCGTCGTCACAGAGGTCCTTGGGCTCGAGGTTCGTCGAGAAGATGATGAGCTGATCAAACGGGACCCGCACCTTCTTTCCGTTGGGCAGGGCGAGGTAGTCGAAGCGCTTCTCGAGGGGGACGATCCAGCGATTGAGCAACTCGATCGGTTTCATGCGCTGGCGGCCGAAGTCGTCGATCACGAGCGTGCCGCAGTTCGACTTGAGCTGCGTCGAGGCCTCGCAGGTGCGGCTGGCCGCATTGTACTGCACGTCGAGGGCCTCCATGGTTAGCTCGCCGCCCACAACGATCGTCGGCCGCCGGACCTTCACCCAGCGCGTGTCGATCTGGTCCTTTTTGAAGATGGAATCCCGGGCGACCGGGATCTCCTCGTGGACCGCGGGGTCGAACAGCTTAATGATCAGGCCGTCGACGATCAGGCAGCGTGGGATATAAATCTCGTCGCCGAAGCAGCGCGTGATCCGCTCGGCGATGGCCGTCTTGCCGTTGCCGGGGGGGCCGTAGAGGAACATGCCGCGGCCGGAATTAATCGCGGGGCCCAGCACATCGAACATCTCCTGGGTAATGAGCAGGTCGGAGAACGCGCGCTGAAGATCGTCCGCCTGCGGCGAAAGCGCGGTGATCGTCTGCGCCTGGATGCTGCTGATGTAGGCGTCGATGGGTACCGGCGCCGCCCCGACATACATCGACTCGACCATGAAACGGCGGGCCCGATCCCGGCCGGAGTCCGTCAGCGTGTACCGAAAGTCGTCCATTTCGGAGGCGCCGACGTAAACGACGATCTGCTGCTGCTTGAGACCGGCGAGGTAATCCACCACCGGCCGCGCGGGCAGGCACAGCTCCTCGGCGATCTTGGCGCCCATCGCTGAGCCGACGCCGAACAGATATTTGAGGATCAGCGACTCAACCGTCGCCGGGTCGAGGCCCGCCCTCTTGAATGATGCGGGCGGCTTCGGAAAGAACCCGCCCTCCGGTTCGGGCGGCGTCCCGGGATGAGACGCGGTCATGGGCGCGGGCGACGTTAACATCGCAGTCATCGATAAACCCCCAGCGTGCGCGCAGCGCGCAGGCACTTAATTCTCGGATATAACCAACGGACTCTTGCCCCAATCCCGTGTGATTCAAGGGCTGTCCCATAAGACGACGACGCTTTGAGCACCGCGCCGTATAATCGGACCAATGGCCCTCCTCGACTATCGAACCGCCGGCGAATCGCACGGCCAGGCGCTCATCGTCCTCATCGAAGGGCTGCCCGCCGGGCTCAAACTGGACCTCGATGCCATCAACACGGCGCTGCATCGCCGCCAAGGCGGCTTCGGTCGCGGCGGGCGGATGAAGATCGAGCAGGACCACGCGACGATCCTGTCGGGCCTTCGCTCCGGCGTTACGATCAGCTCACCCCTGGCCATCCAGATCGCGAATCGTGACGCCCGCATCGACTCCGCCCCGCCGATCCATCGACCGCGGCCCGGTCACTCCGATTTTCCGGGGGCAATGAAGTGGCTGACGACGGATTGCCGCGGGACTCTGGAACGAGCCAGTGCCCGCGAGACGGCCTCGCGAACGGCGGCGGGGGCTGTGGCGGCCTGTCTGCTAAGCGAATTCGACATCGAAACGGTCGGCTACGTCGTGCAGATTGGGCCGGTCAAATCCGGGTCGACCGACGGTCGCTCGGCGGCGGAGCTGCGGACCGCACGAGACGCGAACGAAGCGTATTGTCCGGAAGCGACCGCGGCGGAAGCCATGATCGCGGCGATCAGGCAGGCCAAGCAGGACAAAGACACGCTCGGCGGCATCGTCGAGGTCCGTGTTTTCAACCTGCCGCCGGGTATCGGCAGTTGCGCCCGCTGGCAGGACAAGCTCGACGGTCGCCTCATGGCCGCGGTCGGGTCGATCCAGGCGTTCAAGGGCGTGGAAATCGGGCTGGGTTTCGGCTGCGCCGAGCGCCCGGGCAGCCAGGTCCATGATGAGATTGATTTTGATGCGTCGCAGCGGGTCACACCGAACCTCGGCTTCGTTCGCCGCTCCAATAATGCGGGAGGTCTGGAAGGGGGGATGACCAACGGGATGCCGCTCGTCGTGCGCGGCGTAATGAAGCCGATCAGCACGCTGCTGAGGGGGCTGGACAGCGTGAACCTGCAAACGCTGACGCCGGAGCGGAGCGATTACGAACGCAGCGACATCTGCGCCGTCCCGGCAGCGAGCGTCGTCGCCGAGCATGTGGTGGCGTTTGAAGTGGCCCGGGCGTTCATGGAGAAATTCGGCGGCGATACGCTGGAGGAAACGCGGGCGAGTTATCGGTTCTTCCTCGACGCCGCGCGCCATCTTGCCAATCCCTGACGCGACGTGCGAATCACCCGTTTAACCCGTTCTAACTCCCATGCCCCACACCCGACCAATCCTCCTGTCCTTTGCCATCCTGCTCGTCGGCGGGTCGCTGGCGTGGACGACCGGTTACGCGATCCACCTCCGCAGCGAAGACTATCGGAAGGAGGTCGAGGTCGACCTCTCCAACTTCTTTGAGCTGCCCAGCGAGGTCGGACGGATTCGCGGGCGGACTTTCTCCAGTCGCTCCTTCCACGATGTCGCCATCTGGCTCCCCGACCGCCGCGACCAGGTCTTCGGCTGTAAGGAAGCCGTCTGGCACGAAGTCGAAACCGCCGGCGGGGAGCATCACGAACTCGATCTTCGCGACGGCGTGCTCGCGCTGGGCAGCGATCGCTGGGTCAAGGAGGACTTCCGGCAGGTGCTCGAGTCCGGTCTGGGCCACAATTTCGAGGACCTCAACCTTACGCGCGTCGGGCTGGCGGGCTTCGAGGTCTCGTTTCGCAAGCGCGATTTTGCCATCCGCTGCCGCCAGACGTCCGGCGAGATCGACGTCAGCGATCCGGCCAACGGCATCGCCCGGCTTCACGCCTACGAACTTAACGGCCATCCCATCGCCCAGGGCGTGCAGATCTACGCCCGCTTCCTTCCGAAGAACGGCGTGCAGGTCCACGAAGTGCAGCTCAGCCTGCCCACCGTCCCGCTCGAGACGATCGGTCTGGATTCGCTCCTCGGCGGTCAGGTCACGCACGGTCGCTTTTCCGGCAGCGTGCAATTTCTGCAAAACGCCTCCGATCCGGAAGTCTGGGTCCGCGGACAACTCGAAGACGCGGAACTGGGGGAACTGACCCGCACCATCGCCCTCGGCCCGCTCTCCGGCCGCATCTCCGTGAACGTCGACGGCGCCCGCATCGCCCGATCGGTTGTCACGCACCTGCGCGGCAGCGGCCGCATCAAGAAACTCTCCCTGGCCTCGTTCGCCCCGCTCGTCAGCACCGGCGAACTGGCGGGCACCGCCTCCTTCGACATCGACGTCGTCGATCTGGCGATGGGCCACGTCAATCGCCTGCGCTTCGGCGGCGTCGTGGAGGGGCTCTCGCTGGAATCGATTCTCGCGCCGTGGGGACGCGGCTCAGCGACCGGGCGGCTCAGCGTGCGCGTCAACAACATCGAGATCGTGGACGACCATATCAAGTCCGCGGACATCGAGGTCTCGGCCGTCCCGCCCGCCGGGGGCCAGGGCACGATTGACCGAGCGCTGATGCTCTCCGCCGTGGAGAAGGCCTTTCACTTCGCTTGGCCGGAGTCGCTGCCGCAGAACCTCCTTCCCGAAAAAGTCGAGTATGCCGAGTTCGGCCTGCGGCTCCTCGTCCGGGACGATCAGCTTCGCATCCTCGGCACCCACGGCGACGACGGCAACACGATCCTGACCATCCGCATCGCCGGAATGACCTTCGGCGTCGTCAAGAGCCGCCCCGGTCACATCGACCTGGGGCCATACCTGACGGAGATGCTGGAACGGGCGCGGGCCTACGATCCCGAAAGGGTCCGCGACTGGTGGCGCAGGCATCACGACGCCATCCGTCCGCCGGGCCCGACCTCCTCCGCTCCCGACCGTTGACCGCTGCGGAGGCACCGGCCACTGTCCACTTCGTATCCTCTCCCCCTTTGATCGGCCCGCGTGGTTCGTTAACATGGGACGGCGGTGTACTTCTCATCGATCGGGCCGGCGACTCTCGGTCCGACGAACCCTGCAAGGAGGACGGTGAATGTCGCTCACCCTCACGATCGACGGCGACCAGCTTTGCCGGCTGGTGAAGATCTGCAAGCTCATCGGCAACGGCCGGCCGGCGATGTTTGACAAGCTAAAGCGCCAGATGAAGGCCTCGCGGCGGACGATCTTCCGCGACTTCAAGGACCTCGAGAAGATGGGCATCCAATACAAGCTGGACCGCAGGGGCTACCGCATCCCCCAGAAACCCTCCGCCTGCCGCAAGCTCATCGTGGCCTACCAGATGAAGGCGGTGAACCGGCTGCTGGCGAAGTGTAAGTAGATATTGCGTGAGCGTTTTGTGGCTCTTGTAGCGACCCCGCTTGACAGGGTTGGTGAATCATCGGGAGAAAGCCATGCGATTCCTCCTCAACGTAAGAATTCCCCACCGTGAATTCAATGCCGCCGTGATGGACGGTTCGGTCGGCTCCAAGATCAGCCGGATCCTGGAGCACACCAAGCCCGAGGCCGTCTATTTCACCGAGCAGCACGGCCAGCGCGGCGCGGTGCTCGTCGTGGACCTGGCCGACCCCTCAAAAATCCCCGCCCTGGCCGAGCCCTGGTTTCTCACCTTCCACGCCGACGTGGAGTTCCGCGTGGCCATGACGCCGGACGACCTGCAAAAAGCCGGCCTCGAAAAGCTCGGCCAGCAATGGGCGTAGTGGCTGTGCGCCGCTTGTTGACTTTTCGCCATCTGCGGTGCGCTTTGGATTGTCGAACAACTTAGCGGGAACCTACGCCGACAAATCAACGTGCGCCAGCCCGTCCGCGTCTGTCGTGATGCCGTCATCGACCGCGCTGTCGTCCGTGGGCTCCTCGGGCGGGGAGTCCTGGCGGC
Source organism: Phycisphaerae bacterium (assembly GCA_035275405.1). Classification (NCBI taxonomy): domain Bacteria; kingdom Pseudomonadati; phylum Planctomycetota; class Phycisphaerae; species Phycisphaerae bacterium. The sequence continues at coordinate 135,973 of DATEMU010000001.1, forward strand.
CCTGGCTGCCCAGACCGCCGGAGTCGGTGTGGACCTGGGTGTCCGCGTCGGTCGATTCGACTTCCAGAATCGCGTCGGGGCCCGCGCCGACCCCGCGCGAGCGATCGGTCGTCGCGTTGCGGGCCGCGTCGGTGTCGCGGGCCTGCTCGGCCTGGGCCGGGCCGGATTGGAGGACGGAGGCGATGGGGCTGGGCGGGATGGCGGACATACAAGTAGAGCGGGCGATGCCCGCCGTTGAATACTACGGCTGACGGCCGGCTGTGGCTGCAACGGAATCGATGGGTGAAACCGGCCGGCCCCACATACCACGGCCAGCAGGGGCGCCGGCCGCTACACGCGGAATTCAGGGTCGCGCTGTTTCAACTGGAATCGGAGCCGATCGACGATGGCCGAGTGCATCTGGCTGACGCGGCTCTCGGACAGGTCGAGCGTCACGCCAATCTCCTTCATGGTCATTTCTTCGTAATAGTAGAGGATAAGGATCAGTCGCTCCGTGGGCGTCAGACCCTTTTGAATCAGGTTCTTGAGGTCGGACTTTTGCAGTTCCTGCAGGGGCGTGGTCGACCGGTCGTCCTTGAGCACGTCCACCTCGGCGACATCGCGTGAAGAATCGCCGCCAAACGCCTTGCGCGAGAGGGAGGTCATCGAAACGGCCGTCGAGTCGCGGTTCATGCGGTCGAACTCACCGGCGGAGACGCCAATCCGATCGGCGACCTCGCGGTCCGTGGGGATGCGCCCCAGCTCGCTTTGCAGCGACTTGGTGGCGGACTGGATTCTCTGCGAGCGGTTGCGCACCAGCCGCGGCACCCAGTCCATCGAGCGCAGCTCGTCGAGGATCGCCCCGCGGACGCGCGGGGAGCAATACGTCTCGAACTTGACCCCGCGCTCCATGTCAAAGGCCTCGATGGCGTCGATCATGCCGAACATCCCGGCGGAGATGAGATCGTCGATGTCCACCTCGTTCGGCAACTTCGAATGCACCCGCTCGGCGTTGAACCGGACGATGTGGGCATAATGTTCGATTAGCGCGTTGCGCAGATCGCAGGTCGGCGCCTTCTTGTACTCGCTCCAAACCGATTGAATGTCCGTTTCGATCGCCGGCATAGAATTCAACTCCTCGCGTCTGGGGTTACGTTGGACCGCGCGGTCAGGCGGCCGTTTCCGTTGTGGTTTTCACTGGGGGCGGCGATCGGCGCTGGGTCATGGGTATCGGTCTTCTCATTGACGACGACGACGGCGATCCATGCGGCGACACTGCCGAGAACAAAGCCCCCGGCCAGACCGGCGACGGATCGCAGGATGATGTTTTCGATAGGATTGCCGGCGAGAAGCCCGGCGAGAATCGTGGCGCTGAAAATAAGCAGTCCACAACATGCACCGCAAAGTCTGGCCACGGACTTCCCTCAGCCGGGTCACGTTTGGTTACCGGCACCCTTTTCGCATCGGCGGGCAGTACCGTCCGATTCAGTAGAAAAAGCCTAGGGCGCGGCGGAAAAAGCCCTCGGACGGTTGGGTGGGCGGCTTGGCTCCGGCGACCCGCTGTGCCAATGCTGCTATACACGTCGCGGCGGGGCATTTGGGGAATTGTGTGACGAAGGGCACACGCTGCCTCACGGCCTGGCGGACGTGCTCATCGCGCAGGATATGCCCATGCGCCGCCAGGCCCACCCCGAGGAACCGCGCTGCAACCGACGCGACCCGGTCGGCGACGACCTGCCCTTCGCGGAGCGTGGCGGCCTGATTGACGACGAGAGCGATCGGCGGGTGGTAATCGGAGCGGCTAAGGACCTTGACCAGTGCGTAAGCGTCCGTCAAAGCCGTTGGCTCCGGAGTGGTCACGAGGATCAGTTCATCGGCGGCGCGGGTGAAGGAGAGGACGTTTTGCGAGATTCCCGCGCCGCAATCAAGGAGGAGGATGTCGCAGTCGGCTTCGAGCGCGCCGAGTTCGTCGATCAGTCGGCGGCGCTCGAGCGGGCCGAGGTCCGCCGCGGCGGAGAGACCGGACGCCCCTGCGATGAGGCGTAGGTTGTGTTCGATACGAACGGCCACGTCCTGCAGGGTGCGGCGACCTGAGATCACGTCGGAGAGGCCGTGGGGCGATTGAATGTTCATGATGACATCGACGTTAGCCGTGCCGAGATCGGCATCGACGAGGACGACGCGCTTCCCCTGGCGGGCGAGGGCCAGGGCGAGGTTGACGGCGATGTTAGTTTTCCCGACGCCGCCTTTGCCGCTGGCGACGGCGAGGACGCGGGCTCGGAGACCTGAGGCGTGAGGCTTGAGGCTTGCGGAGAGCGCAGACTCGCGGTGGTCCTGTCCCATCAGGAGTCGAAGCTGCGTGGCCTGGTCGACAGGAAGGGCGCTCATGCCACGGCCTCATAAGAGGGATTAAGGGACTGTGGGATTGAGGGATTAAGAGTCCCAGGACTCTGGTCAGCGGGTTCCTCGCCGAGGATGAGTTGCGCGACACGGCGTGCGCTGGCGACTTCGATGTCGTCGGGCACCGATTGACCGGTCGTGAGGTATGAGAGCCGCAGGTTGAGATTGTGGAGGACGTTGACGATGACGCCGAAGCCGACAGCCTCGTCGAGCTTGGTGAAGATGACCTGCCCCGGTGAGAGAATCGCGAACTTCTCGGCCGCCTCGCGGAGGGTTTCCTCGCGGCTTGTGGCGGAGAGAACGAGGTGGACCTGATCGGGGCGGATGGCGGCGAGCAGTTCGGCAAGTTCGGCTATCCGCGGCTCGTCCTTGGGGCTACGGCCGGCGGTGTCGATGAGGATCAGGTCGCAGGCATGCAGGCGTTTGGCAGCTTCCTGGATTTCGCCCGGCGTCGTGACGGCGATCAGCGGGATTTGCAGGATCTGCGCGTAGGTCTTGAGCTGCTCGACGGCGGCGATGCGGTAGGTATCGATGGTGATGAGACCGACGCGTCGGCCCTCGCGGAGCTTCATGTGGGCCGCAAGCTTGGCAAGCGTCGTGGTCTTACCGACGCCCGTCGGCCCCACGAGGGCGACGATCGTGGGGCGGCCGTCCGCGGTGAGTTCGAGCGGCGCGGCGGGCGGGAGCAACTCAGCGAGTTCGAGGGCGAGTTCGTCGCGAAGAGAGTGGCCCGTGGTCAGCGGAGCGTGGTCAGTGACGGGAGGTTGGACGAGGCGGCCTTGCGCGTCCCAAAAAGGCGCGGCGACGGTCGTTGGTGCATTCTCTCGTAGCCGGCGCGAGACTTTTTCGATGAGCTGCGTAACCAGCTCTTGCTCGACATGCTGGCTCAGGAGGCGAGTGTAGTACTCGATCAGATCGGCCGGGATGTCGGAAGGCGGCGCGGCCTGACGCTGCAAGAGATCGCGGACCATGGAGCGAATCTCGGAGAGGTCGCGCTTGACCGCGGGGTCGAGGGCTTGAGAGATTAAGGGAATGGGTGGTTGAAGGGCTGCGGTCGTTTGCGGATAGGGAATTGGAGATTGGGGATTGGGAATGCTACTGTCGTTCGCAATCTCCTGATCCCGATCCATAACCTGCTGCCCATTTGTCCGCGCTTCATCGATGTGTGGATCGGCCGTCGCGGTGATTTCGACAAAAACTCGTCCGCCGATGCCCAGCCAGCCGCCGCGCTTGAGGCTGCGGGTGTGGAGGATCATGGCGCCGCCGCCGAGGTCGGCCTTTACCTTCGCCAGGGCGTCGGACATGGTCTTAGCTTGGTACGTCTTGAGCTGCATCAGGATACTCCTGCGAATGAGAGGGAGGGATTGATGGATTCAGGGATCGAGGGATTGAGGTGAGACGTTTCCGGTTCCCGTGGCCCCTCGTCGATCGCCACCATTCCGTGCGTACGGACGTTTACGCCGCGGACGATCTCGCTGTAACTGAGTACTGCGACAGCCGGGAGAGAGGGCTCGATGAGCCGGCGAAGCAGCGGCCGAATCGGAGGAGAGGCGAAGACGATCGGCGACTTGCCGGCGGATTTTGGCGCGGCGGCGTCCAGTTCCGCGCGGATGGCCGTGGTGATCTTGCCCGCCATGGCCGGCGGCATGGTGAGATAGGACCCGCGCTCGGTCCGCTCGACGTGGGCGTTGATGGCGTCCTCGACCGACGGATCGAGCGTTACGCCGTGGACGGTGTTCTCGGCGTCGCGGTGCTGCTCGCAGATCGTCCGCGCCAAGGCGCTGCGGACGTATTCGGTGAGCACTTCGGCATCCTTGGTGCGACCGCCCCAATCGCCGAGCGTCTCCAGGATCGTCTCCAGATCGCGGATCGGCACGCGCTCGCGGAGGAGATTCTGCAGGACGGTTTGCACCTCGCCGACCTTGAGCGGCTCGGGAATGACCTCTTCGACGATCTTCGGGCTCTTTTCCTTGAGCGCGTCGAGCAGGCGATGCAACTCCTGGCGCGTCAGGAGTTCGGGGGCATGCCGCCGGATGATCTCTGTCAGATGCGTCGCCAATACGCTCGTCGGCTCGACGACTGTGTAGTTGCGATGTTGAGCGGTCGAGCGATCGTCCTCCGAAATCCAGAGCGCGGGCAGGCCAAAGGCAGGTTCTTTCGTCGTCAGGCCGTGGACGGGCTCGCTGACGGCGCCGGAGTCGATGGCGAGCAGGCGGCCCGGGATGATTTCGCCCTTGGCGATCAGCGCGCCGCGGAGCTTGATGCCGTAGTGATTCGGCTCCAGTTGGACGTTGTCGCGGATGCGAATAGGCGGGACGATCAGGCCGATCTCGCTCGCCATCTGGCGGCGAATGTTGGTGATGCGGTCGAGCAGGTCGCCGCCCTGTTTCTTGTCGACCAAGCGGATCAGGCCGTAGCCCACCTCCAATTCGAGTGCGTCGACGGCGAGTGCCGATTCGATCTTCTCCGGTTCCTTAGGCTTGGCGGCTTTGGCCTTGCCCGCCGCCATTTCCTCGCGGCGCGTGCGGCCGAACAGAAGGAACCCAATCCCGCCGACGCCAGCCGCCATGCACAACAGCGGAATCTTCGGCAGCGGCGTGAGCATTAGGACCATCAGGAATCCGCCGGTCAGGAGGAGGGAAACGGGGCGCGAAGTGATCTGACCGACGAGTTCCTCCCCCATGTTCGTCTTGGCGGTGGAGCGAGTGATGATCATGCCGGCGGCAATTGAGACAAGGAACGCGGGAATCTGGGCGGCCAGGCCGTCGCCGATGGTGAGCTTGGTAAAGACCTCCAGGCATTGTATGAGCGGCAGGTCTTTCTCGACGAGGCCAACGTAGATGCCGCCGAGGATGTTGACGATCGTGATGACGACGCCGGCGATGGCGTCGCCGCGGACGAACTTGCTGGCGCCGTCCATCGCGCCGTAGAAGTCCGCCTCGCGGGTGATGTTCTCGCGGCGGCGGCGGGCCTCCTCCTCATTGATCATGCCCGCGGAAAGGTCGGCGTCGATGGCCATCTGCTTTCCAGGCATGGCATCGAGAGTGAAGCGCGCGGCAACTTCCGCGATCCGCGTCGCGCCCTTGGTGATCACAACGAATTGAATGACGGTGATGATAATGAAGATGATGATCCCTACCGCGAGCGAGCCGGCGGCGACGAAATGGCTGAATTGCTCGATTACCCGGCCGGCGGCACCGGTGGTGCCGTCTGCGTTGGTCAGGATGAGCCGGGTAGTAGCGGTGTTTAGGACGAGGCGCAGCAACGTGAGGGACAAGAGCAGCGACGGGAATGACGAAAACTCCAGCGGCCCGTTCATATACATGACGGTCAGGAGAACGACGGCGCTGAGCGTAATGTTGGCAATGAGCAGGAAATCCAGCACCGGCGTCGGCAGGGGAATCAGGATGACCAGGACCAGCAGCATGGCCAGGATGGGGAAGATGAGCCCGCGATAGCTGTGCAGCGCGGTGGAGAAGCGGAGGATGGGCGATGGAGTTGTTGCCATTATCCAGTCCATCCCAATTGCGAATAGCGAATAGCGAATAGCGAAAGCAGAGGTCGCATTCGAGCATTCTTTGACGATCGTGGGACTTCGCTATTCGCTATTTGCAATTCGACATTCCTCTCACGCCGCCGGCATGGCGCGCATTCGGCGCGCCCGGCCGGATAGCTCGTACACGTAGGCCAATATCTCCGCGATGGCCTTGTAAAACTGTTCGGGGACTTCCTGGCCGACCTCGACGGTCTTGTAAAGCGCCTGGGCCAGGGGCTTTTTTTCGATGATGGGCACGCCGTGCTGGATGGCGATCTCGCGGATCTTCTGCGCGAGAAAATCGCGCCCCTTGGCGACGACGGTGGGGGCGCGCATCGATTCGGCGTCATACTTGATCGCGATGGCCAATTCCGTAGGGTTGGTCACGACGACATCCGCCGTGGGGACATTCTTGCGGATCCGCTGCATGGCCGCGGCGAATTGCATGCGGCGGCGACGCTGTTTGATCATGGGGTCGCCCTCCATCCGCCGCATCTCCTCTTTGACTTCCTCCTTGGACATCTTCAGGTCTTTTTCGTGGCGCAGTCGCTGATAGCCGAAGTCCAACAGGGCGAGCACAAGGAGCACCAGGGCCAGCCGCACGCCGACGCCATAGACGATTTGGGAGACGAGAATGGCCTGCTCGCCGCCGTCCGTCTCCAATGCAAGGAAGATCGCCGACCATTGCTGCCGGATGGAAACGTAGGCGACGAAGCACACCAGCGCGAGCTTCAAAAGATTCATGGCCAGTTGCACCAGTGTCCGCGTGCTGAAGAGCCGCGAGAAGCCGGTCAACGGATTTATTTTGTTGAGGCTCGGCTGAATCGGGTGGCCGGTCATGAGAAATCCGACTTGCAGGAGATTGCTCGCCAGGGCCAGGAGCAGCAGGCCGAGCATGATTGGCCCCGCGGCGCTGAGCGTCGCAAAGGCCGCGGACGACACGGTTGGAATGACGTCGATATGTGACGTCATCTCGGGATCGGCGACCGTCAGGCTCTCCCGCATGACGCCGAGCAGGGATTGCATGAGCCGCGGTCCCAGCCCGCGCAGAGCGAGCATCGCCCCGAGCAGGAGCAGGGCGGAGTTAAGGTCGGTGCTGCGCGCGACCTGGCCTTTCTCGCGGGCTTCGGTGCGCCGCCGCGGCGTCGGGGCCTCCGTCTTGTCGCCGTCGTTAAGCGCCATGCGCCACCTGTTTGCCCAATTGCTCGAAAAGCAGGCCGACCTGATCCAACCCGTCGAACAAGGCGTCGCCTACGAGACCTTCCGAGCTACCCATCGTCACGGCGACCATCAGCAGGGCGACGCCGACCTTGAAGGCGAACCCAACGGTGAGGATGTTCATCTGCGGCATGGTCCGTGTGAGAAAGCCGAGGATCAGCGAAGTCAGCAGGAGGGCGAGGACGGTCGGCCCGGCGAGGCGCGTGGCGATGTTGAAAATGCCGTTGAGCATATCCACGGCGAAATCCCCGATGACGGGATCAGCGAGAATGGTCAGCGGCGGAATGGACGTGAAGCTGGCGAGCAGTACCTCTACCACGGCGATATGGCCACGGAAGGCGAAGAACAGGACCATCACGGAAAAAAACCAGACTTGGTCCAGGATATTCGTTTCTTCGTCAAACATGGGATTAAAGACGGTGCCGAGGGAGAGGCCCGCCTGGTGGCTGACTATCTGGCCGGCGAATTGGGCGGCGAAGAAAATCAGTCCCACGCCGAGGCCGAGGAGTTCGCCAATGAGAAACTCACCGATGAGACCGGCGAGGGCCTGGCCCAGCGTGAGCGACGTGGGCAGAAGGGGCAGGATCGCAGGGAAGATCATGAGCGATATCGCGGCGATGAGGAGGGCCAGAATGTTGCGAGGGATCAGGCTCCCGGCGAAGACCGGCACCGCGAGCGCGAGGCCCGCAATGCGCGCGAGAACCAGCGCGAATACGGGCAGCAGCATCTCAAATCTCAGCAATTCCAATGACATTGACGTATTTTTTGTTTTTTGACTTTTTGGCGCCTTGGCTTTTCCTACTGCACCATTCCCTCGCTCCAGAGCCGCTGCGAGTACTCGACAAGTCGCGTGGTGAGCCAGGGAATCAAAACCGCCGCCGCCAGGCCCATGGCGACCAGCTTGGGGACGATGCTGATCGTCTGCTCCTGCAACTGTGTGACCGCCTGGACGACGCTGATGACCAGACCGACAAGCATCCCGATGAGCATGATCGGCCCGGCGAGGACCAGCGTCAGGAAAAGGGCGTCGTAACTGAGTTCAACGGCTGTCCCGGGATTCATTTCGCCTCCTTGCAGAATGGCGAATAGCGAATGGCGAATATCGAAATAGGGCGCGCCGTCGCAAGGCTGTGCGTGGCGCAACTTCTATTTTCGCTATTCGCTATTCGTAATTCGCTATTCATCTCATGCCGCTCCAAAGCTCGACAACAACGAGCCCACGACCAAGCCCCATCCATCGGCCAGCACAAAGAGCATCAGCTTGAACGGCAGCGAGACGAGCACTGGCGGCAGCATCATCATGCCCATGCTGATGAGGATGGAGGCGATGACCATATCGATGACGAGAAACGGCAGGTAGATGCGAAAGCCCATGACGAACGAGGTCTTCAGTTCGCTGAGCACGAAGGCGGGGACCAGTTCCGCGAGGCCCACGTCGTCGTGGCGCAATTCAACTCCCTCCGCCACGGGGCCGGACACATACTCGTGGAAGGTGTAAACGCTCTCCTCGCTGCCCGCCGATTCGATCTGGCGAAACATGAACTTCCGCAGCGGGGCGGCCCCGCGCTCGAAGGCATCGGCCTGACTGAGCTTGCCGTCCAGGTACGGGTCGACGGCCTCCTTCTTCATCTCATGCCACGTCGGCGCCATGACCAGCATGGTCATGATCATCGCCAGCCCGATGAGTACCTGACCGGGGGGCAGTTGCTGCGTGCCGATCGCCTGCCGGAGGAGTGCAAGCACCACGACGATCCGCGTGAAGCTCGTCATCATGATGAGAATGGAGGGCGCCAGCGAGAGCACGGTGAGCAGGACGAGGATGCGGAGCGAAGCCGTGACGCCTCGCGCGTCTTTTGCGGGAGGGGCGAGTTGGCTGACGTCGGGGATGCCAATGGGGTTGTCGAAGGCGGCTGCGACCGCCGGTTCGGCCTTCGCTCGCGCGGCAATCGCCATCGCCAGCCAGAGTACGGCTAGCGCCGCAACTGACCGGCGACAGGATCGCCCATGGCTCCGCCATTGCACTGACATTGCGCAACTCCTTTGCGCGACTGGTAATCTTGGCGGGTAGAACCCGCCCTACGCCCACGGCTAGGATCCGGCGCCACACGCTTTCATTCGTTCGACGAGGCTTTGCACCCGTCCACTGGCATCATCCACAGTCGCCTCATCCGCTCTTGTGGCTGGGTTCGAGGCGGGCGCGGGGGCAATCCCTGCCAACGCGTTGAAAAACGATCCCGGCCGCGCGCGCTCGATACCCGCGAGCAACCCGGCGGCATCGCCGCGTTCCAAATCGGCCACTGCGGTGATGCTGTCGGGCGTCACGCCCAAAAGGACAACCCGGTTTCCCAACCGGACGAGACAGAGGCTTTGTTTACTGGAGAGGTAATGCCGGGCAAGGACGGTAATCGCCCCCGTCGAACCGAGTCGGCCAGCGCCCGCCGACCATTTGCGTAATGCCCAGGCGGCCAGGGTGATCGTTCCCAGCACGGCGGCGAGCGGCCAGACCATTTTCCCGTAGGGAAGCGACGTCGTGCCGCTTTCGGCGGTTTTTTGATTCTCCTGACGGGCCGGCCGCTGGCGCTTAAGCGTTGGGCTGGGCGGTTTGTCGGCCGCCGTTGAGTTTACTTGTAGCCAGGCCGCCACCGCGTCGGCTGACTTTGGCGAACCGCCCTGGGTTTCATCAGCGAAGAGTCGCGGCGTTGTCAGCGCCACGCCCCCTATCACGAGCGCGCACAGTTTGGCACCTCGCAGTGCTCCCTTACGGTCGGGGCTCTTATTGCCATGAGCTCTCAAACAGGAAGTGCGCATCGGGTTTGGTTGGGCAGCGAAGCGCGAAGCGTTATGCCGCGCCCGCCTCAACCACCTCCTCCTCGACGCCGGAGACGATTTCGCTGATCCGCACGCAGAAATTGTCGTTGAGCACCAGGACCTCGCCCCGCGCGACGAGCCGGTCATTGACCAGCACATCCACGGGATCGCCGGCGAGCTTGTCGAGTTCGACGACCGAACCCTGCCCCAGCCGAAGCACGTCCTCGATAAGCATGTTGGCCCGGCCGAGCTCGATCTTGACGTTGAGTTCCACGTCGTTGAGCAGGTCGATGGCCTGGTCGTTTCGGGGGGCGGTAGTGCGGGGAGAGAAATCGGGCAGATCCAGGGGCAGGGTAGCGACCGGCGACGAAACCGGGTCCGCATGCACTTCGACGCTTCCTTCTCCCGCCGGGGGTGCCGAATTCTGTGGCGGCGCGGTCAAGGCTTCGCCGCCGGCGGCGGTCGATGGCGATTCGATGGTCGAATCAGCCGGCGCGGCCGCATCGCTCGCTGGCGGCGGGCTTGCCGAATTGTCTGGGTTCGTCGCCGACATGTTTGCTCGCGCTCCCTGCCGAAAAGCCGCTAATAGCCCGTCGGCAGCGGCATGCACTCGGGGATCAGGACCTGTTCGATCAACGATTCGTCGCCCAATAGCGACCCGAGTTCGTATCGAATTTGCCGCTTGACCGTCTCCAGGCCGGGCTCGGCGAGATGACGTTCGTCGGCGCTGCGAATGACGCGGCCGATGGCGTCGTCGATCGTGTTCTTTCGGCTCTCCATGAATTCCTTGACCTTGTCGTGGTCCTTTTTGCTGACGCGAATGACGGTGCGAACGGTGTACAGGAGGGTGCGGGAGCCGCTGGTGTTGGGGACGCGAACCTGCGCGACCTGGATCTCTTGGCTGTCCTCCCAGGGCCGCGTTGTCGCCGCAGCTTCCATCCCCAGCTCCATCCCATGCGTCGGATCGGGGTCGGCGCCGAGGAACTTCATGAACATGAAGATGGCCACGCCTTCGACGAGCATGATGCCGCCGACGATGCCCATGGTGACCAGCTTTCCCTTCTTTTCCGGCGGAGCAGGGGGCTTGGCGTCGGCGGGGGCCTCAGTTTTTGGAGCTTCGGCGGACATCGAATTCCCGTGGTCGCGCGGCCGTAAACCGGCACTGCGCATACACGTTTATCGGTCGATTGCTGCGCCGGCTCAACCCCATTGGCGGGGGCAAAATGCGACCTGTCGCGCGATTCTGCGCGGTGATGCGCAAAAGTTGCCGATGATCGAACGGCGCCGCTCGAACTTTCGCCGATGAATGGCTTACCAAATGGTTCGACACGCCGTATCCGCCGCTGAGTCCGCAACTCGTCGAGCATCGTCACCCGCGGCGTTGCCCACGATGGACTATTGGCTGCAGCCCGACGCCGGGGCGAGTCACGCGGACGTGCTGACAATCGATCTGGAAGACTGGCCCGTCGCCGTGCTGGGGCCCGATCGGCCGGTGACGGACCGCGTGGTCGACAACACGCGCAACATGCTGAATGTCCTTCAATGGCACGGCGTGAAGGCGACGTTTTTCGTGCTCACGCGCGTGGCCGAGCGGTTTCCGGAACTGATCCGTGAGGTGCATGGCGCGGGCCACGAGATCGCGTCGCACGGTCATTCGCACAGGCTATTGACAGCGATGAGCCCGGAGGAGTTTTGTGAGGACGTACTGCGAAGCATCGACATTCTGGAGAAGGTCGTGGGTGAGCGGCCGATCGGGTATCGGGCGCCGGCGTTCAGTGTCGTTCGTTCGACGCGATGGGCAGGGCCGATCCTCGCGGAGTTGGGATTCAAGTACAGTTCAAGCGTCTTTCCAATCCGCCACCCGCGCTATGGCATTTCCGACGCGCCGAGGCGGATCCATCGCTGGAAGGACTGCCCCCTCATCGAATGTCCGCCCGCGACGGTCCGATTTCTGGGGTTAAATTGGCCCGTCGCGGGCGGCGGATATTTTCGCTTGCTGCCCGGCCCAGTTGCACGTGGGGCGGTGGCCGCGGCGCGTCGCGGGGGCCATCCGGCGATCCTCTATCTTCATCCCTATGAGTTCGATGTCGGCGGCGTGGGAGCGCATGCGGCTTCGGGGGTGCGCATTCCGATTGGCAAACGGCTCACACAAGGATTGTTCCGATCGCGGATGGAAGTTCGACTCCACCGCCTCCTGGAGCGGTTTCAGTTTACGCGGCTCTGTGATCTTCTTGCGCACGCCGTGTAGTGACCGTCCGCGATCATCGCGTTGCGTTCATTCGCCGAATCCCCTATCATTGATCGCACACTCATGAAGCGACGGATCGCGGCCTTTTTCATCGTGTCGATCATCGCCCTGTGGCTCGATTTCACGTTCCTGCGATCGCCGCCGGAACCCGAGCCCGTGCGCGTGCCAACCGTCGGATTCCCCTTGCCAATCGACATGGCGACGGCATTGGATGCCGCCGGCTGGCCTGACTATGCAGGAAAAAGCCTTGGCCTTTGGGTATCCGTTGCGCGGCAGGAATTGATTGGAATGGAGGATTCCTGCGTCCAATTCGTTTACCGCTGCTCGACCGCCGCCCGCGGTACGGGGAATAAGGAAAATTCGTACCAGACACCGCTTGGATGGCATGAAATCGCCGAGCGGATCGGCGATGGACTTCCCCGGGGATCGATCTTCAACGAGCGCAAGTACACGGGAAAGGTCTGGACGCCGGATTCACCGACCACAAAGGACCTCGTGCTGACGCGGATCCTGTGGCTGAGCGGTCTGGAACCCGGGGTCAACAAAGGCCCCGGCATCGATTCCCACGCGCGCTACATCTACATCCATGGCACGCCTGCGGAGGAAAAATTGGGCACGCCCGCGTCATGGGGCTGCGTCCGCCTCTCCAATCGCGACGTGATCGACTTGTTTGAACGGGTCCCATCTGGCACGCGCGTTCTTATTACCGAATGGTGATGGACGTGCGCTGGCCCACGTAACGGCCCGCCTTACTCGGGGTTCTCAAACCAGATGATGGAGTCCTGCGCCGTCGTCTGCCCCTGAAGCGGAACGACGACGTCCGGCCGACCGTCCCCGTCCATGTCTCCTAAGGCGATTCGGCTGGGGATTCCCTCAAGGTCGCGAAGGTTGTTCTCGATCCATTGATCGGTCTGGACATGGCCGGGGGCCGGCGTGAACCAGCGGAGGGTGTTGGCGTTCTGCGTGGCGACGACGAGATCGAGCTGGTTGTTCCCGTCGATATCGGCGGCCTTGACGTCGATCGGCGTATTGGAAGTGAACTGTGTGATGAGAAAGCCGGGCCAGTCCGTCGTGGCATCGGTCGGTCGATCATACCAAGCCACTTGGCGGCCCGGTCCGTTGATCGAGACGACATCGGAGCGGCCGTCGGCGTCGAGGTCAGCGAGAATGACTCGTGTGGCGGATGGAAGGTCGCCAATCGCGTGTTTTTCCCAGGTGTCGGCGACGGGATCCGCGGGGTTTTTATACCAGGCGATACGCGGGGCGGCGCCACCACCTTCGCCGGGTGCTGTAGAGATCACGTCGAGGCGCGTATCGGCATCGAAGTCGGCGATCGCCACGCCGGCCGCGTTGGCGCGAGTCGCGGCATCGATGTCGGTTCGTAGCCAGCCCGTCCCGTCGGCGGGGCTGGGACCGGGACTCTTGAACCAACTGAGCCGTCCGGTGTTCTGGTTGCTGGCGACGAGGTCCGGGCCGTTCGTGGCGCCATCAATCGTATTCACGGCCACGTCGCTCCATTGGCCGATGCCGGTGCCGGACGACTGGTCAATCGTGCTCATCATCCAGCCGGAGGACTGGCGCGGGTCGGCCGGGCTGTGCAGGTATTGCAGTCGACCGTTGCAAGCGACGACCACGTCGCGATGGGTGTCGCCGTCGATGTCTGCGACCGCCAAGGCGGTCACGCCGGATAGGTCCGCGCTGGAGGCAAGTTGCACGGCGGTGAACGTGTTCACGTCTGCCTGAAAGTAAATGAACACAGCGGGAAGCTGAGCATCTTGACCGGCATACCCCGCGACGACATCCATCTTGTTGTCGTTGTCGAAATCGGCGACTTCCACGACGGTCGGTCGGACCGCCGCTCCCGTGTTGACGGTGTGGGGCTCCCACGCCACGGTCTTGGGAAACTCAGAAGGCGTCGTCGTGATCGGGCAAGTGGTGCCGGTGAGCATAGCGATGGCGATCAATCCGGCGGTAAGTCGAAAAGGCATCAAAACACTCCATGAGCCAAGACGGCACATCCTTTATACTCGTCAGATTACGGTTGGTCGCTTTCCAGGGACGTGAATTCCCGTATTATTGGCGGAGATTTTCAAGGAAATAATCACCCATGATTGACATCAAGTTCATTCGTGACAACGCGGAGGCCGTGAGGGCGGCGATCCGCAATAAGGGCGTTTCCTGCGACCTGGATCGGCTGCTGGCTGTCGATACGCGGCGGCGGGAGATTCAGCAGGAGGCGGACGGGCTTCGCGGGAAAAGCAACGAGCTCTCCGGGCAGGTCGGGCTCTACAAGAACCCCAAGAGCAAATGGTATCAGGAGGCATTGGCCAAGGGACGCAATGCCGACGAGTTAAAGGCCGAGGGAGACAAGCTGCAAGCCGAGTCGGCGGGGATCAAGCAGCGAATCAAGGAACTGGAAGACGAGGAGAAGTCCGTCGCGGAGCAGTTCAACGGGCTCATGCTGACCGTGCCGCAGGTGCCGTCAGCCAAGACGCCGGTGGGCAAGAGCGCGGAGGAGAACGTCGAGGTGCGGAAATGGGGAGAGCCGCGAAAGTTCGACTTCGAGCCGAAGGATCACGTTGAACTGGGGAAATCGCTTGGAATCATCGACATCGAGCGCGGCGTGAAGCTGGCAGGAGCGCGCAATTACCTCCTACGTGCAGCCGGTTCGCTTTTGCATCATGCGGTGCTGCGCCTGGCGATGGATGTAATCACCTCGCGCGGCTTCGAGCCGGTCACCGTCCCGATCCTGGTGAACGACGCGATGATGTACGGCACGGGCTATTTCCCCGGCGGCGAAGAACAGGCGTATCGGTGCGAACGCGACGGCAAGAGCCTTGTCGGGACGGCCGAGGTCTCGTTGACGGCGATGTACGGAGATGAGATTCTCGATGAGTCGATGCTGCCGGTGAAACTCGCGGCGGTCTCGACCTGTTTCCGCCGCGAGGCCGGTGCGGCAGGCAAGGATACCTACGGCATTTATCGCATCCACTTCTTCGACAAGGTCGAGCAAGTCGTCCTGTGCCGGGCCGATGAGGCGGAGAGCGAAAAACACCACCACGAAATCATCGCCAACGCCGAGGCCGTCCTGCAGGCATTGGAACTGCCGTACCGCGTGATGGCCGTGTGCACCGGCGACATGGGCCAGGGCAAAGTCGAGATGTATGACATCGAGACATGGATGCCGAGCCGCAAGAGCTACGGCGAGACGCACAGCGCCAGCCGCTTCGGCGAGTTCCAGGCGCGCCGGCTGAACCTGCGCTACAAGGGCGCAGACAAAAAAACGCACTTCTGCCACACGCTGAACAACACGGTTATTGCCAGCCCGCGAATTCTGATCCCGCTCCTGGAACTCTATCAGAACGCGGATGGGAGCGTCACAGTTCCCAATGCGCTGAGGGCATACTTGGGTGGGATGGAAAGAATTGAGATCGAGTGAGGACGTTCAAGGTTTCGTCTTGGTGGGTTGATTCTCAGAATCCATCGGCCCCTGAGTTGAACAGCGCGCCGAGAGGACGATTTGCAATTCATCCAATAGCGCTATTTGGCCCTTGATCATCTTTAAGCGAGCCTCCTCGACGGTGAACCAACCGGCCCGGTCGACTTCGGGAAAGGATTGCTTAAGACCCGAGCGCGGCGGCCATTCGATTTCGAACGTGTTACTGCGGAGCGCGGCGGGCTCGCAGTCGCCCTCGACCGCCCATGCATGGATCACCTTTCCCCCGGCCTGTCGCACGGGCTTCAGTTCGTGAAACCGGCCGGTCGGCATGAGGCCGGTCTCTTCCCGAAACTCGCGCTGCGCGGCGGCGAGCGCCGGCTCCCCCGGGTTAATAACTCCCTTGGGGATCGACCAGGCGTGCTCGTCTTTCCTGGCAAAATACGGTCCCCCGAGATGTGCAAGGAACACCTCGAGACCGGCCGGCCCTCGCCGGTACAGCAGAATCCCCGCACTGCGAATCGGCATGGGCTGCATGGTAACGCCCACGGCAGCCCAGCGTGATGACTGAGTTGTCATATGGAGTTCACCCCCGATTCAGGGCACGAAAAATAGACTTAATGAGTAGGAGATAACGATCCTCCGTCGAAGGAGATGGCCATGGACAAATCAAGCGCGCTGGTAATTGGTATGGTGCTTATCGTGCTGGGCCTGGTCGGGCTCGGATGGAACCGGATCACCTATTTTGAAGAGGACACGATCGTGGACGTCGGGCCGGTCAGGGTGACGGCAACCGAGGAAAAGGAGATCCCGTTGGCGCCCATCCTGGGTGGTGTGGCCGTGGCGGGCGGGGTGGCGCTTCTTGTTACAGGAGCGCGAAAGACCTAGTGGCCGATCGAACGGGCGGACTTGGGGTTTTCCCTAATTGGTAAAATCAACCAAAATTTGGTTGAATCCGATCCGCCGATTTGGTTATACTCGAACTTCATAGCGGACCGCGCGTGACTACGGTCAGCCTCTCTTCTCCACGTAGTCATTACCTTCTCCATAGCGCGGGCGGTGCGGCGGAGGGTTCTTGCTCGTTGGTATTGCGCCGCACTCCATTCCGTGAGCGGACGGAGGACATCCCACGGCGACTCACGTGGATTCGCTAAGGGGGCGATGCTCTGCCTTTCAAAAGTCGCGGAGCACCGTTTCGTCGTCTACCTATTCGTCGCCGCTTCCACTTCCATCCCGACTGCATCCATGGCCTCGCCTACCTTCTCCGCGAGGCTGTGCGCAAAGGTATCTCAGGAGCCATGCCATGATCCGCAAGAGCCTGTTCGTCGCCGTTGCCTTCCTGGTTGCACTGTATCCCTTGTCGCTGGTCGGCGGAAGTGATTCCGGCAAGATGGTCGCAGACGGCACGCCGGCGATTCGCGCCGCCGCACCAGCTCAAGTCGTGCATGGACCAGCGGCGCCGCGCGGCCCAGGCTTCGTGATCAACGAATTGAACTCCGACACCACGGGCGTTGACCAAATGGAGTTCATCGAGATCTACGATGGGGGAATTGGCAACCTTCCGCTCTTCGGCTACGTCGTGGTGTTTTTTAACGGCAGCGCGCCGGGCGACGGCTCCTACTTCGCCGTCGATCTGGATGGAAAATCCACCAACCCGCGCGGCTATTTTGTCCTCGGCAATGCCCTCGTCACCAACGCGTTGATCGGCGGCGGGATGTTTGGACCGCAACACGTCTTGCAGTTCGCGGACAATGTGCTGCAAAACGGGCAGGATGCCGTCGGTCTTTACCAGATCCCCAATCCCCCGCCCGCTAATTCGGGGCCGACCATGCTCAATTTGGTGGACGCGGTCGTGTACGACACGAACGACGCCGATGACCCCGCATTGATGGCCGCACTGCTCAACCCAGGCCAGCCGCAGGTTGATGAGGGGGTGCTGCCGCCGGATCTGTCTATCCAGCGCTGCCCCAACGGCTCCGGCGGGCAAAAGAACACCTCAAGCTACGCTCAGGGTGTTCCGACACCGGGCGATGACAATAACCCGAGTTGCCCCGTCACTCTAAGCTCCCAGGCGCCCGGTTCGACGCAGGCCCCGCCCGCCATTCCCGGCAACTCAGAATCCAATCGCGGTAGTCTCGGCTCCAACTACACGCGCAACGTCAATCTCTTTTCGGGCGAAGTCGTGGAAAACGCCGTCGACCTCCGCGTGAAGAGTCGAGGCTTGGACGTGATCTGGGCCCGGCGCTATGGCTCGCGTAACCCGCGCACGACCGCGATGGGCAACGGCTGGGACTATTCGTACAACATCAGCATCCACAACGATCTCGGCCCGACGATGATCACGCTGCACGACGGGGACGGGCGCGAGGACATCTACCTTCAGACTGGGCCGTCCACGTGGGTGAACGATCAATTCGCGCGCGAACTGCGGTTGAATGGTGACTTGACCTACACGCTCGCGTTCTCCGACGGCGGCCATTGGCACTTCTTCCCGATCGATGGGAGTCCCGTCAGCGGTAAATGCGATCGGATCAGCGACCGTAACAATAACTCGATACTCTTGTTCTACGACGGCGGCGGTCGCCTCACCCAGCTCATTGATACGGTGGGTCGGCCGTATTTCGTGGGATACGATCCTGACGGGTTCATCCAGTCCCTTAGTGATTTTACCGGGCGCACGGTTACCTATCAGCACTATCAGAACCCCGATCCGGGTGGCAGCTCCGGCGATCTCGCCTCCGTCACGACGCCGCCGGTCATCGGAACGCCGACGTGCAACGATTTCCCGCTGGGAAAGATGACTTCATATTCCTATTCGGAAGGACTCGCCCCGGCGGAACTGAACAGCAACCTGCTCACGATTACCGATCCGAAGGGGCAAGTCTTCCTGACCAACACCTACGCGGCGACGGCCGTCCCGACCGACATTGATTTCGATCATGTCGCGCGGCAGGAATGGGGATTGGTCGGAAACATTGACATCGTCTATGTGGCACAGACGCCGTCGCCCGCCAACAACAATGCCGTCGTCAAGGCGATCGTCAACGATCGCATGGGCCACGTGAAGCACGTCTATTTCAATGCACAAAACCTCGGCGTCATCGATCGGGAATACACGGGCGTTGCCCCGCTTCCGGACTCACCGACAACCGACGCGGTGAACCTCCCGGGTCCGCCGCTTCGGGTCGGCGATCCCGACTGGTTCGAGACGCGCTACGAATACGACGCCTACGGCCGCGCGGTCCGGATCGTGGACGCCAATCTCAATGAGGAACTTTTCGCCTACATGCTGCCCGGCGACGATCCCAGCCCGCTCGCCCGCGGAAACTTGGCGGTGCATTCATGGCTGCCCGGTCCGCTCGGCGGCGCGCAGCCGGTCATTCAGGAGTCGTTCTCCTATGTGCCCGGCACCAGTTACATGACGCAGCACGTCGACGGCCGGGGCAATCCTACGTTTCACCTCGTCGACCCCTTCGGCAACGTGCTCCAGACGATCCATCGCGGCGGGTTGGCCCTCGACGACTGGACCTATGACCCCTTCGGTCAGATGACCAGCCATACGCTGCCCGACAATGGCAGCGGTCAGCGCCGCGTCGACATGATGACCTATACGTCCGAGGGCTACGTCCAGACGAACACGATGGACGCGGACGGATCACCGGCCACGACGACCTACAGCTACGACGCCCGCGGCAATGTCATCAGTCAGACCGATCCGTGCGGCAACACTTCGCTGACGGAATACAACGCTCTCGACCAGGCCATGCGGATGCAGTCGAACGAAATCACGCTCGGCGGTGGCAATCGCATTGAGACGCTCACTTATTACGACGCGAACAACAACGTCGTCCGCGTGGATGTCCAGAACCGCGACGAATTTGAAAACGTCGTCCCTACAAACACGCACTGGTCCACAATCAGCGAATACGGCCTGCTCAACGAGCGCATCGGCCAATGCCAGGAAGTCAGCGCCGCCGCGCTGCCTTGCACCTCGACGCTCGACTGCGCCGCGGCCTCGGGCTTCGGCACGTTCATTAAGACAGAATCGGAGTACAACCCCAACGGCGGGGTAACCCTGACCCGCTCCGGCGTTGCGACCGACGGCTCTCAGCCGACTAACGTCATGCGGACGCTGGTGGATGAGCGCGATCTGACCTATCAGGTGATCAGCGCCGAGGGCGATCCAAACTCATCGACCGCGCAATACGACTATAACGGCAATCGCGGCGTCGTCCGCATGACGATTGGCGTGGGCGATCCCGGCGCGCGCGTCATCACCAACACCTACGACGGCTACGACCGTCTCATCAGCACTCTCGATCCGATGGGCAACGTGACGACGTATGCCTACGACGCCAATCACAATCCCGTCACGGTCGAAATGTACGGCGAATTGCTCGACGTACCGGGAAGCGCGGGCAATATCCTGCTCTCGTCCACCACCACGACGTTTGATCCCATGGACCTGGCCACCGCCAGAGTCATGCAGCATTTCAATCCCAATACCGGCTTGCCAATTGGCGACGGGGCGATGACCACGCAGACGCAGTACGCCCCGACAGGCCAAGTGATGGCGGTCATCGATGATGCGGGCCAGATCACCAGTACAGTTTACACCACGGCCAATCGCCCTCTTCGCGTGACCGATCCAAGGGGAAATCGCGTCGAGTACCAATATGACCTCTGCGGAAATACCACATCCGTCACGGACATTGACTTGTCGGACATCGGGGGGCCGGACGAGGCTTATATCTCCACGCACACGTACAACGGGCTCAACCAGGGCACTTCTACTTCGGATGCCGCCGGGCTAACGACGCAGCGGCACGATTCCCGCGGCAATCTCGTGCTCAGCACGAACGCAATGGGGATCGAGACGCGTTACGAATACGATGGGCTTTCCCGCAAGATTCGATCCATCCAGGACATGGATGCCAGCGGCGCCGACGGAAGCCCGGCCGACATTGTCACGGTACAGGTCTATGACGGCGCGTCGCGGCTCATTTCCGAGGCCGACGGCAAGGGCAACACCACGGTCTATGCGTATGACGCCCTGAACCGCAAGATCGCCACCAACCACGCGGATTCGACGGCAAACAGTGCGACGTACGACGTCTTCGGCAATGTGACGCAAAGCACGGATGCGAACGGCTCCGTCGTAACCTATACCTACGACCTGTTGAATCGCGGCACGAATAAAAACATCGCGCCGGGACCCGGCGTCGCGGCAGACACGACATTCGAGACCTACGCCTACGACGGCATGTCGCGGATCGTTCGCGCGCAGAATGACGTTTCGCTGGTTACTCAACAGTTTGACTCGCTCTCCCGGGTCATTTCCGAAACCACGAACGGGTTGACGACAACGTCGGAATGGGACGCCAGCGGCAACAAGACGTTCGTCCAGTATCCGGGCGGCCGTCAGGTGCAGTACGCCTATGATGCACTCAACCGCCTCGTCACCGTAAATGACAACTTTGTCGGCCCGCTCGCTCAGTATTACTACCGCGGGTCCTATCGCGTCGAGCGTCGCCAGTTGTTTCCCCCCAACGTGACCACGGATTTCACCTTTAATCCCGCCCGGATGATCCAGCGCACCCGCAGCACGCGCGGCCTCACGGTCATCGACGATCGCATCTATCAATGGAGCCCGACCGGCAACAAGACGCAGCGCAAGGACATCCGGCCGGGCGGTCCCGGTCTGACGCACGACTATGTTTACGATGCCGCCGATCGGCTGGTGCGGACGATCGTTTCCGATCCGGTTGCGACGGTACTGCGCGACACAACGTACACCCTGGACCAGGCCGGCAATCGGTCGAACGTCGCCGGCCCGGGGACGCCGGATTCCGGCACCTATAGCCAGGATCCCAATACCCCCATTCCCGCCGACTTTCAGGCCAATCAATACACGACTTCGCCCTATGACAGCCGCGAATACGACAACAACGGCAACCTCCGGTCTTTCGGCTGCTTGAGCGGGGATGTCAACAACGACGGGTCGGTCAATCTCGGCGATGTTCCGCCGTTCTCCAACGCACTCGTCGCGGGCACGCCCACCCTTTGCAGCGCCGACGCGAATGGAAATGGTTCGGCCAATGGCGGCGACGTCCAGCGCGAGACTGATTACATCCTCGGACTGGCCATACCGACTCGTCCCTTCAGCGCCCTTTACGACTACCGCAACCGGATGGTGCGGCACAGCAATCTGGTGACGGGCGAAGTCGCGACGTATGCCTATGACGCCCTCGGCCGAAGGATTCAAAAGGTCGTCAATGGAATTGAAACGAATTACATCCATGACGGTTGGCAGGTCATCGAAGAGCGCGACGGCGGCGGAGTTACCACCCAGACCAATGTCTGGGGCAACTACGTCGACGAACTGCTGACGCGCCGGCGGTTCGGAGTGGACTATTACTACCACACCGACGACATGCACAGCGTCATGGCCGTCACCGACGCCGCCGGCACGGTCATCGGGCGCTATGAATACGGCGACTATGGCCGGCCACTCGATCCGAACACGCTTATTCCGTTGTCGTTCTTCGACCCAGGTAGCGAGCCTTTCACCGGACTGCACGGCCGCGCGTACGACAACGAGACCGGCTGGTATTACTTCCGCACGCGCTATATGGATCCGCGCACCGGCCGCTTCACAACGCGCGTGGCCATCGGCATCTGGGGCGACGCCGAAGGCAACAGCTACAGCTTCTGCGGAAACAACCCGTGGTCGCGCTTCGACCCGATTGGGCGCGGATTCTGGTTCTATCGCTGGTGGTGGTGGAGATGGTATTGCTACGGTTGGTGGAAGTGGTGGTGCCCGTGGCGCTACTGCGGCTACTACTGTTACTACTGGTGGTGGTGGTATCCGTATCGTT
Organism: Phycisphaerae bacterium; assembly: GCA_035275405.1. Classification (NCBI taxonomy): domain Bacteria; kingdom Pseudomonadati; phylum Planctomycetota; class Phycisphaerae; species Phycisphaerae bacterium. The sequence continues at coordinate 158,475 of DATEMU010000001.1, forward strand.
GGTGGTTATGGTGGTGGTGGCCGTATCAATGGTATGGATATTATTACTGGTGGTGGAGTCCGTACTGGACGTACTGCTGGTACCCGTATCGTTGGTGTTGGTGGCCATATAGATGGTGGTGGTGGTGGTACCCGTATCGGTGGTACGGCTATCACTGCGGATGGTGGTGGTGGTGGTACTCGTGGCGCTGTTGGGTCTGGTATCCGTACGGCGGCACATGGTGGTGGTGGTGGTATCCACACTGCTGGGGCTATTACTACTGGTGGAACTGGTGGTGGTGGAACCCGTGGAGGTGGTATTGGAGTGGATGGTGGTGGTACACCTATGGTTGGTGGGGCTACTACTACAACTTCTACTGGTGCTACCCGTATAGGTGGTACTGGTGGTGGTGGCATTGGTGGTGGTGGCCTTGCGGCTGGTGGTGGCAACCATACGGGTGGTGGGGCTGCTACTATGACTGGTGGTGGTGCTGGTACCCGTATTACTGGTGGTCCTGGTGGTGGGGCTGGTGGTACCCGTATGGATGGTGGGGCTGGTACTACGGCTGGTTCTGGTGGTGGTACCCGTGGGGCTGCTGGTATTGGTGGTGGTGGTACCCGTACGGCTGGTATAGCTGGTGGTGGGGCTGGTTCTGGTGGTGGTGGTGGTGGCCGTACGGCTGGTGGTGGTGGTGGCCCTTCCGCTGGTGGTGGTGGTGGTGCTTGTAGCGGCCCACCATTGAGGTGAGTTAAATCAAGCGGGCGTCGGCGTGACATGCGCCGGCGCCCGCTTTTACTTTTCGATCCCAGCAACCGATCGCCGCTTAGCGACAACCGGATCGGCCGAAATCGCGGCGGCCGTAGTTGAAGCCGTAATCGTAGCGCGTATCGCAGCGCCTCGGACGGCACGAGCGGGACCAGTCTCCGCAGTCTCTCATCCGGTCGCGACAATCATCGCGGAACCGGGAGCCGCGAAAATCGCCGTTTCGCCAATGGCGGGACTGGACCTGAAACGATCGGCCATCCCAGCGGTCACGATGATCGGCCCGGGCCGAGCTCGTTCCCGCAAAGCCGAGGACGAGTGCGGCGACAGCGACGGCAATGGAAGTTCGGGCAAAGCGCGCGGACATGGACGTTTCCTCCCTTGAGTTGCGACGATTGGTTTGTGTATCGGCCCAGAGCGCAGACGTCGCGTGCTTCGGCGGGTCTGGTGATTCGCCCGCTGCGAATCAGCCCGTCTAGACACATGGACGAGGGGGAAGTTAGGGGCGTTCGGAATGCAAGTTCTTGAAAAAGGGGAAACGGAGGTCGCGCGGTATGAAAAAATAAAGCAGCCGGGGGCGGTTGCTCTACAAACTGGCCCCCAAGGATTCGAACCTTGACAAACAGATCCAGAGTCTGTCGTGCTACCATTACACTAGGGGCCAAAGATACGAAGAGTGAGTTTAGGCGCGGGCGGGCCGGTGTCAAGGAATGGGTCGCTCGCGCTTGTGGAGCAGCCGGGGGCGGCCGCTCTACATTTTGCGACGGCGCGGGGCGACGAAGAAGCCCAGCAGTGCGAACGGGAAGAACAGCGGGAAGCCCTCGCCGCAGAGTTCCTCGACCGGCGGGTCGTTGAGACCGGCGTCGGTGCCGTCGGCGGTTCCGCCGGCGAGCGTGACGTAGCCGACGGGGAAGTCGACGCTGCAACCGGGAGGCGGGATGAGACGGTAGGCAAAGGTCGTGGTTCCGCCGAAATCGGGCATGGGGACAAAGACGAAGTCGAGCGGCGTGGGGCCGGGTTGCTGGAGGATTCCGCCGAGTGGGAATTGAAAGATTGAGATCGTGCTGTCGCCGAGATTGAACACGTTCAGGCGAAACGCCGTCGGTTGGGTCTTGGAGATGATGATGAACTGATCGGCAAGCGCCGGGCAGTTCCGCGCGGGCTCGGCGCGGACCGTTGAAACGACGGCGACGAATGCGGCGGCGCAGAGCGCGGCCGCGCGATAGCGAAATCTTACCCCCATGATTTTTCTCCTCCGGAATGCTCTCAATTAACTATAGGCCGGCAGGCGGGGAAAGTGCGCGCAGAATAGCACGGATTCAGCAAACTCGGGTTATCGGCGGGGGTTTGTGGGCGCGCGGAAACGTCCGATCACGCGAAGAAAAACAAAACGTCAGCCTGTCGGCGGCCTCGTCGCGACGAAGGCCCGAGTCAGGACTCGGAGTTTTCCAGCGCTCCCGCACGGTCGGCGTCCTGATCCGGCTCGACATCCATGAACGTTAAGAGCCAGGGTCCGAGGAGCTTGGCCTGATGGACGGGCCGAGCCGGTCCGGCGGGCTGGGCGCTTTTTCGGACGAGCCACGTGCTGCAAAAGGTATCGTGAAGGGCTTGGCGGCGAGGATTCTGAAAGCAGCCCCAGTACGTCGCGGCGAAGAAAAAGAACAGCGGCACGGCGATCAGGAAGCGTTTGACGAGCGCCTTCCACGAGGGCGGGCGACCGGTCGCGTCGATAAGCCGGATGCCGAGGAGCCGATAGCCGAGGGTGCCGCCACGCGTTCGGCGAAGGGCGATGTGGTAGCCGGCGGCGACGGCGGCGCAAACGAGCAGCGTCTGTTTCTGGACCGGTCGCCAATACTGAGCCAGGAGTCGATTCCGTTCGGGCGACCTGGGCATCTTGATGACGGAGCCTGGGACGTAGACGGCTTGAACGGCGCTGGTAATGATCGCGATCATGAGCACCAGCACGCCGAGATCGACGATCATGCTGGGGAGGCGGCGAATGACTCGCGCGTAATCCTGTTGGCGGTAATAGACGAATTCGGAAACCTCGGCCATGGTCGTGAGTATAACCAGTGGGCGTCCACGTCCAATGTGGACAAGGGACGGCGCGAGGCCGATGAATGAGGCCGAGCCGTCGACGAATACCCGCGAATTGAAATCGTCGCGGTAATGTTGCTAGAATCCACTTTCTGGGCGGACGCCCTTTTTCGCAGCGCCCGCGTGCCGGGAGGGAATGTCGTGAGGATTCGTCAGCGTCGCGTCTCGGTCGCATTGGCCGCCCTCGTTGTGCTCGTTCTGTGTTCGGATGCCTTTGCCTGGGGGCCGGCGACACACGTCAAGCTCGCGTCAGATCTCCTTTCGAATCTCTGGCTGCTGCCCGCCGCGGTGGGGGGACTGATTGCCCGTCATCGGCGTTATTTCGTCTACGGCAATGTCGCGACCGACACGGTTTTGGCCAAGAAGATGAGCCAAGTCAAACAGGTGTGCCACCTGTGGTCGACGGGGATGTCGCTCCTGGAGAAGGCCGAGACGGAGGAAGGCAAGGCGTTTGCGTACGGGTACCTCGCGCACCTGGCGGCGGATACCGTCGCGCATAACAAGTTCCTTCCGCGACAGATGGCCGTCAGTCGCTCGACGATTTCCTTCGGGCACCTTTACTGGGAGATCCGGGCGGACACCCCGATCGGGCGGCCCAATTGGATGGAGCTGCGGACGTCGCTTCGCGGCCGTTACCCCGAGCCGGAGGTGCTGCTGGAATCGCATCTGCAAAGTACGCTGCTTTCCTATCGCACGAATCGGTTCCTGTTCAAGCGGATGAACCTGTTGGCGTCGGAGCGGTCGTGGCGCAAGTCCGTCGAGTTTTGGAGCCGCTTGTCGCGCTACCCGATCGAATCGGATTTGTTGGGGATGTACCACGCGGAGTCTCTGGGCCGGACGGTCGATGTCTTGACGAACGGGGCGGCGTCGGCCGTGTTGCATGAAGATCCCAATGGCAACCTCGCGCTGGGATATGCGCGGGCGCAGCGTCGGCAGTTACGCCAAATGAAGCGGGCGCGGCTTCCGCACGAGCACATCATCCTCGAGGCGACGCAGGTCCACGCGCCCTCTGCCGGAGCAGCGAAGATTCTGCTGCGCTAGGGCGCCCTCGCATTTCAGTAGTCGGCGGCGGCGGGAGTCGGCTGCCGCTCGAAGCCCAACTTGCTGACGCGCCCTTCGACCGTCATCGGGTAAGTCCCCGAGAAGCAGGCCGTGCAATAGTGCGTCGGTGCGTGCTTAGCACAGGAGAGCATCCCTTCAAGGGAAAGGTAGGAAAGTGAATCGACTTCGAGGTAGTCGCGAATCGCATCCACGCTCCGCCCGGTGGCGACGAGTTCCTTCTGGTCGGGAAAATCGATGCCGAAGTAGCAGGGATGGCGGATCGGCGGGCTGGCGACGCGGAGGTGGATCTCCTTCACGCCCGCCTTCCGCAGTGCGCCCATCTTGCCGCGGGTCGTCGTGCCGCGGACGACCGAATCCTCCACGACGACGAGCCGCTTGCCGCGGACGGCCTCGCGAATCACGTTGAGCTTCATCTTTACCGCGAGATCGCGCTGCTGCTGGGTCGGCATGATAAAACTACGGCCCGCGTAGTGGCTCGTCGTGAAGCCGCGCTCGCGAGGGAGCCCGCTTTCTTCGCTGTAACCGATCGCGGCGCAGCGGGCGCAGTTTGGCACCGGGATCACCAGATCCGCGTCGGCGGGGGACTCCCGAGCGAGCTGCCGGCCGAGTGCGACGCGAAACGCGTGCGCATTCTGGCCGAAGACGTCGCTCGACGGATCGGCAAAATAGACCTGCTCGAAGATGCAATACGCCGGCCGGATCCGCGCCGGCTCCACGAACCAACGTGTCGATAGCCCGCTGTCGCTAAGGGTGACGATCTCCCCCGGGGCCACATCGCGCACGTACTCCGCATCCACCATATCCAACGCGCACGTCTCGCTGGCCACGACGAAGGCGCCGTCCTCCGTGCGGCCCAGGCACAGCGGTCGCAATCCGTACGGATCGCGGGCGGCCTCAATGCGATCGGGATAGATAAACAGGAGACAGTACGCCCCCTGAAGCTCGCGAAGGACGGCGGCCAGCGGGTCCGGCGCGTCGGCGAAGGTCGGGCTGGCGAGCAGGTGGAGAATGACTTCCGTGTCGCTCGTGGTCTGGAAGATCGCCCCTTGCTCCTCATAATGCCGACGGAGTGCGGCGGCGTTGGTGAGGTTTCCGTTATGCGCGACGGCGACCTGACCTCCGCGGCATTGGACGAGCAACGGCTGGCAATTCACGTCGCGGCAGGCGCCGGTCGTCGAGTACCGCACATGGCCGATCGCGCTCGAACCTTTCAACCGGGCGAGGGCGGATTCGTCGAAAACGTTGGTCACCAGGCCAAGGCCGGCGTGGCGGAGGATCTGGCCGTCGTGGACAGTGCAGATGCCCGCGGACTCCTGACCGCGATGCTGCTGGGCGTAGATGCCGAGATAGGTCAGTCCGGCGGCATCGGCGTGGTCGTAGATGCCGAAGAGGCCGCAATGGTGCCTAACGCTGTCGTGTCCGAATTGGGGCAGACCGGCGTCCCGGTTCAACGATGGGCTGAACTGTCGGAGGATCGGTCCTTTTGCCATGGGCCCCTTCACGGGGGAGCATATCTGGGGGCATGGACCCTCGCAACGCCAATCTCCGGCGTGATGGTATTTGGGGAAAGCCGATGATATGATAGACGTATCTATCACCGGTCGGGCGCGGTCGTCTTCGTCGATCGCCGCATTTCTTGAACCCGACCTCGACAGGATGCGCGGATCTGAAGGCCGTTTGGTCATGCCGGTTATCGTGCAATGTGAGGCGTGCGGCGTCCGCTTGAAGGCGTCGGAAAAGCTCATGGGCAAGCGCGTGCGCTGCCGGTGCGGCGCAGCGGTGCCGATGCCGCCGGACCCGATGGGGCCGGAGGTGGCCGACTTGTCGGGCCTGATCGATGAAATCTCGCCCGTGGCGATGTCCTGTCCGAGCTGCGGTGCGGCGATGGACACCTCCGCGGTTCTTTGCGTCGCTTGCGGGTTCAACAAGCAGACGGGCAAGAAGATGAAGGCGGCGATCGCGAAAGCGCCGTCCGGCGGCAAAGCCAAATCGAATTCGAAGGAGAATGGAAAAGCGGGTCCTTCGGCCGCCGCGCCGAGTGATCCGCAGCGCGACGCGAAAAAGGCGCTGGTCTGGAAGCTGGCCAAGTTCGTCATCGCCGCTGCGGTCATCTTCAGCGCGGTTTGGTTCATTAAGGGCGCGATCGGGATGAGCCCGCGCGAACAGGCCGCCGACAAGCTGGACGACGTCTATCCGGGCATGACGATCGAGGAAGTCGTCACGGTGTTGGGCAAGCCGCCGAAGGAGGTATTTGCGACGGTGGACGGCAAGGCGTTCGGACTCGGAGGCTCCATGAAAGAAGCGAAGATCGCCTACGCCGAGAATTTTCTCGAAGCGCACGGCCCGAAGAAGCTCGAGTTCGGCTTCAAGTTCGTCTATAAGTACAGCGAGCGCGACCAGCTTCACGTCCATTTCACGCCAGAGGGCAAAGTCGAGGGCGCCGAAAAGGTGGACCCGATGGCGGCGCTGGGCCTCTAATCACCCCGATCACTTGTATCCATGCGGGATGCGTTTCATGCCGCCAGAATCGACCGCGGAAGATGAACAGAAGGCGATGGAGCGCGAACGGGTGATTCTGCGCGAGGCGGGCACGATCACGGCGCGGACGGCCCTGCTCTGGTCGGCCGTCGGCATTGCTGTCCTGATTGCCGTCATTCACGCGATGCGGGCGTCGCTGGTCAGTGCCGACGAGCTGTTTCATGGGGGCGGCCTCCATTGGGACCACGCTCTGATGCCCAGCGTGCTCTTTGGGCTGTTGGGTGCGGCCTTCGGAGCGTTGTTGGGCTGGCGGATGACGTCGTCGTCCGGGCTGACGGGCGTGCTCGCCTGGCGGATCGGCGCTATGGCGATAGCGTTTTTCGTTCTCGCGGGCGGCGTCACTTCGCTGTTCATCTTTTCCGGAACCGTGCCGGTCACACTCTGGCTGAGCCTGTTCGCCATGACCCTCGCCGCGTTGGGGACGATGAGCATTTTCACGACATGGGCGGCTTAGGGCCGGAAAATAGGAAAGCAATCACCCCCGGGGCCGTTAAACCCGATAGCGAGCCGGTCAGTTAACAACACGCCGGAAGGTCTTGCCATGATTCCTCGAAGGTACGCGCTCGTCGGGTCGTTGGTCGTCCTCTGTTCCGGTTTCGCTTTGGCGTTCGAACCTCCGGCCGGAGGATCTTCGCTTTCGTCGCCGGCGCGGCGACCTCCAAAACAAGGAAGCACGTCGGAAGTCGATCGGCTCTTCGCCGAGGCGTGCCGCGAGGCACAACGGGGCAAGGTCGATCGTGCCGTTGCGGCGCTAAAGTCGGCGGCCAAGGCGGGCGATTTGTGTCAGACGCGATGCCTCACCGAGCCCGCGCTGATCAGTCTGCACGAACAACGCCGCTTCCGCGACTTGATGCGCGATATCGCAACTCAAACCGAAATCGTCATGACGCCGCGGGATGAACCGGGCGCGCCGCTCGTCGTCACCGGTCGCGTAGTGGACGACGACCTCAAACCCGTCAAAGGCGCCCTGATCTATGTCTTCCATACCAACCACCAGGGCTCCTATTCCAGCACGGGCGGCAACGCCACAATGGGGGATTCGCTGAACCCACGCCTCTTCGGGTATCTGCGAACCGGCGACGACGGTCGCTATCAGTATCGCACGATCCGCCCGGCCGGCTATCCCGGCGACGGCCCGCCGGCGCACGTGCACTACGAAGTAGAAGCAAAGGGCCACGAGCCCTTCGTCACGGAGTTGATGTTCGAGGGCGATCCGCGACTCAATTCGGAAAACCGCCGGGGCATCCTCCGCGCCGGATTTGTCATTGCCGAGGTGACAAAGGACAAGGACGGCGTGCATCACTGCGTCTGCGACTTGGTCATGAATTGAAGCGGCCTGACTGACGTTTGCGCCCCGATCAGAGTCGCGTGGCGCAAGCCCGCGGATCGAGCGCGAGGGGGCGCGGTACGGCTCGTCGCATTTTCAAGATTTCTCACTTTCTTATGTGGCACCGGCCAATAGACGGTGCGAATCGCCAAATAGCAATGGGTTCTTAGACGCCAGCCGGGCTCGATGATATCATCGAGCCGGGTTATCCACAGGAGTTCAATCCACCATGAAGCTCTGTCAGTTTTATTCATCCGACCAGGATCGCCACACAGATTTAGCGCGGCGAATTCCCATCGCCGCACGGCTCGGCGTACTGTTGCAAGGAAAGATTGTCGATATCACCGACCGCGCGGCAAAACACCACGACATCAAGTCCGCCGAGTATGCCGGTGTCCTGACAGCGGCCGTCGCGGCGGGGGAGGAGTGGGGGGCGCTTCGCAAGGAGATCGCCGCCCTGTCGGGCAAGGACGGTGTCGCGCCCGAGTCCGTCTTCTTCGGCCCGTGCGTTCTCCGCCCGTCGCAGTATCTGGATTTCTACGCCTTCGAGAAGCACGTCATGACCATGCGCAAGCAGCGCGGCTTCGATTTCATTGTGCCCGAGTGGTACGAGATCCCCGCCTACTACAACTCCAACCCGACGAGCATGATCGGTCACGGCATGACCGCGTTTTACCCGACGGGCGAGGACCGGATGGACTACGAGTGCGAACTGGCCTGCGTGATCGGCAAGCCGATTCGCAACGCGACAATCGAATCGGCCCGCGGCGCGATTGCGGGCTACACGATCCTGAACGACCTCTCCGCCCGCGCGCGGCAGAAGAAGGCCATGCCGATCAACATGGGCCCCTCGCCGGGCAAGGACTTCGCCAGCGCCCTGGGGCCGTACCTCGTGACGCCCGACGAGATTCGCAATCTTGACGACGTCTCGATGCGGGCCTTCGTGAACGGCGAGCAGTGGACCGACGGCAAGTACGGCACCGTCAAGCACCGCTTCGAAGCCATGATCGCCTTCGCCAGCGCCGCCCGCACGCTCTTCCCCGGCGACGTACTCGGCAGCGGCACGGTCGGCGGCGGCTGCGGCGCGGAGCTACAGAAGTTTCTGAAGTCGGGAGATACGGTGCGGTTGGAGATGGACGGTCTCGGCGTGTTGGAAAACAGGGTGAAACACGAGAATTAGCAATATTGGGCAACGGATCGCTCGAAAATCGTTGATTCGCCGCTCCCACATCGGGTATTATCGTTAGGTCCGAACCCACGAGTGAAACACGGCCGTTGGGAGGCTCGAACGTGGCACACCGGCGCGGACTCTCTGAATTCAGATCACGACTCGTATCCGTCGGCGGGTGTTTCGCTATCGTAATTGCATCGATTGCTGCCGACGCGTCGGCCGACGTGTTCAACATGCCCGGACAAACGAGCTTGTCCCTGGTACCGGTCGGTAATCCCGGAAACCCAAATGACGTAGTGTGGTCTCAAGGGTTTCGTTTCGGTGGAGTCAGCTATGCGTACAACATCGGCCGGTTTGAGGTTACGGTAGCTCAGTATGCCGAGTTCCTGAACGCGGTTGCTGTCACGGACACTTATTCGCTGTACGATCCAAATATGGCGAGTAATCTCAATTCTGGTGGGATCGCACGAACCGGACCAAGCGGAAGCTATAGCTATGACGTTTTTGGAGCACCAAACCATCCGGTAACTTTCGTGAGTTGGGGAGATGCGGCGCGCTTTGCCAATTGGCTATCGAACGGACAGCCAATGGGCTTGCAAGACACGAACACGACGGAGGACGGCTCGTATACGATGAATGGGGCGATCTTCAATCCTGAACTTCAGATGGTCTTGCGTAACACCGACGCACGTTTTGTGGTGCCTTCGGAAAATGAATGGTATAAAGCCGCCTATTACGATCCCACCCCCGGCGCAGGAGGCAATAACTATTGGCTTTATCCCATGCGCACGGATTCGGTGCCCTATAGCGACCAGCCTCCCGGCCTTGATGCCCCGATTCCTGCGATTACGGGCAATTTCAAGAAGGACGACGGATTGGTGAACGGGTATGACGATGGTTTTGCCGTCACGGGTTCAACGGTCTATTTGTCGACTCAGAATTATTTGACGGATGTTGGAGCGTACATAGCATCGATGAGCTATTACGAAACATTCGATCAAGGAGGAAATATTACGGAGTGGACAGACACGCGAACGTCGTCGATCTCACGCAATATTCGAGGCGGCGACTGGTTTAATAACGAGAGTCAAATGCGTGCCTCTAATCGGACCGGCGCGGCGGCAGAAGCCGGCTCGTCCAATCTCGGATTCCGTATTGCCGAGATCCCTGTCCCCGAGCCATCTTCGATCTCCCTGATCGGGTTCGGTTTGTTTCTCGCCAGCGCCGTGCGCCGACGCTTTTATCCATCCGGATTCGCCCGGATTTCTTCGAGCCGCCGCTGAAGCTCCAATGGGATCTGATCGGCCACGACATCGTCAATCAGGCCGACCTTTAGCATATCGCGGATGTGAACTCGATCGATATCGCGAAACGCGATCAGCTTGAGAACCAGTAACTCGCGTAATTGAATCGCGTCGACGCCCTCAGGGCTACGGATCCCCTTGACGACTTGTGGCGCCGGGTAGGCGTCGTGCGGCTTGATCTTTTCGCCCGCAAATACAACGTGAACGCCCCGGCTGGGCATGGGATCGTCGCGGTCGAGAAACATCGTGATCCCGTCGATGACCGCCGGATCGAAACCTGCCGCCGCCATCACTTCGGTCGCTCGCGGCAGATCGCCCCGATTGAGTAAAACGTCTACGTCTTTCGTATTTCGGACGGCCCCTTCGTCTTTGCTCCCAACCCAGACCGCCACTGCATTGCCGCCGATGACGACGTAGGGAACGCCCCCGGCCTCCAGCGCCCGGCACGTTCGCAACAGCCGTTCACGCACCTTTTCGACTGCTCGTTCAGCGCGCATGATCCACTCCATCGGAATTCGGACCGGGGTCACCGAGAAGTTTACATCGGGGATGGCCATATCCATATTGTATCGACCTCTCAGGGACTCGGACAGATTCGCATCGTCGACAGCCGTTGCCGTGCCATCCTCCGGTGACGGAGATACAATGGGCCGCCATGTACATCGATCTCTCCAACACCGAGCATTCCTGGCGGGCCATGCACCGCCTCTACCTCTCCTTCGCCCAGCCGCGGCCGATCGCCTTCGCCTCGACCATCGACGAGCAGGGGCGGGCGAACCTCGCGCCGTTCTCCTTTTACAACATGCTCTCCGCCAACCCGCCGATCATCGTCTTTTCGCCCGCCCTCAATCGCCACGGCCAACCCAAGGACACCCTCCGCAACATCCGCGCGACCGGCGAGTTCGTCATCGCCACGGTGACCGAGCCGATCGCCGAGCGGATGAACATCTGCAGCACCGAGTTCGAGCACGGCGTCAGCGAGTTTGAAAAGAGCGGTCTCACACCGCTGCCTGCCCGAAAGGTGCGGCCGTCCCTCATCAAAGAGAGCCCGGTCAACATCGAGTGCAAGCTGCGGCAGATCGTCTCACTGGGTGATCAGCCGGGGGCCGGTCAGGCGGTCTTCGGCGAGGTCCTCGCCGTTCACGTCGATGAAGCGGTGCTTGTACCCGGCGACATGATCTGCGACCCGCTCAAGCTCCAGGCCGTCGCCCGCATGGGCGGTTCGCTCTATTGCCGATCCACAAACACTTTTTCACTTGAATCGATCCGCGACCCGGCGGAGTTCGTAGAACGAGGGCCGGCAAAAATTGAGCCGTATCCGGGTTGATAATGTCAGTATCCCAACGCTTCGTAGTCCACCCAAGGGTAACTCCCGCCGGGTTCTCAATACTTGACCATTTTCGCGCCACGCAAGCAGGGCGGGCGGTCGCTCGAGCGCGGCGATGGGCTGTGTGGACATCTGCCGGCATCGCAATAACCCTCATCGTCATTGCAATTGTCGCGACTGTCCTATGGGACCATTCTCGAGGAATCGTATCCATCCTTGCGTCACCGGTGGATTCGCTTCGAGATGCCTGGGCCCGCGCCTACGGTAACTCCGGTGAAGAATTCGTTATCCTGCTATTGCCATTAGCGTGTACGGTCTTTGTCCTCCTGTCCGCGTGGACTCACATTGTCGATACTCATCGCACGGGATCATTGCTGACATCATTTGGTCTATCGGCCCGCGTGGCGTCGGCGAGTCTGTGGCCGGCGATGCTCTTGATCGCAGGAGGGTGCGCGAGTTGCATGGCGATCGACTCCATAATGAAAGGTAATCCTGGGTTACTTAGTTTCTTTGGGGACCCTCCCTGGGCGTTTGTGCTGATAGCGGGTATCCCGGCCAGTGGGTTGGTGTTGGCCGGCTGGACGCACCGTGCACTGGAAGCGGCAGAGGGACGGGCAATCGAGATTCAGATTCCGCCAATCTGTGAAGGATGCGGATACGATCTCACACATCTCCCACAGGACCAGCTTTGCCCCGAATGTGGTTTGGCAGTCGACTCGTCGCTGGAGCCGTTGATTCGGCGCCCCGGCAGCGACTGGGAACGCAGAGGCTCCATTGGGAGCTTGTTGAGAACCGTCGGAGAGTTAATCCTAAGCCCGCGCGCGTTCTATGGGCGTTTACAGCTTCGAACTCCGGTTAACGGCATCGGACGATTTGAAAGCTTGCAGCTCTTGGCGATCGGGATAGGCGCCGCCGTATGGCTGTTGGCGGTATTCCTTCGACTCAGAGGCAAGGATAGCCATATTCCCGTCCAAGTCTTTTTTTTCCCATTTGCCTTTGGACTCATTATCCCTTTCGTCGGTTGGGGACTTCATCGCCTGCTGACCGCGGTTATCGTCAGCCATTGGGTTTGGCAGAGAGCCCTGCCAAATTTCGCATGGGCGAGAAAAGTGTTTTGCTACGAGTCCGCCTTCTTGTGGATATTCTGCTTGTTCAACGGAATTTTTTTCACGACTATTTTCTTGGGCGGCCTGTGGTTAAGCGGTCTGACGAAAGAGATGCTCGGTCAACGCCCCCTTTATGTCTTTGGCATCCCGCCCGAGCCGCTTACAGTGTTGGTGGGCAATTTTATTCTTTGTGGTCTTTGGGTCTGGCGCTACTACATCGCCCTCGCCGCGATACGATGGAGTAATTTCTGAGACTGTTTTGATGACCGAGATCATCACCAGTACCGGCAACCCGCGCGTCAAAGAAGCGCTCCGCCTGCGCGGCAAGCGCGGCCGGGCGGAGGGCGAGCACATCCTTATCGACGGAGTGCGCGAGATCGGCCGGGCGGTCGAGGCAGGCATCGGCATCGATGAAGTTTTTTTCTGCGACGCAATCCTGGCCGGAGATGACGCCGCCGCCTTGCTGAAGAGCATTGCGGCCGGCGGGTCGCGCGTCACGCAAGTCAGCGAAACCGTCTTCGACAAAATCCGTTATGGCGACCGGACGGGAGGACTGGTAACAATTGCTCAGCGTCCCAGGCGGGCGCTCGATGATCTGCGGCTATCCTCGAATCCGCTCGTAGCCGTCCTCGAAAGGTTGGAAAAGCCCGGCAACCTCGGCGCGATCGTCCGCACGGCCGATGCGGCGGGCGTCGAGGCCATCCTTGTCATTGACCCCGAGACCGACCTCTACGGCCCGAACGTCATCCGCGCGAGCCTCGGGACAATCTTCTGCTTGCCCGTGGTGGAAGCAGAAGTGGATGCGGCGATTGCATGGATTAAAAAGCGCAATCTCGCGATGATCGCAGCCACTCCGGAGGGTGCAGCAGTTTATACCGATGTTGATTTCCGCGGTCCCGTCGCGCTGGTCTTCGGCTCGGAGGCTAAGGGGCTCTCGACCACATGGCGAAAACCGAACGTGACACTGGCTACCGTCCCGATGCGCGGCCGGGCCGACAGCCTGAACGTCGCGACGACGGCGGCCCTGTTTTTCTATGAGGCCCTGCGTCAGCGAGGCGCGGTACAATGAACCGTTGGTTAGCAAACCCTCACCCCGGGGGGACAGGAGACGCATCATGCCGAATATTCCATTTCCCAGCGACCTGCCGTTTTCCTTGCACAACGTCCGCAAGGAGTTTGACCAACTGCTTGACCGCGTCTGGCACGTCGGCCTGACGACCGCGCCGCTCGATGGGCAGGATTGGGCCCCGTCGATGGACGTGATCGACGAGCCCGACCGCTATCGCGTCCGCGTCGAGGTGGCGGGGATGGGCGCCGAGGACATCGATGTCACGATTCTGAGTAACGCCCTGACGATCAAGGGCTGCAAAGCAACGAACATCCCCCCCGGCGAAGAGCCGCGAATGCTCCGCTCAGAATGCCGTTATGGCGGCTTCAAGCGAAAATACGAGTTCCCCACGGATGTGCAGGAAGATGGCGTGTCGGCGACGTGCAAGAACGGTGTTCTTGAACTGCTGATCCCCAAGAAGCCGGAGGCGCGCGGTCGGTCGGTCAAAGTGAGCGCGGGCGGCGCGTGAGCGGTAGGGCGGGCTCTGCCCGCCGCGACACAACAGGTGATTCGATACCGCTCGTGAACTCGGTGGCGGGTGGAACCCGCCCTACATGCGCAGCAACGTGCGTTACTTCGAAGCGCCTTTGGTTTTCAGGGCTTTTTGCTTGGCCTTGAGTCGGATTTTGCGTCTGCGATGTTTCCGGTTGGCCAGGGTCTTTTTCTTATACATATGCGATTCCTATGTCGTTCGTGTTGGTCTCGGTCCCGGTGGAGAACACACAGCCTAAGAACACGTGCCATCGCGTGCAAGTAGTATTGAAAGAGGGACAAATCCCGCCCCTTGCGGATCGGCCCGTGGTCCCCTAGTATTCCCCGGTGCTCCTTGGCGGCCCACAGGAGGCCGGAAGTCGATGATCCGGCGAACGGTCCTCTTTTCCGGCCGCGTTCAGGGCGTGGGTTTCCGTTATACGACCTGTGGCGTTGCCGAGGATTACGCCGTCACCGGTTATGTCAGAAACCTCACGGACGGTCGTGTGGAAACCGTCGTCGAGGGCGACACATCCGAGGTCGAACGATTCCTGACGGCATTGAAGGCGGAGATGGCAAGTTATATCCGGGATGTGCAGCAGCACGATGGCCCGGCCGCGGGCGAGTTTCGCCGTTTTGAAGTCCGCTTTTGAAAAGGAATTCAGGGAGACCCGGGGGTCTCCGGCGCGACACACGATCCAAATTGCTTCCGGTCATGAGCGGCTGAGCCGCTGCCGGAGGTGCCGCACACCGCAGATCGGGGAAGCATCCCGACAGGTTTTCGCCGACCGCGATTACAGGTCAGGCGAGAATCGTTTGTATCCAAGGAAAGACCCATCGATGGATCATCAAGATCAGACGGTCGCAGGAACATTGGAGCTAAATGAGAGCGGAACGGGGTTTCTGCGCGATCCCGCACGTAATTACGCCGTCGGCCCCAACGACGCCCAGGTCCCGCGCGAAGCAGCCAAACGTTTTAATCTCCGCGGCGGCGAGACGCTCAAGTGTCTGGCCAGCCGGGGCAAAAAAGGACGAGGCCCGCTGACGGTCGTGCGAATCCTGGAGATCAGCGGTAAACCGCCGGAGGCCTATGGCGCGGTTAAGCCGTTCGACGAACTGCAGGTCATACATCCCACGCAAATCCTCCGCTTCGAGACTCCCGGCGGGCCCGGTTCAACGCGGATCGTCGACCTGTTGGCGCCGATCGGCAAAGGGCAGCGCGGGCTGATCGTCGCGCCGCCGCGGACCGGCAAGACCGTGCTGCTCAAACAGATGGCCGAGGGGATTCGCGCCAACCATCCCGAGATCTTCCTGATGATGCTGCTCATCGACGAGCGGCCGGAAGAAGTGACGGAGATGAAGCAAATCGTCCTTAAGGAGGGTTCCGGCTGGCGACACGGCGCGCCCGAGGTCGTCTATTCCAGCAACGATCACGACGCCAAGAGCCATGCCCGCATCGCCCGGCTCATGATCGAGAAGGCCAAGCGCCACGTCGAGCAGGGCGAGGATGTGCTCATCCTCCTCGACTCGCTCACGCGGTTGGGACGGGCGTTCAATCAACTCGTCGGATCCAGCGGCCGGACCATGACCGGCGGGCTGGACATCCGCGCGCTGGAGCATCCCAAGCAGATGTTTGGCTCAGCGCGCAAAATCGAGAACGGCGGCAGCCTGACGATCATCGCCTCCGTCTTGATTGAGACCGGTAGCCGCATGGACGACTTCATCTTCCAGGAATTTAAGGGCACGGGGAACATGGAATTGGTCCTCTCGCGTGAGCTGGCGAACTATCGCATCTGGCCCGCCATGAACTTGTCGGAATCCGGCACGCGCAAAGAGGAATTGCTTCTGGGTCAGTCGACGTACGACAAGATGTCGCGCGTCCGACGCCGGCTGCTTTCCATGACGCCTCAAAAGCAGATGGAGACGATGCTGGAGGAACTGGGCAAGTATTCGACGAACAAGGAGTTCGTCGATCGGCTCGCATAACTGAATCCATACCTGTTAGGTAGCGATCAATTGGGACGAATCCCACTTTGACGACCCCTTTTCCGATTCGTATAGTTCTTAGGAAGGCGCAGTCAGAAAAACACACCCCCCATACGCCGCGTGCTGGAATGAGGCTGCGGCGGGCCTTCAGTTCCCATATCGGAGAGGGAAGTGTATCGCGGAAATCGGTCTGCGATGACAAGAATGGAGTTCACCAATGTTCAAAAGAACCTTCCGGTACGCGATCGCCCCGCTATTATTCGGTGCTGTTTCCTTACTCGGTTGCATGGCCTTTCCGTCGAACTTCGGGGCCACGGGCAAACTCGTCCTGCAGGTGACCGACAAGCCCTTTCCCGTCGATTTCATCGCCGAGGCCCTCGTGACCGTCACGCGGGTCGAGGTGCGGCAGGCGTCGGAGGACGAAAACGCCGAAGATGGATTCGTCGTCATCTTCGAGGGAGAGCGAACGCTCGATCTGCTTGACCTCCGCAATGGTCGCACCGATCTCCTGGCCGAAGCCGACATCCCCGTCGGCATGTACGACCAGATGCGGCTCGTCGTGACGGAGGGCCACATCACGTTGACCGATGACAGCGAATTCGATCTCAAGGTCCCTAGCGGCGAGTCATCGGGGATCAAGTTGAATTTCGAGTTTGAGATCGTCGAGGACGAGGAGCTGGTCCTGCTGCTGGACGTCGACCTCAGCCGCGCCTTCTCGGCCATCCCCAGCGGTCACATCGATGATGTCAGCACGATTACCGGTTTCCACTTCCATCCCGCCTTCGCCATGCGGCTGATCAGCGTGCTGGAGGCCGGTCAGATCACCGGAATCGTCAACGACAACGCGGATCCGGCCAATCCCGTTGCCAACGCCCTGGTCACGGCCTTCAAGGACGATGTAGAAGTCACCAGCACCGTGACCGAAGCGGACGGCGCGTTCACCCTGATGGGCCTTCCCACCGGCACCTACCGCGTCGAGTTCTCCGCCACCGGCTTCGACGACCTGACGGTCAACGACGTCGAAGTCATGGCCGGCGAAACGACAGACCTGGGCGCGGTGGTAATGACGCCGACACCGCCGTGACAGTCGTTTGGGTGGCACGGTCTCGCAGCAGCGAGGCGATGTTGCGCTTATCCAACACGGCCCGTGCAATCATCGGGCGCAGTTTTCAACAGCATTATTCCCATAGTTGCGAATCAGCAAACGGGCGTTTTCAATGAGGTAAAGGTGCCGCATGAAAACCGCCCGCTACCATCAGACCGGTCAGCCTGACGTCATCAAACTCGAGGAGGTCCCCGACCCCAAGCCCGCCTCGGGCGAGGTCGTCATCCGCGTCAAGGCCGCGGCCCTGAATCGACTCGATATCTTCATCCGCTCCGGCGCCTCGACCATGCCGGGGTTCAAGATGCCCCACACCGGCGGCTTCGACGTCGCCGGTGAGGTCGCCGAGATCGGCCCCGATGTCGCCAACGTGAAAGTCGGCGATCCCGTCGTCGTCGACGCGCGGGTCACGGGCGAGCGGGCGAAGGGCAAGCTCGACATCATCGGCATCACCCGCCCCGGCGGATTCGCGGAAAAAGTCGTCGTGCCCGCCCATTGCCTGCGAACCAAGCCGACCGGTTATTCCTTTGAGGAGGCCGCCGCCTTCGGCTGCGTCTATCTGACGGCCTATCGCGGCTTCGCGATGTACGCCGCCGTCAAGCCCGGCGAGGTCGTCCTCGTTCACGCCGGCGGCAGCGGCGCGGGCACCGCCGCCATCCAGGTTGCCAAGGCCATGGGCGCGACCGTCATCACCACCGTCGGCAGCGACGACAAGGCCGCCAAGGCGAAGGAACTCGCCGGCGCCGATTACGCGGTCAACTACCGCACGCAGGATTACGCCAAGACCGTTCACGACGTCACCTGCGGCCGCGGCGTGGACGTGGCGTTCGATCCCGTCTGGGGACCGACGACCAAAAAGACGCTCGAAGCGCTGGCCCTCGGCGGCCGCTGGATCGTCATCGGCATGGTCGGCGGCTTCGACGCCACCCTCCCGGTCGGTCTCCTCCTCTTCCGCGAGGTCCGTATCCAGGGCGTCGTCGAGTTCTACACGGACAAAGACCGGATCGACGCGGCCTGGGCCATGGCCCATCGCGGCCTCGTCCGCCCGATCATCGCCAAGACCTGGCCCCTCGCCCAACTCGCCGAGGCCCACCGCCAGATGGAGCAGGGCGACGTCTTCGGCAAGATCGTCGTCACACCATAGATGGAGTTCAGCTGCCCTCGGCTGTTATTGGAGTCGGGCAGTCCACACCTGATTCTGGCCCTGGGGCCGGTAGGCCCACGGATCATCGCCATGGGCGCGTAGCCCGTGATCAGGAGACCCTCAAAAAAAACTCACCTCGGCCCGAATCGGACGAAGGAAACCCATAGCCGAATTTCCTTGACTTTTCCCTGTAGAGTGTTAGGATATTGTTAGGAAGCGAGGCTCCCATCAGTGCGGGCCGCTGGATGTGGCGTTTCTGTTCCTCGGCGGTTGGTGGACGTCCCAGCTAGTCCCAGCCAGTAGCGCCTAAGAAAAAAAAATAGATTTCAAGAGGGGGTAGCAGCATGAATCGATCGCCGACCTACAACCAGGGCAATCAATCTTCGGTCTTCGCCCGGCTCGACCCCGATCTAAGAAAAAAGCTCGACCACGCCATCGTCGACCGTAAGCCGGCCACCCTCCAGGCTTGTTACGACGAATTCTCACTCGCCGACCTCAGCGTCAGCCGCGCTGCCTTCTACCGCTATGCCCGAAAGCTCCGCGGCCAGGCCGAACTCCACCACGTCGCCGAACTCGTCCACCCCGACGACCCCGACCCCAGACGCTACAACCACCGCCTGATCCAGCGCCGCCTCCTGGACCTCCTCCTGAACCACAAGGACGCGTCGGCCAAACAAATCCACAGCCTCGTCAACGCCGCCGCCCGCGTCACCCGAAGCCCTCGCGATTAGGAGCGTAACAGCTTGGCAACGCAACGCACATGTCTGTCCCTTACGTCCCTTTTGTCCCTTCAGTCCCTTTCTCTTCCCCCTTACGATGATCGCACTATGATCCAACTCGCCGGAAAAACGCTCCCCTCCCTCGGCGCCGGCATCGGTCTCCGCCGCCAGCACTTTACCGAGATCATCGAACGCAAGCCGACCGTCCGCTGGTTCGAGGTCATCCCCGAGAACTTCCTCAATCGCGGCGGCTTCTGCGCCGATGCGCTGCGAAAAATCGCCGCGAACTACACGCTCGTCGCCCATGGCGTCTCGCTCTCCATCGGCAGCACCGACCCGCTCGACATGGACCACCTTCGCAGCCTCAAGCGGTTCTGCGATGACATCAACAGCCCCTGGTTCGGCGACCACCTCTGCTTCACCATGGTCGATCACGTGAATCTCAACGACCTTATCCCCTTGCCGTTCACCGAGGAGACCGTCCATCACGTCGCCGAGCGGTCGCGGATCGTGCAGGACGTCCTTGAGCGGCCCTTCCTCCTCGAAAACGTCACCTACTACATGGCCCCGTCGCGCTCGCACATGACCGAGGACCAGTTCATCACCAACATCCTCGAAGAGGCCGACTGCGGACTGCTGCTCGACGTCTCCAACGTGCTGCTCAACTCCAAGAACCACGGCTTCGATCCCGTCGCGTTTCTGGATTCGATCCCGCTTCATCGCGTGGGTCAGGTCCACTTGGCGGGCTTCGAGCGGCAGGGGGATATCCTGCTCGACACGCACGCCAGACCGGTCGACGCCGAGACGTGGGAGCTGTACCGCCGCGTGCTGGAGCGGATCGGCCCGACCTCCGCCCTGGTCGAATGGGATGCCGAGATCCCGACGCTCGATCGCCTCCTGCAAGAGGCCGACATGGCCCAGACGCTCATGGACGAAGTCACGTCGGTTTCGGCGGGTTGACGATGGCCCTCGCGGACTTTCTCTCGGCCATGCGTGTCCTGATCCTGGACGGCCCGGCGCTTCCCGAGGCTGCGGCCGAACGCCGGCGATCGCTGGCCGAGCGATTCCCACGGCTCAGCCAGATGGAGATCGACGATCTCGCGACCCTTCCACCTGATCGCCTTCAGGTCTATTCCGACCTCGTCTTCGGCGGCGAGCGCTCCATGCTCCGTTGGGCCTTCCCTATGACGTTCGCAGCGATCCAGGCGATAGACCCGTCGACGGACCTCGCGCGCCTCGTCCGCGACCTGCACCACCATCGCACCTGGCACAGCGCCTCATCGCGCGAACTCGCCCGCATTTTTCAGGCTTACCTGATCGAAGACCGGCGGGACTTGATCGAGAGATGGCCCGGTCTGGCGGACCTCGCGGACTATGAACGCACCGACCTCGAGGTCTTCTACGCGGCGGATGTACCCTACGCCCCCTGGAACAGCGACGAAGAGTCGCGGCTCAGGGCCCTCTCCGTGGAGGCCCTTCTGAATCAGCGCGTCTTTCGGCCCACGTACGCCGCGGTGAGGGAGTTTTCTGTCGACGTACTGGTCATCGTTGACCAGTGGCGAGCGAGCCAATCCCTGCCGACTCCGTTACCGCCGCCTACGAAAGGCTCCGCCGCCTGCGGCCGAGCACCCGCCAACCTCATGCCTGCCTGGGTCCGACTAACACCCGCCGGTCTGGCCGCACTCTCGGCAGTCAATCCCGATGTGCCAACATGCCTCAACGACCTTGCGGGCCGCTATGTGGAATCAGTCGCGGTCTCCCCATCCCTCAGCGAGGAGCGCATCTTCGCGGACTTCTATGCCGATCTAACGCGCTGGCTGTCGGCCGGAGTGCTCCTCCGCGTCCCCGAGGATCGGTAACACTCGACCCTTCACGCCCGAAAAGTCAGCCTCCGGACGGGGCGTTGTCCTTGGCTTAACCCATGCCCTTGAAAGACCGATCAGAACCCCGGTCGCCGGGTCGTGCGGCGCTGGCCAACAACCGCACGTGCCACTCGCAGCGCTGATTGGTATCCGGGACCCGTTAAGGAGAAGCCCCAAATGTCCTTTAGCACCTGTCCCTACTGCAAGGCCGCTGGGTTGATCGAGGGAACGCTCCAATCGACCGGCACCCTCCACTTTCGCCCCGGCGGCGTGAAGTTCCTCACCTTTCGCACGGCCGATATCGGCGTGAGTTCATTTATGTGCCCGGACTGCGGTGGAATCACCATCAAGGGCAACACCCAGAAGCTCGAACTCGTCCAGCAGACCAAGGGCCGGCAGACCGTGCCTCAGACCGTCGGTTAGCCAGAACCGATTCGAACGTTTTCCGGAGCTTTCCGGAAGGGGAAACGCGGGCGGTCCTAATAGGCCGCCCGCGTGACTTTTACAGCTCCGATATCCATTTCCGTACGCTTGCTTCCCTCCCTTTACGGCCGATATACTGATTCTGTCGCCTGTTGAGGCGACGGTCAGCCGGGACGGATGCCCGGCGTTTCGTAGTGCCGAAAGGAGTCGGACCATGTCCCCCCAAAAAACTCGTAAGTACTTGGTCATCGCGCTGGCCCTCGCCATCGGCGGATGCGCGAAGCCCCAGCCGCTTCCCCTTGTCGATATCAAGAAAGACTACGACCGACCGCTGCCGCCCGGTCAATTCGCCCTGCGACAGATCGATCCGTCGCAATACCCGGCCTTCGGCGAGGGATGGTACAAGGCCAAGGGAACGACCCTACGCGAGGCCATCACCAACAGCATCAACTACCTGAATAAGCCGTCCAGCAAGAAGTACTACCCGCTCGGCCCGATTACGCATGAACGAGCGATGGCCAGCCTGCACACGTTCCTTCAGATCCTCGATCAGGCAAACAGCCCCGAGGCGTTGGACCAGCTCATCCGCGACAACTTCGACGTGTACATGTCCATCGGCTGCGACGACGAGGGCACGGTCCTGTTCACCGGCTATTACTCGCCGATCTTCGACGGCAGCCTGACGCAGACCGAGCAGTTCAACGTCCCGCTTTATCGGCTACCGCCCGATTTGCAAAAGGATGAAGAAGGCAATCCCATCGGCGGCCCATGGAAGACGCGCGAGGAGATCGAGACGAGCGGAATCCTCGCGGGCCAGGAGATCGCGTGGGTCGGTGATCGCTTCGAGGCGTATGTCTTTACGGTGCAAGGCTCCGGGTTCATCCGCCTGCCGGACGGCTCGCTGACCGAAATCGGCTACGCCGGTCACAACGGCCACGAGTACACGCCCATCGGCAAACAACTGATCGCCGATGGCAAGATCGATCGATTCAAGCTCTCGCTCGACACGATGATCCGCCATTTCAAGGAACATCCGGAAGACCTCGACGTCTATCTGTTTCAGAATCAACGCTACGTGTTCTTCCGCGAATCCGCGGGTGGGCCGTACGGCTGTCTGGCCGAACGCGTTATCCCGTATCACAGCATCGCGACGGATAAGGAGATCTTTCCTCGTGCGTGTCTGGCCTTTACCGACACACGGATTCCGCATGAGCCCGGGGTTTCGATGCGACCGTTCCGATCGTTCGTGCTGGATCAGGACCGTGGTGCCGCGATCCGCGCGCCGGGTCGCACCGACATCTACATGGGCGTGGGCGAGGACGCCGGCAAGATGGCTGGCTTCACCTACAGCGAGGGCAAGCTCTATTACCTTTTCGTCAAGGAAGGCGTGAGCCCGCAACAGTCCATCGCCCAGCAAACCCCGCCGCCGACCGACGAGGTCCCCGTCGAAACGGTTTCCGATCAATAGTGGCTGCGTCTTTGATCAGCCGCCACGTCGTGCCGGATGGACATGCTTTGCCGCCCGCCTTAAAATAAGTCCATGCCTCGTCCCGATGGACGTGGGCAGGGTTCAGCTCGAGATGGGCCATTGCGATGTTCCGTCGCGAGATGAGCTGTGGAGAGGTGGCTGAGTGGCTTAAAGCAACGGTTTGCTAAATCGTCGTACGGGTAACACTGTACCGGGGGTTCGAATCCCCCCCTCTCCGATTCATCGCGGGCGGTTTGTGCAAGTGCTGATGACCATGGCGTTTGCGCAGGCTGTTTCTCCTTGGCACAGTCGAGTGTGCCAGGATTGTGTCATTTTGGCCTCCCGACGCTACAAACCGCCGCTTTGTCCTTGATTCCTTACTTGCGTTTGATGCGATTTCCGTCGTCTTCTTGCCAACCGTCTTATTCAACATGTTCATCGCTTGGTTCCGCCCGTGCGGCGGCTCCTGTGTTAATTACGCGGCCGGCGTGTCATGGGCGACGCTGCCCGTTTCTCCGTCCGCAAAGGTCAACTCCGTCATATGTCTCTGCGATTCGCGATCACTTAGGTGGTGGTAGATGTCGATAATAGAACTGTCGCGGAACCGAAACTTGAGAGGCTCGATCACGTCCCGCACGAAGGCTAACCCAGGCGATCTACCTGTTCTGTCGACTGAGTAAACACGCTAGTGTTGTTATGCCCAGCCACGGGCACTACGTTGGGGCGTCATCCTATCCTATCACAAAGCACAAAAAGCAGACTGGCGACAGAATCGGGCTCAGCGCCCGTGCATCTAGCCGCCCAATGAGACCATGGCCGTATCCTGTCGCAACGGGCCGGCTTGCTTCTTACCGTTGACGACGTCGCAAACAAGAGACATTGCTCGGCGCGCCTGAAATGCGCCGCTTCGCCAACACGATGACAAATCGACGTGGCGAGAATCCAACAGGCAAGGGAACAACTTTCCGTCGGCGGTTACTCGGATACGTCTACACTGGCTGCAGAACGATTCGCTGAGCGGGGCGATGATGCCGATGATGCCTTCACCAAACTCGCTCACGGCAGTGAACCGGGCGGCGGTTTCACCAGCCTGACGGGGCAACGGCCGCAGTTCAAAGTCCGCGCCGAGTCTCTTTTTGATCTCGCTGCCCAAGAGACAATGTGCGCGGTTGAAATTCGCCGCCGGCCCGATGGGCATGGCTTCGAGGAAGCGGATTTCGAATCCCCGGCGAAAGGCCCACTGGGCGAGACGGGCTAGTTCGTCGTCATTAACACCGCGAAGCGCGACCACGTTGATCTTCGGCGCCGGGAATCCTTCGGCCACGGCGGATTCGAGACCTTCGAGAACGGGCCGCAATTCGCCACCCGTCAAATTGCGGTAACGTTCGGGAGCCAAGGTGTCGAGCGAGACATTCAACCGGTCGAGCCCCGCGCGGTGGAGGACACGGGCAGTTTGTGCCAGGCGTTGCCCATTGGTTGTCATGGCGATTTCCAGGTTGGGTGCCGCGCTGCGAATCGCCGACAACAAAGGAGCGAGCGTAGGGTGCAAGAGCGGCTCACCGCCGGTAATCCGCAATTGCTTCAATCCGTGGGCTTCATAAAGCAGTCGCACCAAATCGACCCGCTGAGCATCTGATAGCGCGCGGGCGAGCGCGGAGTACCCCGCTTTGCCGGCCGGCCGGCAATAGGCACACCGCAAATCGCACGCGCCCGTTACCGACAAGCGCAGGTGATCGATGACTCGACCGCAGCCGTCGATGAGTGGACCGGCGGGGGACTCTTCCGCGTCGGCGGTCGCGACGATCGCCTCTTCCACGGACATCACGGGTAGCGCGATCATGGTGGTCATCAGAACTTGAACTGGTATTGCAAATAGAGAAAGTCCGCGTCGCGGGAGAACCCCGAACTGTTGATGAAGTTGCTCGGCCAGAAGTGCGACCAGCCGAAAAGGAAGGAAGAATGGACGTCGACCTGCCAGTTCACCGTGAGGTCGAGTTCGTCGCCCACGTCATTGCCTGACGATCCGGTCGCATTACGCCGGATTGGCACCCCTCCCGCGTTGTACAGGGCGTCCAGGTTCGAATCGAGCCAAAAGTGGTAGTAAAACGCCTTGACGGTCACATCTTTGAAGGGCTTGAATGAGAAATTGACGTTGGGGGCGATGATGTTCTGCCGCCCGACGAGATCGATGTAGCCCAAAAAGGCGTGACCGGTGGGGAAAAGCTGGTGAAACGTGTCGTGGCTGTTGTCGCGCGGCGTGTCGTCGCCGGTCGCGTAATCGAAGCCGAGCCCCGCGCGCGGCGTCATGGGCACATCCTTGAAGGTGTAGCCGCCCTCGCTGCCTACCATCCATGCGTGCACCTCATCGCCATCCCATTTGCCAAACTGACCCGCACCCTCGACGTCAGAATCGAAGCCGCAACTCGCTCCTCCGAATCTCCCGCCGAGGGTGTAGATATTCAAATCGCCCATCCGGTTGTTGGCGTTGGTAAGGAACCCGTCATCGTTGAGACCGAAAAAGTACAGGTCCACGACGTGGTCGGCGATTCCCTTGTAGCTCGCGTAGGTACCGTAGAACTGCTGCTCTTCCCGCCAATGATCGATCTTGTGGTTCATGCCCTCGTTGATGTGCGTGTTCCAGGGGTTGGAAAACGGCTTGGTCGCGAACACGACCGGCTTGGCCCAGAAGAAGTCGATGTCGAGCTTTGAGCTGGTGTAAAAGAGCTTGGCGCCGTCGAACCGCCGCCCCTCGTTCATCCAATCCAATGCGCCGACGAGTCGTTCCTTTCCGTAGCTCAGTTTCTGACGGCCGGCGCGCAGCGTCAGCGGCGTCTGTTCGCCAAGTATGCGCAGGTCCGCAAACAACTGTTCAAAGTCGAATGTGTTCTCCATCCCCGGGACCTGCGGCAGGTCGCGGTCGGCGACGCGAGCGTCGATCCCCTCGAAGAAAACTCGAAAGAGGTCGCGATAGCGCAGGTCTGCGTGCAACAGGTGGCGATAAAGAAGGTACGTGTCTTGCGTGGGATGGCGGAACCCGAAATTGAGGTTCGTCTGCGACTCCATTCGATACCGCGCCTCGCCGCCCAGCCGGAGCGTCCAGTCGGGACCGAGGTGGATGCGCTTGATCGGATCGAAGAAATCGGGCTTGTAGCTGCCGGGCGGTCCGTCAAGGTAAGAAAAATCCTCGTTGTAGCGCAGGGCGAGGTACTTCGGCCCGGGCAACGCCGCCGGAGCGGTTGTCGTCGGCTTTACTGTCTCTGCCGGATGACTCGTCGGGACTGGAGCGGAGTTCTGTGCCGTTGCTCGATTGGCAAGAACGCAGAAGCCCGTCAGCGCGGCAAATAGACGAACACAGATCGACATAGGAGCCCGACCCATTACATTCCGGTGCCGAACAGGCTCTCAAGGAATGGCGAAATGACGTTGGTCACAAACGAGCCGAAGAGCGATACAAAGACTCCACTCAGGATGGTCCCAATGGTGTTGATAATTACCGCCGTGAATTGATCGCCAAAGCTGTCAACAAATGGGGGCATGTCCGTTCCTTTCTATTTTCTATCTCACCCTTAGACTGCCACCGGGACGCATCCGGCAGTCTCTATCGAATACACTTCCGCACATCGGCCGCAAAGCCCGTCCTCCGGGCGCCAGCCGGGCAAGTTTTCGCGAACGACATTGTCAATCTGCTCAAGTTGTGACGCGGACGCCCAATCAAATGTCTTGAACTTACAGGCCGGACACGGATCGCCGGGCAGGATCGCACGCCGATGAGGGCTTGCGCCGTCGTTCTCCGCTACGCCCGTCCAAGTGGCGCGCGTCCAGGCGAGTAATTCCTGATGCGTGGGCCGGCCGGCGGCGAACTTCGTCCAGAAATGGTCGAAAACTTCATCCGCCGCCTGCGAATCGCAGATGCCCCAGGCCAGCGCGAACTCCCTTTGCCGCTGGGTCTTCAGAAGCCGGGCGGTAGGATTGGACTGCGCGAGTCGGGCATCAATACTGAGGGCCCAGAGCAACGCGTAACGATCGCGCCCGAGGTTGCGGGCGGCCAAACTGGAACCGGATGGCCGCGCGGCCACATCGTATTCAAAACCAGGATCGAGCATGTCATCGATGTGCAGTAACTCGTGGCGCGCCCAATAGGCGAAGGCCGCGTCGTCAAGCAGCGTCGCCGCGGCGACGGTCAAGACCACGGAATAAGTTCCGGGCTTCCCGAACAACTCCGCCGACTGCCCGCCGCGCCCTCCGGCCGGGGTGATTACGACGCGCGATACTTCACGAGTGATGAACCTGAACTCATTGACGATATCGTTTATGCGTCGGTGGAAGCCGAGTTGCTCAAACCAGCGCTCGTGAAATTGGCGGAAGACGGCGTCGCGCGCTTCGCCCTCCGGCTCATTGTGGCAGCGGGCGAATTCGCGGTGATAGGCCCGCGATTGTGCGGCGTCGCCGCGGACCGCCTCGAACACGACGCGCTCGACCAGATCGGGCTGAATGACAAGTAACATCGGTCTACCTTTCCGCCATCGCCGCGGCAAGCGTCGGGCCGAGTTCGACCGTTCCCTCGCCGGGCGCGCCACACGTGATCGTGCTGTCCTCTTCGCTGATCGGCCGCAATTCGATCCAGCGCGCCCCCATCGGAACGGCCAGTGCCGCGCACCATTCACTGAGAACGCGATCGGCGATGTTGGCCGCCGCCAGAAAGAAGGGTGGCGGCTCGGCGCGACGAATCCTCTCGAAAAAGGCCGGCATCCACGTCGCCGCATGGTCCTTCAGAAACGAGCGCTGTGCCGAATGACAACTCGCCGCGTCCTCCAGTCGGCCGTCGGCAAGCGCCTGCGCCTCCCGCAGCGCAAGGACGAAGAGAAACTCCCATTGCGCAACCACGTGATCGGGGCGTTCGGCGATCAGCCCGGCCGTCTCGAATCCGAACGCGGCATAAAACCCGGAAATATCCGCGAGCCGCTGGCTTTGCTGAAAGACCTCCGCCTGACCGTACTCCAATTCATAGGGGGGGCAGGCCGAGCGAACGGTGTGGCCGAGCAACCGATTGCGTGCGTCGAGGATGTGGTCGAAGGGCGGTCGATCGGCAAAGAGTGGCCGGAGGTTGGCCTCGTCGATTGACAATACACCGGCCGCCAACGAGAGTTCGCGATGGAGCGCCTCGTCCCCGAGCCGCTCAAACACGCCGACGTCATCGACTCCAAAAAGCTCCGCGAGGAAACGGGCGCATCGCGCCCGCGCCAGGCACTGCACGGAGTATTCAGTGCGTGTGTCTTCGTGAGCGGGGCGTGACGCCGCTTCGGACTCAGATTGAGTTGGCATGTTTGTCGGGTCGGACATGGACCGGCTCCTCCACCTGCGTCCGGAAGATCTCGCGATTCTTTCGGTCGAAGGCGATGATGGTGTCGTTGAACATCTCGAACTTCTTGCCGTCGCGCGTCGTCTCATACACCTTCGGCCCTTCCTTCATTTCATACCGCGCGATGATGCGGTTCGAGCGCCGGAAGAGCTGCAACACGGCCAGGAGTTCGCGATCGGGATAGCGATAGCGCTCGACGGCCTGCTGCACGCAGGGTCCGAACATCTGTTCGAGGTACTTCGTGGGCACCCAGCGGGGCGGGATGTAATAGCCGTTGGGCTCTGTGCCGAATTGCGGGTAGAGCGGCAGGGCCACTTTAGCAACGTGAATCAAGTAGAACAGCGGATTGTGCCGGTCTTCGACCCACACATTGTCGGGATCGACCTTGACGAGTCCCTGCATGCGGACCTGACCGATGCATGCCGCCATACAGCGCGTTTCCATCGGCACGCCGTCAGACTCCGGGTCGGTCCCTTCGATGCGGGGATAGCAGGCGATGCACTTCTCACTCGTCCGCGTCGTGCCGCGGTACATCGACTTTTTGTACGGACAGGCCTCGACGCATTTGCGATAACCGCGGCATTCCTTCTGGTCGATCAGGACAATGCCGTCCTCCGGCCGCTTGTAGATCGCGTTGCGCGGGCACGCCGCCAGACACGCGGGATACGAACAGTGGTTGCAAAGACGGGCGAGGTAATAGAACCACGCCTTGTGCTTCTTGTCGCCGGTCGCATCCTCGCCGCTGCCGAAGTCCATCGGGCGCGTCCGGCCGCCCGTGGGTGTGTCTTCGTGGATGTTGGGCGCTGTCCATTCCTCCTCCGTGGGGAGATAACCCAGAACGAGATTGGGTTGGCCGTTTCGGGCGATCACCTCCGGCGATTCGAAGATGTTCTTGCCCTTGAGTTCGCCATAGGGTCGGCGGCGGTCATCATTCGGCGCACCGTCCCACGACATCCCGTTGGGATTGGCCTGGCTGAGCAGGTCCAGGATCTTGACGTCCCAGTGCTGGGGATATCCGCCGTAGGGCTTCGTCTCGACATTGGTCCACCACATGTTCTCCTGGCCTTTGGAGAACGTCCACGTGCTTTTGCAGGCCATGGTGCAGGTCTGGCACCCGATGCAGCGGTTAATGTTGATGACGAAGGCGAACTGCTCCTTTGGCGCCGCCGGGGCGTAGGGATAATTCATCGCTCGACCGAGTTGCCAGTTATAGACAGCAGGCATGGCGCACTCCTAGGGTTGAAGGACTGGCAGGCTCATGCCGGCGGCCGTCTGATCTACGGCCAGCCGCCTCGCCCGCGGACCCCACAGTCCAAATTGCTCTTCAATCATCGAATGGATCACGCCGCGGCCCAGATGATGTAAGGCCATGGTCGGTCCGGCAAAATCGCCGTTCGTAAACAGTTCCAGGATCGTCTCGGCGCTGTGTCCCAGCCGCACATATTCCTCGATGAAGCACAACGCCATCTCCCTCATCGTCGACGGATCGTCCGTCTCGATCTCGACGCCATTCAGCGTCATCGGGTCCGTCTCGTCCGGGTCGTTGTAAGGCATGATTCGTCTTCCTGCGGCGCTCACGCCGCGCTTTACGCACTCGTCCGATTCAAAACTCTTCGATCACCGGCTGATCGGTCGCCCCGTCGCCGCCGACGAATCCGCCGGCGAGATAACGCTTCATCACATCGCTCTCCCCGGCGGGCGACATCCCCGTCGTCGCCGGCAGCCAGATGCCCTTACCGCCCAGACCGCCGTCCTCCGCCTTGGTCACGCGAACGAGCGTCTCCTTGGGCACGGTGTTGATGGCGTGGTTGTCCGCCTCGCCGCCGAAGATGAAGCCCATGAACACCTTGGCCTTGTGGAACAGGGTGTCCGTCTGGTGCATGGGCATGTGCCAGTTGCGCGTCAGGCTCTGTTGTGACCCGTAGCGCAGGTTCGCCTGGTAGCCGTCATCCGAAAGGGCCCGGCCGTCGGGCCGCGTTTCGTGGGCCTTGACGCTCTTCTCCGTCGCGATGTAGGGCGAGTGCTTGATCATGATCGTGTTGTACGGATAGGCCGGATTAAAGACGGCCCGAAGCATGAGCCGCGCGACCTTGTAGAACGGATCGTCGGGCTTCGCGCCGATGTAGGGCCGATCCGCCGGATTGGCGTCGACATAGACATAGTCGCCGTTGTTGACGCCCAAGTCGCGCGCCGCCTGCGGGTTGATGTGCATCTGCTGCTCGCCGACATAGGGCGAACGCTTGTCCATGCGGTGCGGGTCGCCGAAGCTGCTATCGTAGATCATGTGCCAGTCGACGTTGCTCCATGTCGAGTGCACGCGATGCCGCGTTTTTGGCGTCAGGCAGAAGAACTTGAAGCCGCGCCCCCAGAGGAAGTTCTGCGTCTGCCGGACCTGTTTCCATGGCATCTTGATGTTGCGGACGGTCCGCTGGTCCCAATGCTCGGCGTCGGGCGAGATGCCGTAGTCGTTGGGCCGCACGTAGGGATTGCTCGACACGATCACGTTCGGCAGGTAGGGCGTGGCCTCCGCGCCTTCGCGGTGGACGATGAAGTTTTCGCCGTATTCGATCGCCTCGGGGACGTCGCTGTAGGAATTGAGCCGGCCGGTATCGGTGTAGAACGGCTCGTCGCAGTTGATCTGCTCCCAGAAGGGAATCCGCGGGTAGGTGCGGAAGAGCATTAGCGCCGAGCCCGGCGGGCCGTATTTGCCGGCCATGATGTCGTCCAGCTTGTACCCGCAGGTCGTCGTGCACGTATCCAGCAGTCGCTGAATGTAGATGCCGCGTTTGCCCTCGTGCTCGAACTTGAAGTAATCGTAGAACTTCTGCTTCCACGCCCCGCCGAGTTCCTCGCCCACGGCCTTGGCGATGTTCGCCAGGATCCAGAGGTCGTCCCGCGTATCGAAAACGGGCTTGATCCCTCCCTTCCAGATTTGCAGAAATGGATTCGAGCACGACGCCGTCACTTCCAGATCCTGAAACTCCACCCAACTGTTGGCCGGCAGTCCGAAGTCGGAGTATTGCACCGACGACGTCATCACGATGTCCTGCGCGATGATCATCTCGATGTTCGGGTTGACGTTCTTGAACATCTCGTAGGCGTGCTTGGCGTTGTTGAACAGATTGACGTTCGTGAAGTGCAGGGCCTTGGTCGGCGTCGGCATGTGGGTCTGACCGGTAAATATCTTCCGGCCCGCCTTGGGCGTATCCACGATCAGCGGTCGGTCGCCGTGGTTCCAATAGGCCGGTTCTTCGTCCTTTGTGTAGCCGTGCGCGTGGATCTCCTTGCCGTGCGCCTTCTCGTCGAGGTTCGCCTCGAACGGGTCCTCTGCGACCCAGCCCTTGAAGCCCGGGCCGGTGATGGCGCTGCCCTGGAATAGCGCGGCCTTGTAGTTACCTGCCCAGCCGTGAACGCCAGCGCCCTTTTTTCCAATGTTGCCGGTCAGCAGCATCGGCAACAGCGCCGAGCGATTGGCCTCCGTCGCATGGAACCAGTGGTTGATGCCCTCGCCCTGATGAATCGCCACGGGGCCGCCGCTCTTCGTGGTTTCCCAGATGTCTTTCGCGAGTTGCTCGATCTGCTCTTTCGGCGAGTGCGTGATCTCCGCGACACTGTCGAGGTCGTAGTCCTTGAGGTGTATGCGATACATCGACCAAAGCGTCATGACCTCGACCGACGACCCGTCGACCAGCTTGATCGTCCACTTGCCGTCCAGCGCGGGGTCGATGCCCTTGGCGGTGAGTCGTTTCCCGACGTCGTCGCGCGTGATCGCGGCCGGCTTGCCCGACTTGGCGTCCCACACGACGCGATCGCCAATCTTCTCGTATTGATCCGGCTTAAGACCCTGAATCTTCATGCTGGCCCCGTCGGCCTTCAGTGCGCCCTTGTAACCGGGGAAGACCTCGTCCGCGCGGAGCCGCTTAAGCGTGTCGGTCCGAACGAGCAGCGGGAAGTCCGTGAATTCTTTCACAAATTTTTCGTCAAACCAACTATTGTCGATCATCAAGCGCGTGACACCGAGCCACAGCGCCGCATCCGTCGCCGGACGAATCGGGATCCAGTAGTCCGCCTTCGTGCTCGGCGCTCCGTACTCCGGGGCAATGACGACGATCCGACCGCCGCGTTCCATGCACTCGATGAACCAGTGCGAGTCGGGCAGCTTGTTCTCCACCAGGTTCTTGCCATCCATGATGATGAGCTTGCTGAAGCGCAGGTCGTTGAAATCGCAGTCGGAGTTTTGCAGACCGTGCACCCAGGGCTGCCCCGGCGTCTGGTCGCCGTGCCAGGTGTAATTGCTCCAGTTGCGGCCTGCCCGGGCCTTGTCGGGACCGACGTTGCGGATAGCGGCATCGAGCATGGCCATCGAATTGTTCAGCCGGTACATGCCGTACTTGCCAATCACGCCGAGCAGGCCCATGCCGCCGCGCATCTTGAGCGTCCGCGTCCCCGCGCCGCCCATCTCCGCGATCATCTCCTCGGGGTAGCTCTGCGCGCGAAGCAGCTTCGCGCCAGCGTCGCCGCTGTAACGCTTGGCGATCGCAAGGTACCCCTTCGCGATGTACTTCAGCGCGCTGTCCCAGTCGATCCGCAGTTGAACATCCGTCCCCCGGCTGTCGAACTTATAATTGGTCTTGTTCTCCGCCGTCAGCTCCGGGAAGCCATCATCGGCCCATTGCTTCCAGCCTTTGCGAATAATCGGGTGCTTCAGGCGGTAGGGCCCGTAGAGGAGGCGATGAAACGTGTACCCCTTCGCACACTGCCGCGGGTTCCAGTTCGCCGTCGCTTTGTTGCCGTACAGATCGCTGTAGTTCTCGTAGTCGTACTGCGTACCCATCCGAACGATGATGCCGTTACGCGTGTACGCCTTGACGCGGCAGGCGTGCGTATCGTTCGGCGAGCAGACCCAACTGAACGAACCGTCGTAGGCATATTGATCGCGGTAGATCTTTTCCCAGTCGCGGGCCGGATAGCCGCCCAGTGGATTGCCTACGTCCGGTCGCGCCGCGAGGGCCTTGAGCGACCATGTCAGCACACTGCTGCCGCCGATGGCCGTCAGGCAGCCCGCCTGGATAAGTTCCCGTCGAGATAGACCTGCGTTTTTGGGGTTCGACATGGTGTCGCTCCAGTATGAGGCCGGCCGCATTCGATGGGCCGGCGCAGTTCGTTACTCAATGACCATCTTCTGCCAGATGCTGATGTTCTTCTTTCCGTCGCGATCGCCGGCCTTTCCATCCCAGATGGCAAACGACACCGGCAGATAGTCGCCGGAGGAGAACGCCCGTTCGTCCGCGTTGTTCGCGGAGTGCTCGTGATCGCACGGTAGTTCCAGCGTTCGCTGCATCTGCACCATCCATACGCCGCGCTCGTAAACGGCCTGTCCCTGGACCATCTGGACGTTGGCCGGCTTACCGGACAGCGTCCCCGGCCCTCGCGCCACCAGGCACTCCACCGGCGTCTTCAACGTCGGATCCGCTACGAGATTGCCCGCGCCCCACGCGCTGATGAACTCCGGGTTGTGCTCGGTCACCTTGCCGTGCGGCCAATCCACCGACGACATGTCCTTCGCGCGAATCGGGCACTCGCCATACATGTCCGCCGCGCGTTGCGGGAACGCGGCGTCGACGTCCTGATATCCCTCGGCGATGTTCTTCTGCCGATCCGCCTTCCACATCCAGATGTTCACGCCGCCGTGATCGGTCTTGTCGCCCATGTAAAAAGGCGGATCGCTGGACAACGAAAACTGGATCGCCACGGCATCGCGGAATTCCTCCACCTTGACGGCTCGATCGTCCTGCGTCGCATCGAGCCACGTCATTCGCAGCGCGAGTTCCTCGCCATTGTGCAGGGCCTGCACCACCAATCCCTCCACGCGCTCGTCCGTCCACCACAGCGGCGTCATGCCAACATAGAGCGGTCGGGCCTGGCCCCAGCCCGAATCCTTGGGGCCCACGGGCAACGGGCCGCTGACTTTGGAAGCCGTGAATGTGCCCTGATGGAGCTGCGCACGATCTTGCGAACCCTCGCGAGCCAACGATTGGACGTAGTGGATCAGGTCCCACACCTCGTCGTCGGTATAGGTCCCTTCCGACGCGGGCATCGGCGTTCCGGGCATGCCTTTCATGATGCGACAATAAAGATCGGGCCCGTCCATGCCACCCTTGAAAATCCCGTTGACGAATGATCGCGGTGGATCGGGAAATCCTTCCTCATCAAACTTCACCGCCTCGGGCAGCGGATGGCCGTCGGGACCGTGACAGGACGCGCACGCCTCCAGATATACGCGCCGCCCGTTGAACCATCGCAAATCGTCCGACTTCGGCTCGGGCGGCACGACGATTGCCGGACCTGGATGCGTCCGCTCGGCAAGCAGTTCCGGAACTTCCGCCGACTTGAATGTGCCGTCCTTGACGCCGAGTTCCAACTCGGCCTTCACGGCCGCTTCGCGGATGGAGCGGAGATAGGCAACCAGCGCCTTCAGGTCTGCCACGGGTAAGTGGCCCCACGGCGGCATCGCCGAACCGGGCATCCCGCGGATGATGGTGCGTTCCAGGTCGGCATCCGAAGGGACCTGATTCTGCGTCGTGACGAGTTTGAACTTGCCCTTGAGGAAATTGCGCGGCCGGGGGTTCATCAGATACGCGAACGGTCCCGCGCCGTCGCCCGTTTCACCGTGGCAAATGACGCACTGTCGGGCAAAGAGCAGGCGGCCTCGCGCCACGAGCGGGTCGCCGGTCGGCTCGGCAACGTCGTGCCGTTGAGCGGGCGCCGCGTGATCTTGTCCGGGCTCGGCGGGAGTCGTTGGGCGCGGCGAGGCGGCCTGCGCGCTTGGCCCGTCAGCCCAGCGCGGCGGACCCTGAACGAGTTGGGCGCCGCAGGCGAGGAAGATTGCAACAACGGCCACGATCCACAGCGTCGGCAGAATCCTCGCGCGCCAAGCTGCGGCGACCCGCGCCTGGGGCTTCGCCGAAGGCCGCGCTTCTCGTCGTGTCAAACGGCTTGGGCAGTCGGTTGGGGTTGATTGAGACATTGGGTCACACCTCGTGGCAGGCAGGCATTTATCTATTTATAGATCGTCTTATAGAGAATTACGGCAAAAAAAGCAAGTCTTCAGGCCCCCCTCCGTTTTTTGGAACCGATCAGGCCCTCCAGGCCTACGTGGTCGAGGGTCGTCTGTTCCAGCATTCGCCGATACGCAACGGAAATCGGCTTCCAATACTCGTGAAAGCCGCACGGTTGGTCGTCGTTACAGCGCGGCTGACCGAAGGGGCACTTCGACCGATCCAGGACGTCGTCAAACGGCGCCAACACGTCAAGAAGCTTGATTCTGCTGGCTGGTTTGGCCAGCTTGAACCCCCCGCCAACGCCCCGGGCGGACTCCAAAAGCCCCTCGCGAACCGCATCTCGCAGAATCCGAGACAGGTAATGAGACGGCACCCCGGTTTTCAGGGCGATCTCCCGCGCCAAGACCGGCCGGCCCGCCTCCTGCGCGGCCACATAGACCATTGCACGCAGGGCATATTGGGCGGTCATGGAGAGCATAATTTACCTATTGACTAAATAGTCAATATATAGATTATCTTCCCTTGCCGTCTCCGTCAAGAGGGTTTTTGCGAGATTCTTTCTTGAAACGTCGCGGAGGCCAGAAAGTGTCCCGTTTTCGAGCGCGGGGCGTTGCCTTAAGGCTTGATCATCGCACCCCCTGAATGTCCGGTTCGAACTCGCGCTTGCTCCGGCGGGGGAGTTTCCATTATAATGATAACTGGATATATAAATCAATATTCGTCCGATTCTTACGGAATCGGCAGGGGTATCGCACCAAAGAAACAAAAAGGCCCGCAGAGGACGACTCGATTGAGAAAGGCGCCGAGAGATCACGTTGGCCCCCGCGCCGCCGGCCGGCTCAAGTCCGCCGACGCCCGACAAAGCGCGCGGAGCACGGACCGCGCCCCGGTTGGCCCCGGCCGGCCTGATCGTTACAGCCGATGGCGCGCCGCCTCTCTCGCCACTGTCTATCTCCTCATGACGGCGCACGTTGTCCACTGGAAGCTCGCCGGTCGCACTCTCGCCCCCCTTGAACTCAACGAAGTGATGTACACCCTCGAACTCGGCATCCTCACCGCCGGCTTCATCTTCATGGCCCTCGCCGTCCTCGCCACGCTCCTCTTCGGGAGATTTTTCTGCTCCTGGGGTTGTCACATTCTCGCACTCGAAGACCTCTGCGCGTGGCTGCTGGCGAAGCTGCACATTCGCCCTCTACCCATCCGCTCCCGACTGCTCGCCTTTGTTCCACTTGGGGCAATGCTCTACATGTTCGCGTGGCCGCAAGTTTCGCGCGTCCTGGCCGGTCGGCCCTTGCCGGAATTGAAAATCTACTCCGACGCGCAGGGCTGGGCCTCGTTCCTGACCACGGACTTCTGGCGAAATCTGCCCAGCCCCTGGATCACCGCCCTGACTTTCTTTGTCTGCGGTTTCCTGATGGTCTATGTCCTCGGGTCGCGTGCCTTCTGCACCTATGGCTGCCCCTATGGCGTTCTCTTCGGCCTCGCCGACCGATTCGCCCCGGGGCGAATCGTCGCCAAAGGCGACTGTGCCCAATGCGGGATCTGCACCGCCACGTGCCAATCCCATGTTCGCGTCCATGAAGAGGCCCAGCTCTACGGAAGAGTGATCAATCCCGCGTGTCTAAAAGACCTCGATTGCGTAGCCGTTTGTCCGAACGGGAATCTCGCGTACGGCTTGGCCAAGCCTTCCATTCTTTCGTTCTGGTCAAGGGTCAAGCTTTCTGCAAAACCCTACGACCTTACGCTCGCCGAGGACCTGCTCGTGGCGGCGATCTTTCTGGCCGCACTGTTCATCTTCCGCGGGCTGTACGACGCGATCCCCTTCCTGATGACGCTCGCCATTGGCGGAATCCTCGGTTACGTCGCCGTCCTGGCGATTCGTTTGACGCGGCGTACTCACGTGCGTCTCAACAACTTTCACCTGAAAATCGCCGGTCACCTCACTCGAAGCGGTTGGCTGTTTATCATTTTGGCCTGCTCCTTAGCCCTGTTTGCGACCCACAGCGCCGTGATTCGATATCATGAGTTTTTCGGGCACCGCGGATTTGATGCCGTGCAAGCCGCCATCGCCACGGGACAGATCGCGCCACGAGCGGTTGTCGACGATTCGATCCGACACTTGCAAATGTGTGACCAATGGGGGTTGTTTCGGCCGGATCGGCTGGCCCCGCGGCTGGCGTCGCTTCACCTGACCGCCGAACAACCCGCGCTGGCGGCGCCGTATATCCGCCGCGCCCTTTCGCCCCCCTCCGTGAACTCATTGCCGACCAATGAGCAGGCCCGGCTCAACGCCGCCATGGGGGAGTTCCTCATCGAAGGCGGTGATCTGGCCAACGCCATTCGCTACTTGCAGCAAGCCTGCGCCCTGGCGCCGGCGAGCGCGTCGCCCCATTACAACCTGGCGATTGCCCTGGCCGCGTCGGGCCGGTCAGACGATGCCATCGAGTCCTATCGTCGCACCATCGCCATCGACCCGCGAGAGGCCGAGGCGCACAACAACCTCGGCCTCCTGTTGGCCCAGCGCGGGCAGTTTGCCGAAGCGGAGGTAACGCTTCGCAAGG
The DNA here is from genome assembly GCA_035275405.1 of Phycisphaerae bacterium. Taxonomy (NCBI): domain Bacteria; kingdom Pseudomonadati; phylum Planctomycetota; class Phycisphaerae; species Phycisphaerae bacterium. The sequence goes on from DATEMU010000001.1 coordinate 196,412, forward strand.
CTATTGAACTAAAGGCCGACTTTTCACACCCGCATTTCAACCTCGGCCGCGTGCTGGAGGCTTTGGGCCGACCGGCCGAAGCGCTTGATCATTACCGCGCCGCTGCACGCCTGGACGCGACCTATGCCGAGATTCTTGCGCACAGATTAAAGTCCTGACCAGGCAACCCCTGCCACGAAGGAAACCACGATGACCAAACGATCCTGGGCGGAACCCTACAAGATCAAGATGGTCGAGCGCTTGCGAATGACGACACGCGACGAGCGCGAGCGGGCCATCGCCGAGGCGGGATTCAACACGTTCCTCCTCCGCAGCGAAGACGTCTACATCGATCTTCTCACAGATTCGGGAACCTCGGCGATGAGCGACCGCCAATGGGCCGGCCTGATGCTCGGCGATGAGGCCTATGCCGGCTCATCCAATTTCTACCGTTTGGAAGAGACGGTACGGGAGTTCTATGGTCATCGTCATGTCATTCCCACACATCAGGGCCGCGGCGCCGAGCATATTCTCAGCCGCCTGCTCATCAAGGAAGGCGATGTGATCCCCGGCAACATGTATTTCACGACGACCAAGCTGCATCAGGAACTTGCCGGGGGCCGGTTTGTCGACGTCGTCTGCGATGCGGCGCACGATCCCGAGAGTGACCTTCCTTTCAAGGGCAACATCGACCTGCTGAAGCTGGACCGGCTGATCAACGAAGTTGGCCCGCGGCGAATTCCCTATCTTTCCGTGGCGACCAATGTCAACATGGCCGGCGGCCAGCCCATCAGTCTCTCTAACCTCCGTGAAACCGCTGCCCTGTGCCATCGCCACGGCATCAAGGTGATTCACGACGCCACACGGGCCGTGGAGAATTGTTATTTCATCAAGCTGCGCGAGGCGGGATTCGCCGACAAGAGCCTCGCCGAAATCCTCCGCGAGATATGTTTCCATACCGACGGTTGCACGATCTCTGCGAAAAAGGATTGTCTTGTCAACATAGGCGGGATCCTCGCGGTCAATGACGATGAACTGGCCGACGCGGCCCGGAACATGGTCGTGGTCTATGAGGGCCTGCACACCTACGGCGGCCTGGCCGGTCGCGACATGGAAGCGATGTCCATCGGCATCCGCGAATCCGTGGAGTACGACCACATGCGCGCCCGCATCGGCCAGGTGGAGTACCTTGGCCGGATGTTGTTGGAGGCCGGCGTCCCGATGGTCCGTCCCATCGGCGGACACGGCGTCTTTCTGAATGCCCTGAAGTTCCTGCCGCACATCCCCCGCGAACAATTCCCCGCACAGGCCCTGGCCGCGGCGCTGTACGTCGATTCCGGGGTCCGCGCGATGGAACGCGGGGCCGTCTCTGCCGGACGCGATACCCGCACGGGTCAAAACGTCTACCCGCCGTTGGAACTCGTGCGGTTGACCATTCCTCGGCGCGTTTATACCCAAGCCCACATGGACGTGACCGCCGAGTCCGTAATCGAACTTTTTGAACACCGGGACCGCATTGTCGGACTCAGATTTACCTTTGAGCCCAAACATCTGCGGTTTTTCCAGGCGCGGTTCGCGCCCGTCGGCGGTGAGAGAGTGGTACGCGGCCCGTAGTCTAAGGCGACACTGGACAACTGTTGTTGTTCGACTCTACTCTGCGACCGTACCGTCCTGGTCGCCGCAGCGAGGATGCACACATGAAAGACCACCGAAGGATGCCGCAAGAGCCTCACTCTCGTCGCACGTTCGCTACATGGGTATTGATGTTTGCCGGGCTGATCGCGGGTTACGGGGCCGGCGCACTGCACTTTTTCCAATATCTCGTCCCGCTTCGCCACGAACGCCGTCGCCGGGAGATGTTCATTGGGACGCTCGACTCGCTTCCCGTCGGTTCGACGCGGACGGTTCAGGATCCCCGCGGACAGGGCATCATCATTGCCCGTACGTCCAGCAACCCTGACGACCCGAAAAGGGACTTTCGCGCCCTGTCCACGAAATGCCCGCACCTGGGGTGCAAAGTCCATTGGGAGGAGGGCCAGGGCCGATTTCGATGTCCGTGCCACGAAGGCATCTTCGACAAGGACGGCAAGGCCGTCTCCGGGCCGCCCGCACAGGAGGGAAAAAACCTCCTGGAATACGAAATTCGCGTGGATCGAAAAACGGGATGGGTCTATGTAATGGTGGCCCAGGAGATGCCCTATGGCGCGTGAACCCGCGGGCCGTGAACAACACGTCCGCGCAGCGGGCGGCCGTCTCTGGCAATTGCTCCCTGTCGATTGGGGCAAGGTCCAGGAAGTCACCAACGAGCCGGTTCCCGGTCATATCAAACGCTGGTGGTTCGCTCTCGGCGGAACGCCCGCGTATCTGTTTTTCATCCAGATCACAACCGGCATCCTTCTTTCGTTTTACTACGTTCCGTCGTCCGACCATGCCTACGACAGCGTCGCCGCGATCACACACACGGTTCCGTTTGGATGGTTCATCCGCAGCATCCACAAATGGGCGGCCAACCTGATGATCATCACAGTTCTGCTGCACATGTGCCGCGTGTTTTTCTCGTGCGCGTTCCGCCATCCGAGGCAGTTCAACTGGGTCATCGGCTGCGGCCTGCTCTTATGTACGCTGTCGCTCGGCTTCACGGGTTATTCGTTAATCCAGGAGCAGCTCAGCTACTGGGGCATCACGGTAGCCTCCGAACTGGTTTCCAATGTCCCGCTGATCGGCCCGACGCTCGCCACCTTCATGCGCGGCGGAGAGGACATCGGCCCCAACACGCTGACGCGAATGTTCAATCTCCACGTCGGGATACTCCCGGTTGTGACCATCATCCTCATCGGCCTGCACATTGCGGTCCTCCGCCTCCACGGCGTTTCGGAGTTGTCGTTCACCCATTCGCGCCTCTGGCCGATGGACGAGGTGCGGCGCGCGGGACGACTTCCGGGCGTGCATTTAATGGCCCTAGTGGCGGCCGTCGGCGCGCTGGCGTGCCTTTACGTCGGGGCTTTTCGCGCCGGGCCTCTGACCATCGTGGCTTATGAACTAAGCCTGCAAAGCGCCCGACTGCTTTGGATGATCGGAGGCGTCTTGTTGGCCGTCGCTTCCGTCTTGCTCGCCCGCGGTCACATGTACGGCCTGCTTCTCTGGTTGGCCATCAGTATCCTCGCCATCGCCAAGCTCATTTTCGATCTCACGCATAAGGAAGCGGCAAACGTTGCGGGGTGGGTGGCCATGGCCGTCGTTCTGGCGGTCACCGCCATTTATGGCATCGCCCGCCACGACCGATTCAGGGAGGGCAAGGACCCGGATAAGCCGTTCAACTTTTTCCCCGACCATATCATCACCGAGCTTCTCATCGGCACACTGCTGCTCTTTTTGTTGACACTGATGACGCTCGTCTTCCCCGCCGAGCTGGGCGAGAAGGCCAACCCCCTGGTCACGCCCGATCACATCAAGCCCGAGTGGTATTTTTACTTCCAGTTTCGCGCCTTAAAACTCACCGGGCTCAATACGGCCGTCGTCCTGAGCGGCGCGCTCCTCTTGATGATCGTCCTGTGGCCGTGGATCGACGCCCTGCTGGAGCGGATCGCCCCCAAAAAGGACATCGGCATTTACATCGGAATCGTGGCCTTTCTGACATTTCTTACGTTCACCGTGTGGGAAGCCATGATGTGAACAACACCGAATGAGGATTCCTCCATGTCACTTGATTTCAAGCGGATCATCGTCTTTGTTTTGGGTGTAGCGCTATGCGCCGCGCTGATTATGGTCGCCGAGACCGAGTCGCGCCGCCATCAGTCACCCCAAAAGATGCCCATCTCCACCGTCCTCGCCCTGACGCCCGAGGCCAGCCGCAACTGCGTCGATTGCCACGCCAACTCGTCGCCGGCCATCATCGAACACTGGAAGGGCAGTACCCATGCGCAGAAAGGCGTGGGCTGCGTCGAGTGCCACACGGCCGACAAGGGCGATGCCGATGGCTTTGATCACTACGGCGTGCACATCGCTACCGTCGTGTCGCCGCGCGATTGTGCGCGATGCCATGTGAAAGAATCCGAGGAATTCGCCCGCAGCCACCATTCCAAGGGCGGAAACATCCTGTCCTCGCTGGATAACATCCTGGCGGAGAACGCCGAGGGAATGCGGGGCTTCTTCAATCCCCATTCGCCCACGCCGGGGATGGAAGTCACGCAGGTCAACGGCATGGCCAGCGCCAACCTCGGATGCCGTCAATGTCACGGCGGAAAGGTCGGCCTGATGACCAAGGATGGAGGAATGGTCACCGTCGATGACCTCAAGCCCGGTTCCGACGGCAAGCCGACCAACACAGCGGTGCTGGCGAACCTGGTGCGCAACGACGAGGGCCGCCCCCGCTATCACCCCTCCACCTGGCCAAACACCGGCATCGGTCGCATCAATCTCGACGGCTCTTTGGGGTCTTGCTCCGCCTGCCATAGCCGCCACGACTTTTCGCCGCGCCGCGCGCGGCAACCCGAAAGTTGCGGAAAATGCCACATGGGACCGGACCATCCGCAAAAGGAAATCTACGAGGAATCCAAGCACGGCATTGCCTTCCGCGACTTGAAGGACCAGATGAACCTGGATTCCGAATCGTGGATCCTCGGCAAGGATTATGCCGCAGCCCCGACCTGCGCGACCTGCCACATGTCCGGCAACACCAAGAATGGCGGCCGCATCACTCACGATCCCGGCGAGCGGATTTCCTGGACGAATCGCCCGCCAATCAGTCTGGTCATGGACGTCGACAAGGACCACAAGATCGTGACCGAGACCGACATGACCAAGCGTCCCTTGTTGATTGCGGACACCGCCGAACAGAAACGCAATCGCATGAAGGACGTTTGCCTGCACTGCCATACGCCCGACTACGTGAACGGCTTTTACAAACAGTACGATGACCTCGTCGTGCTCTACAACGAGAAATTTGCCAAGGCGGGCAAGAAGATCATGACCGCGTTTTACGATCAGGGGCTGCTCACCAAACTGGATTTCGACGAAGAGATCGAGTGGACGTGGTATTTGCTTTGGCACCACGAAGGCCGGCGGGCGCGGATGGGCGCCTCCATGATGGGACCGGATTACACGCACTGGCACGGTATGTTCGAAGTGGCCGAACGCTTCTATCAGGAGTTTATCCCCCAGGCCCAACATCTGGTTTCGGAAGCCCTGGCGGCCGGCAAGAGAAAAGAAGCGGAGGCGACGAACGCCGTCATCCGCGAGGTTCTCAGCCGCCCCGAACATCAATGGAAGGCCTATTCGGACCCCTTTACCGCCAAGCGAACAACGGATTAGGAACAGGGCGTGAAGACCATCATCGAGCCCTTCCGTATCAAGTCGGTCGAGCCGATCCGGATGACCACGTGCGATGAGCGCGAACAAATCCTTCGCGAAGCCGGGTTCAACCTCTTCTTAATTCGCGCCGACGACGTCATCATTGATTTACTCACTGACAGCGGCACCGGCGCGATGTCCGCGGAACAGTGGGCGGGAATGATGCGTGGCGATGAGTCCTACGCCGGCGCGAGGAGCTTCTACCGCTTTCAGGAGCGAATCCAGGAGCTGACCGGCTTTCAGCATATCCTGCCGACCCATCAGGGCCGGGCCAGCGAGCGGATCCTTTTCGAACTCGTCGGCGGCCCCGGCAAGATCGTCCCCAATAACGCCCACTTCGACACGACGCGGGCGAATATCGAACACTCCGGCGCGCAGGCGATTGATCTGCCGATCCCCGAGGCCCGCGAACCGGCCAATCGCTACCCATTCAAAGGCAATATGGATGTTGGCGCACTGGAGCGGCTGATCGCGGATGTCGGTCGCGACCGGATTCCGCTCGTCATGGTCACAGTTACCAACAATAGCGGCGGCGGTCAGCCCGTGAGCATGGAAAACCTCCGCGCCGTCCGTGCCGTCTGCGACCGGTACAAGTTGCCGCTCTTTCTCGACGCCTGCCGCTTCGCGGAAAACGCCTACATGATCAAGCGCCGGGAGAAGGCCTGGGCCGATCGCTCGGTTCGCGAGATCGTCCATGAGATGTTTGCCTTGGCCGATGGCGCGACGATCAGCGCCAAGAAGGACGGCTTGGTCAACATCGGCGGTCTGCTGCTCCTGCGAAACGAAGAACTTCTGCACCGGGCCAGCAACTTGCTGATTCTCACTGAAGGTTTCATCACCTACGGCGGCCTGGCCGGTCGCGATCTCGAGGCGATGGCTCAGGGCTTTGAGGAGGTCGTGCACGAGGACTATCTCGCCTATCGGATCCGCAGCGTCGAATACCTCGGCGAAAAGCTGATTGCCGCGGGCGTCCCCATCGTCGAGCCGCCCGGCGGACACGCGATCTACATCGATGCCGCGCGGATGTGTCCGCACATCCCCGCGCACCAATTTCCCGGACAGGCGGTCGTCTGCGGCCTGTACCGAACGGGCGGCATTCGTTCCGTGGAGATTGGCTCCGTCATGTTCGGGCGCTCGCCGTCGCAAACGGAAGGGCGGCCACGCTTGGAACTGGTCCGCCTCGCGATACCGCGGCGAGTTTATACGCAGAGCCACATTGACTACGTCGTGGAGGCGTGCGTTGAACTGTTCGGCCATTGCGGCGAGCTGCGGGGGCTGCACATGGTGTACGAGCCGCCCGTCCTCCGGCACTTCACGGCTCGGTTCGAGGAACGCGGATGACCAACGTCGCTTTGCCTGATACCGGGTATCGCGTTCCTAGGCGATCCCTCGTCACGGCGGCAATCAGCACCACCCCCCATTAATCGCACTGCAGGTCTTGACACCGAACCATCGCGGGCGGTATGATTCTTGATAACTAGATCAACAAATATTGTTATCGGTTGGTGAGGCGTGGCCAGGCCCCCGATTAGATGTGGTCTCCGCACCTCACCTCAATTGCAGGAGTCGCTTAGCATGCCGGGCAACCCAACCCTCCAAACGCCCCGTTTTCGTGGCGCGCTTTGGTTTGTCGTACTCGGCGCCGCGACGCTGGCCGGCGCGGCCGTGATTCCCATGACGCTCGAGGACTTTCACCTCTCGGGCACCCAGCCCGGCGGCGTGCCGATCGGAAACTTCTTTGATTCCGACAATTGCTCCGACTGTCACGGGTATTTCGAACCGGCGAGCGAACCCTGGTTCGCCTGGAAAGGCAGCCTCATGGGCAACGCCGGACGCGACCCGCTCTTTTATGCCCAGCTCGCGACGGCGAATCAGGACGTCACCAACGTCGGTTACTATTGTCTCCGCTGTCACGTGCCCATGTCCTTCGTCACCGGCCACGCCTACCAGGCCGACGGCAGCACGCTCGACGACATGGACCGCGATGGCGTGTCGTGCCACTTCTGCCACTCCATGGTGGACCCCATTTACAAGCCCGGGATCAGCCCGATCCAAGATCAGAGCATTCTCGCTTCACTGGCCGATGTGCCGGGCTATTACGGGAACGCCATGTTTGTCCTGGACCCCAACGGTGTGCGCCGCGGGCCCTATGCCGATGCGTTCCCACCGCATCCGCGAATCTACTCGCCCTTCCATACCAGCGGCGATTTCTGCGGGACCTGCCACGATGTCGGCAACGTTGCCACGATTCGTCTGCCGGACGGCACTTATCAATACAACAACATTGACGAGCAGACGCCTGACGAAAACCCGCACTCCCAATTCCCGCTGGAGCGGACGTTCACCGAGTGGAAGCTCAGCGCGTTCGCCAACGGCGGCGTCGACATGGGCGGCCGGTTCGGCGGCACTGGGGCTACCGTCGTGAGCACGTGCCAGGACTGTCATATGCCGCGGACCACGGGCAAGGGCTGCTTCTTCGGGCCGACCCGGAGCGATCTGGCCCAGCATGATTTTGCCGGCGCTTCGGCGTGGGTGTTGGAGATCATCGGCATTCACTATCAGAACGACGGCCACGTGGACCAGGACGCGTTGATTGCCGGGCGGGATAAGGCCGTTGACATGCTCGAACGCGCCGCCTCGGTGGAGACCGAGCAGATCTGCGGGGCGCTACGCGTCCGCGTCATCAACGAATCCGGTCACAAACTCCCGACGGGGCACATCGAGGGCCGGCGAGTCTGGCTCAACGTGAAGTTCTACGATGCCGCAGACGCCTTGTTGCACGAATACGGCCACTACGACGCCGCCGAGGCGCACCTGGATGAGGAATCGACGCGCATCTATGAGATGAAGATCGGCCTGAGCCCGCAGGCGGCGCAGCTGACCGGTCATCCCGCGGGAGAGACGACGCACATGAGCCTGGCGGACATCATCGTGAAGGATTCGCGCATTCCGCCTCGGGGCTTCAATAACGCGGCGTTCAACGCGGGCGGCGCGCCGGTCGTGGCAACGAGCTACGCCGACGGCCAATATTGGGACGACGCTTACTTCGCCGTGCCTTCGGGCGCGGCAAGCGCGGAGGTGACCGTCAACTACCAGACCGTCACACGCCATTACATCGAAGCGTTGCGCGACGGAAACGTCACCAACCAATGGGGAGTCATCCTGCACAACCTCTGGCTTCAGACCGACAAGGGGCCGCCGATCCCGATGACAGCCGCCCAGCCAGCCATCGGCTCATTCGTGGCGGGCGATCTGGATTGTGATGACGATGCGGACTTGGAAGACGTCAACCTGATCGTTGAAGTTCTCCTCGGGTTGGATTCCGATCCGCGGCGCGCCGTTGCTGCAGACCTGAATCGCGACGGACAGACCAACGGCAACGACCTCGCATGGATGATCACGGCCATTTTAGGAGTCTAAAATCGTTCACTTCCCATTCCTGAACCGGCGCGAACGGCCGAGAGAGTTGGAGAATCCTCCGTTCCTCTCTCCTCGATCAACTGTTCCGTCAGTTTCATGCGCGTCGTTCGACCCTCGATATGGACTCCCCGCCTTGCATTTTGTCGGTCGTCGTCTCATCGCGTAGAGAAACCAACGAAAGGTACCCATCACATGTCAATGACTACCACTCTGATACCTACCCGGCTTCCACTGGCCCCGGCCCATCCCATTCACCCAATGAGATCGAGAGCCCGAGTTCTGTTGACCAGCGTGTTTGGGCCGTATGCCCAGGACGACGAATACGGCAGCCGAACAATCAACCCGATGGAGCTGTATCACAACCAGGTCACGCGGGTGCAGGGTCCATTCTCGCTTCGAATGTTCCACCGCTCCTGGGGGCTCATGCTAATCCAGGCCAACATCCTCGCCCCCTGCACGCTTCTGGATTTCCCGGACTTGAAACGCTTTATCGAACAAATCGCGACGAATGAGTATGACATTATTGGAATCAGTTCGATCATGCCGAACGTCGGGAAGGTGCGGGAGATGTGCCGGCTCATCCGCGTGCACCAGCCAGCGGCGACCATTATCGTCGGCGGACACATTGCCAACATGCCGGAGTTGGACGAACTGATCGACGCCGACCACATCGTCAAGGGCGAAGGCGTGCGCTGGATGCGCCGGTTCCTGGGCGAAGACGAAGGCCGTCCGATCGAGCACCCGCGAATCTATTCGGGCATCGGTGCGCGCATCCTGGGGATCACTCAGTCGGTCAAGCCGGGCGAAATCGCCGCTACCCTGATTCCTTCGGTAGGCTGCCCGCTGGGGTGCAACTTCTGTTCGACGTCGGCCATGTTCGGCGGCAAGGGAAACTGCGTGCATTTCTACGAGACCGGCGACGAGCTGTTCCAAATCATGTGCGACCTGGAGCGGGACCTTCGCGTGCGGTCGTTCTTTGTCATGGACGAAAACTTTCTGATGCACCGAAAGCGGGCGCTGCAATTGCTGGCCTTAATGACAGAACACGGCAAGTCGTGGGCGCTGTACGTCTTCAGCTCGGCGAACGTGCTGCGGTTGTACGAAATGGAGCAGTTGGTGGGCCTGGGTATCACCTGGGTCTGGATGGGCCTGGAGGGCAAGGACTCGCAATACGGCAAGCTCAAGGGCCTGGATACCCACGCATTGGTGCGCACGCTCCAGGCGCACGGCATCCGCGTGCTCGGCTCGAGCATCATCGGGCTGGAAGAGCATTGCCCGGACAACATCGACGCGGCGATTAATCATGCGATCAGCCACGACACGGATTTCCACCAGTTCATGCTGTATACACCCATCCCCGGCACTCCTCTTTACGCCGAGCTACAGGCCGCAGGTACTTTGGTGGATCGCGGCGAACTGGACTACGCCGACTCCCACGGTCAGTACCGGTTTAACTACCGACATGCCCACATAAAGGATGGCCGGGAGACCGAGTACCTGCTTCGGGCCTTTCGCCGCGACTTTGAGGTGAACGGCCCCAGTCTCGTTCGGATGGCGCGGACGATGCTTCAGGGTTGGCGTCGCTACAAGGATCATCCCAACGACGCTATCCGCAGGCGCTTCGTATGGGACTGTCGCGGGTTGGCCACCCTGTACGCCGGGGCCTTGTGGGCGACCCGGCACTATTACCGAAAGGATGCCGCGATGTCGGCGAAAATCTCGCGGATTTTGGAAGATGTGTATGACGAGTTTGGGTTGAAGTCGCGATTGTCGGCGCCGCTCATCGGCCGCTACATTCGGTGGACGATGGGGCAAGAAGAGCGCCGCCTGCGCCGCGGCTGGACGTACGAGCCGCCGACGTTCTGTGAGACTGCAAACTGCGATTCAAAGTTGAGTTGCCACGGGGAGACTGGCCGGCAGCAAAGGCGATGAGTCTGGCAGTGGCGGGGATCCAAATACGACAAATCGCCACTTAGTTTTCAAGTTGATGGCGACGCATCGCCCTCTCATGTCACGCCTGAAAGACGCAGATCAGGTCCGTACTTTGCTCGCGATGGTAGGGCTCCTCCTGATAGCCTCCGTACAATCGAAGGTTCCGGCCGCCGTTGGAGCCAATCGCCGCCGACAGACTTTCGGCTTCGATTCCCTGAAAACTCGTCGAGTCCATGCGTCTGGCCGCTCCGGCGGGGCTCATCCGTAGGTCGATCAATTCAATGTACCCTCGAGATCCGACGCGATGAAGCCCCTTTAGTAAGACTCGCTTTTCATCGTCGTCGGTACCTACGTGGCGTTCTTTCCAGAGTTTCGGTCCCTCAAGCACTTTCCACAGGTTTAGTACCTGGATCACGCCAAGACCTCCCGCCCGGATCATCGACATCAATGACACGACGGCTCGCGAGACAGACTCCGCATCCTCGACCAACGCGAGGGAGTTTCCGATGCAAATCACGGCGTCAAATCGCCGTGGCGGTTCACAGGAGTTCTCAAACGACCGCTCAACCCAATGAAGGCGCTCCCGCTCTCCGAATCGTTCCCGACACCGTTGGATCATGGCCGGGCTGATATCCGCTCCCTCGACGTTGAGGCCCCAGTTGTAAAACATCTCAGCGTGCCGGCCCGTGCCGCAGGCTGCATCGAGTACGCGTTCAACCCCTGCCTCGGCGAACCGCTTCCGAAAAAACGGTGCCTCATTGGCCAGGCGTTTTGGCCAATCGATCAGCAAGTCGTACGCATCGACGAATTCGTTGAGAAACATTAGTGATGGGTTCTCAGCCATGATTCAGTACGGGCAGCGAGATTTTTGACTTTGGTAAAGCACCGATTGAACCGCAACAAGATTCGCCGAATGCCGTGGCGTTTAGCTCGGCCAACAACTGTTCAACGTCCAGGCCGTGATGGCTCGCGGCCGTTTCAACAGAGATTGCGCGGGCCATCGTCCGCCGCATCACCGGGTTGGCGAGCGGCGTAAAACCCTTGGAAAGCAGCAGCGGCAGCGTGGCCGGGAACCACTCGACAATCAGGCCGATCTTGTCAGTCGCGGAAATCCGCGACGGCCGCTCCGTCGCCACCTGTTCAGTCGGTTTCCATCCATTCATGATGCGCCAAAGGTGGACACCCCAGATCGCGATGCCGCTCACTTCAAACAGCCCGCTGACGCCCGCGATGGGATAGGCCGCTTCGCGGAAATCGGTGCCGATCTGAAAGGCTACGCGCATCAGGCAGCCGATGTTGACCAGTGCAAACGGCAGCCAGAGCTTTCGCAAACCTCGAATGTCCACACCGTTCAGCGTCGGTACGACCTTCGCTGCCATGCCCAGGATCATCATGCTGATGAAGCCGACAGTAATGGCGTGTCGGACTGCCCCGTAGTACGCGTGCGAGAACCCCAGCGCCGCCGCATCCTGCCCGCTGACCGAGAGCGATGCCGCGCCCGGCAGAATTACCCGCATGTACACGGGCGCGAAGACCAGCATCAGCATCGACGTGTGCAACCACGCGACCGCTACCCGCACGAACTTCGTGCTGCGATCGCGTTCCCTGGGCTGGGCCAATAGACCCCAGCGCAGCGTTAAGGCGATGCTCGCCCCCGCGAGCAGGATCATCGCCGCGTACATCGGCCATGCCCACTGATGATCGCCCGTTCGCCGCATCAGGATGAAGAAGACCGCCTCGCCCAGCACGCCCGCAAGCAGAAGAATGAAGGAGTTACGAACGAGCTTCCGGCCGGGCGCGGCCAGACCAAAGAGAGGTGGGAACATGCGAATTCCCACGCCCAGAATCATGAGCATCGCAAAGCCGTGGATCTGGAAATCGCGCAGCGGGGCCTGGTAGGTGGCGATGATTGCCAGCAGGGCCTCGCGCGTCGGCGCGGCTGTCGTGGCATACAGTAGCCAGAGATCGTAGACGGCCTGCACGACAAAAAATGCCAATGAAGCAAGCACATACGCATCATGCCGTTCGAGCGGCTTGCCGCTGCGCACGATGGTGTTGAGCAGGATGGCGACGAACAATCCGATCGCCGCCAGTTCCGCCATCCCCGCGCACAACGCCAACTCGCGGAACATGGGCGTCTCAAACAATGGCTCGCCGACGGCCCGCGCGAACACCCCGAACACCATCAAGTAAAACGAGAGATTGGCCAAGTCTGGTCGCCACAGGATTGTGTGCCGCATCCGCGGAAAGGCCTGATACGCGAAGCCCATGACAAACAGCCCCACCCAACCGAAGATCTGCGCATGCCCGTGGGCATTAATGTCGTGAATCGAAATGGCCGTGAAAGCCCGGTTCGCCCCAATCCTGAGCAACAGGAGCGCGCCCCACACTGCACCGGCCGTAAGTACGACGACTACGCCTGCCTTGAAAAACCGCCGATAGATCGTGTCGGCCAATTGGTCGAGCGGATGTGCCGTAGGCTCCGCCGTCGTGCTCGGCGGATGGACCATCGCCTGATTCAACTCCGCAATCAGTGTTTCCTCATCCACGCCATGAGCCCCCGCGAAGTAACCGATGGACTCCGCCGGTCCATGCGCGCCGCCGCAGCCGCGAAGCCCATAACGGTCAAAGACCGGCCGTACGCCGGGAAATCGGTGCAGGAGATCGGGCAGCATCGTGTCCCGACTGATACTAAAAGGCTGATAAGCAGTATTCATGGAAGGCTCCTATTGCTGCGCCGATCAGTGACGGCGACGGCCGTTGACCGCTCGAGCGGTGGCCTGACGTTTTTTCTCTCTGACCATAACACGTCGCCCATCACACAGCGGCTTGCTCGAAGTGGGCGTGGCGATCAGTTCCGCAATGGTGGATTTCGCAAACGCCTCCTCGACCATGGCCATCGCCTCGTCGAGTCGTTTGTGCAACGGGCACAACTCGCGACTGTGCGAGTGAAGCCCGAGCGGGCACTGTCGAATTCGCTGTATGCCGTCCACAGCGTTGATGACGTCGAGCACGCGGATTCGCTCCGCGTCTTGCGCCAGCAAAAACCCGCCGCCGCGCCCCGGGTTTGATACGACGAGCCCTGCCCGCGCCAGCCCCTGGAGTACCTTGGACAGGTATCCCGCCGGGACCTTGGTTGCCGTCGAGATTTCCTGCGTGGACAGCGCCCTCCCTGGTCGGCTGGCCAACCATACCACCGCCCGCAGGGCGTATTCGGCAGTCTGTGAAGTCATGGCAACTCCTGAGGGTGCAATCGACCACCCCTGCAAAAGGTGTGCCAGCCGAGGCGGCGGGCTAACTGGACCTTGACATCCAGTTTAGCGGCGTTAACCTTAAACGTCAACCTGGATGTCCAGGTTTGGTTGTCGCGGCGGCCCCACGCCTATATTCCGCGGTCGGGGACTGGAGTGCTGGTTTATGCGATATTTGCGACTCTGGATTGCCCTTGGCGTAGTAATTCTCGGGTCCTTCGCGGTCCTGGGTTACTACGGCCTCGAACTTTATCACCAGGCTCCGCCCATCCCGCAGCGGATCCTGGCGTCGGATGGCCGCGTCCTCTTCACTGGGCAGGACATTCGCGATGGCCAAAACGTCTGGCAATCCATGGGCGGCCAGGAAGTCGGCACCATCTGGGGCCACGGCGCTTACGTCGCGCCGGATTGGTCGGCCGATTGGCTTCATCGCGAAGCCATGTTCTTCCTGCAGCAATGGGCGCAGAGCGAACACAAAGAAGATTGGGACGACGTCGGCGCGCCCGCGCAGGCCGCTTTGCAAGCCAAGCTCATGCAGGAGCTGCGCACGAACACCTATGACGCCGCCACGGGCGACCTGACAGTCTCAAGCCAGCGGGCGGAGGCGATTGCCAACGTCGGCCGCCACTATGATGCGCTTTTCGGCAATGACGCCACCATGGACGAGCTTCGCGAAGCCTATGCCATGGCGACGAATTCGGTCCCCGACCCGGCGCGACGCCAGAAACTCAACGCCTTTTTCTTTTGGACGGCCTGGGCCTGCGTGACGAACCGCCCCCACGCCGCCATCAGCTACACGAACAACTGGCCGTCGGAGGCCCTGGTCGGCAATCGACCAAGCGCATCGATCGTCGTCTGGTCGGTCGTGAGCTTCGTGTTGTTACTGGCCGGTATCGGCGCCCTCGCCTGGCACTCCGCCATCACCCGCGAATCGGAGGAACCCTTCGAAGGGGCGCCAGCGACGGACCCGCTCCTCGCGCTGAAGCCGACGCCATCGATGAAGGCGACGCTCAAGTATTTTTGGGTCGTCGCGCTACTCATCGTCGTGCAAGTCGGGCTCGGCGCGATTACCGCGCACTATGGCGTGGAGGGCTCTGGCTTCTACGGCTTTCCCCTGGCCGACATCCTGCCTTACGCGGTGACGCGAACGTGGCACACGCAACTGGGTATCTTCTGGATCGCCACGGCCTGGCTCGCTACCGGTCTCTTCGTCGCCCCGGCCGTCTCCGGCCGCGAGCCGCGATTCCAGAGGGCCGGCGTCAATTTACTATTCGCCTGCCTGCTCCTCATCGTCGGCGGCAGCATGTTTGGCACCTGGTATGCCACGCGCCAGCGGATGGGACTGGAAATGAACTTCTGGTTCGGCCACCAGGGCTATGAATACGTCGATCTCGGCCGGTTCTGGCAGATATTCCTGTTTGTGGGTTTATGGTTGTGGCTCGCGTTAACGGCGCGGGCGCTCTGGCCCGCCTTCCGTCAGCCCGGACAACATCGCCACCTTCTGGCGCTGTTTCTGATCGCCTCGACCGCCATCGCACTCTTCTACGGCGCCGGCCTGATGTGGGGACGGCAGACAAATCTGGCGATCGCCGAGTACTGGCGCTGGTGGGTTGTTCATCTTTGGGTCGAGGGCTTCTTCGAAGTCTTTGCCACCGTGGTGATCGCATTTCTCTTCACCCGATTGGGCCTGCTTCGTATCGCCTCCGCGACCTCGGCGGTGCTTTTCTCAACGATCATCTTCCTCTCCGGGGGGATCATTGGGACGTTCCATCATCTTTACTTCACCGGCACACCCACCGTGGTGCTCGCCCTCGGAGCCGTCTTTAGTGCCCTGGAGGTGGTACCTCTCACCTTGATCGGGTTTGAGGCATACGAGAACTGGAAGCTGACCGGCGCAAGGCCCTGGGTCAGCGCATACAGATGGCCGATTTACTTTTTCGTCGCCGTGGCCTTCTGGAACCTCGTCGGCGCTGGGCTCTTCGGCTTCTTCATCAACCCCCCAATCGCCCTCTATTACATGCAGGGCCTGAACACCACGCCTGTCCACGGTCACACCGCGCTGTTCGGCGTATATGGCATGCTCGGCATCGGCCTGATGCTCTTCTGCCTTCGCGGCCTGACCACCCGACAGGCGTGGAAAACCGGCGCGCTCTCGCTCTCCTTTTGGGCGATTAACATCGGATTGGCCTTGATGGTACTCCTCAGTCTACTGCCTGTCGGCCTTTTGCAGACCTGGGCCAGTGTCGAACACGGCACGTGGTACGCTCGCTCAGCCGCGTTCCTCCAGACTGACACGATGGAGACCCTGCGCTGGATGCGCGTCATCGGCGATTCGATCTTCGCCGTCGGTGTTATGGCCCTTGGCTGGTTCGTCCTCGGCCTCAAGACCGGCTGGTCGCTCCAACGCGAGGCCGATGCCGTAAGCTTGTCACTCACCCATGCGGCAGTTACCAAATCTTGACCGAACGGGCTTGCCTCGTTCGGCCCGATTGCCGAGCGAGGTATCGCGCTCTCGCGGCTATCAGACAAGCGCCAGAAATCTCGGCTTCTTGTTGTTAGCCTGTTCGAGACGATTGCGGTCGAGGAGATCGCCGAGCCACCGTGAAGCGAGGTGGCCAGCTCATTGACGCGGGACAGCGATTGGGCCGTTGACGACACCCCTGAAACTTCGGCTGGGTTTACCCAGGATTAAGCCGCTAACGGGGACGCTAGACGTTCCTATTCCCAGGTAACACCATTTGCGTTCTAACTCACCGTCCATACATGGGTTAACCGTTTCCAACCAGTGCCCAGTCGGTCCCGATTCCGTCCCATGACCGAGACCGACCGGCACTTTGTGGCCAGCGGTTCCCTGAGTCCCCTTCTAATGCAGTTCGATCAGTGCGATTAGGTTGAGCGTAAAATGCGCGCGGGGTCGAATTTTGTCTGCGCCAAAAACTCTGTACGGGAAAACCCGAATTGGAGTGGTCACGCCGCCGACGCGGAATCGCCCGCGCGGCCTCGTACGACGGACCTTCGCCATGGCAAGAAACTCCTGGGCACCCGATGTGCACCATGTGTGCACCAGGAGGTCGTCGCAAGCTTTCCAAGAATTGCTCTAAGCGCAGTACGCCGCAGTAATTACTGTTTTGTACCGAAAGGGATGAACGGAGAGGGGGGGATTCGAACCCCCGGTGCAGTTTGACCCGCACACGCGCTTTCCAAGCGCGTACCTTAAGCCGCTCGGACACCTCTCCATTCGGCAGCGCCGGTCTTTGGCGCGCCGAAACAATTACTATAGGAGGAATTGCGGCGTCGGCAAGCGGGGCGGTTGGTGCCGAAATTGAGGATTCCTTTGAGTGGATTGACCCACTCGAATCCCGGCTAAATCTCGTCCGTCATCGCCCGAATTCGAATTCAAAGACTTTCTCATGGCGAACCTCCAAGGCTCCGGATCGAGCCGCAACGGTTCGCGAATCGACCTGTCGCCATCCTGGTGCGAGGGGATCGGCTTTGCCGGCTTCATCGCGGGGTAGCATAGCGACGTTAAGCGACGCGCCCCTGGCCGGGTGCTTTCCATCTGTCACCAGCCGGACTTCAATTGGCCTTCGTGCGGGCGCCCCCTCAAAATCTCCTTCCGATGGCTCAATGATGACGTCTATCATGGGTCCCGATATCCGCTGGCGAATCTTTGTCTTCCGGACCTTGCCGCGTTGGTACGCCGTCGTCGTCCCATCGTCTTCGTAAAGGGTGAATTCCGTGGCGTCATCTCCCGCGAAGACGCGAACGATGAGTTCATTGCGGCGCGTCCCGTCCCGCCGCTGGCCGATCGCGTTCATCGTCTGGTCGTCGACGTACATGAGCGGGATAATCGCCCCCGCGCGGGCAAACATCGGCAGCGTCAGCCGACCGTCGCACTGTAGCGGTACATCCCGGATCCATTGGCCGTCGCTCTCGATACGCACGCCGGTGTGATAGTCATACCAGACGCCCGCCGGCAAATACACATCGCGCGACTTTGCCCCGTATTGATAGGCGGCGGCGACAAGAAGGTCGCGGCCGATCAACTTCACATCGCCAATCTCGCGGACCTGCGGATCATCCTGGAAGTAATAGACGAGCGGCGGCACGAGGGGCTCGCCGAATTCGTAGGCCCGGTGGGCGAGCGAATAAAGGTAGGGGATCAATTCGTATCGCCGCCGCAGGTTCGCCAGGTTGGATTCGCGGTCGCCGATCCGGTCGGGCGCGGTCTGATAGCGATTCGTCGTGTTCGCCGTATGCGGTCGCACCGGAACGTCGAACGCGCACGCATTCGCCAGCCACATCGTGTACAACTCGTTCTCGTCGCCATCGAGGGCCTTACGCTTGAACCCGCCGACATCCGAGCCGAAGTAATCCACGCCGGAGAGCGACATGTGCATCTGGGCGTTGAGATGCGTCGCCAGGCTGCCGACGTTGGAGCCGATGTCGCCGGACCACATGCTGGCGCCGAATCGCTGCACACCCGAGATGCCGGATCGACTCATTGTGAAGGGTCGTTTCTCCGGGGAATTCCGCGCGTAGCCGCGTTGGATGCTCTCCAGCCAGCGGAAGTTCAGCAGATTATGAACCTCGCGATGGGGACTGCTGCCGGTGGCGTCGAGGCCGGCGTACACGGACTTCGCGTCGTAATCCTCGGGCTCGCCCAGATCGGTCCAATGACCCTGGATGCCCATGTCGACCAGCGGCTGACGCTTCTTGTCGTGCCAATCATCCGCGCCGACCCGATTGGTCCAGTCGATCATCCCGCCTTCTCCCCACCAACTCCTGAGCACGGTCGCCGAGCCATCGTCGTCGCGCGCGACATAGCCGGCCTTTTCCATTCTCCGAAACGCCGGTTGGCCGCGGGACACATAGGACTCTTCAATCAGGACCAGGCCGACGCCGTCTTTTTCCGCGAGGCGCTGGATTGTACGACGCGGTGCGGGGAATCGTTTCGTGTCCCACGTCAGGCTTCCCATGCGGCTCTCGGGCTTCTCGAAGACAATGCCACCAAACCATTGCAAGTCCATGATGAGACCATCGACGGGAAACCGATGTTCGCGCAGCGTGGCGAGCTTGTCCTTCAACTCCGCCCAATCGTCGAAGCCGTATTCGGACACCCACAGGCCGAACGTTTTCTTTGGCGGCACCGGTGGTCGACCGACGAGTTCCATGTAATCGCGGCGCAAGTCCGGCAGGTCGGGGCCGGTCAGGAAGTAGCCGCGAATCGTGTTGCCGGTCGACTGAACTGTCCAAGGGTCTTTGGTCAGGTCCCATGTTTGTGCGTGGACGTCGTCGAAGAAGATCGCGTAGTTTTCGCCGGGGCCGCCGAGGGCATAGAGGATGGGGAACATGGCGTTTCCGACCGCGCCTCCGCCGAACGGAACCATGCGATTTCCAAACTCGCAACCCGGCGTACGGACGCGGCCGACCCAATCGCCGTTGGGTTGACCCAATTCCACGAACTGCTCGCCTAGGCCGTAGGCGTGGGTCATGGAGCCGGCGGCGAGCGTGAACGAAGGGTGAGTCCCTTCAACGGGGGTAAGTGCTGAAAGGAGCTTGGATGGGTTCGTCCGCGCGTCAAGCAACGTCATGCGAAGCGAAGCGGGTTCGATCCGAAGCTCGAACTCCGCGGTCTTGACTGTGCCATCGGCGGCAGTGGAGACCCGAGACGGCCCGGAATAATCCCGCTTTGCCACCATAGGCGTGAGTTCGATACGCTCGGATACCTTCGCGCCGGCTGGCGCATATTCGAACAGGACGAGATCGTCATCCAAAACCTCGATTCGCAAATGCCACGATTTGGATTCGTAATTCTCGCTCCACACACGTCGTGGCGGCTCGGTCGCGTGGCCCCGCTCAGTTCGCAAGACGGGTGCGCAGAGCGCGATCAAGCTAATCACGATCAGGCGAACATCGTTCATGATCCCTTCCTGTTGAGTTGGTCCAGCGCCCGCCATGCATCTTCGTCGCTCGGATCGATCCGCAGGACCTGCTGATATTCTCGGGCGGCCTCCAGGATTTGACCCGACCGCGCGAGTGTCCCGGCGAGGTTGAAATGCGCCTCGGCGTAATCTGGCGAAAAGCGGATGGCCTCGCGGAAATGATGGATCGCTTCGTCCACTCGTCCCTGACGGGCGAGCACCACAGCCAGATTGTTGTGCGCATCCGGATAGGGGTACCGGTATTCCAGCGCTTTCCTAAAAGAGACCACCGCTTCGTTCGTTCGGCCGAGGCTGACGAGCGTCGTGGCGAGATTGTAATGAGCATCGGCGAGTTTCGGGACGCGTCGGATCGCCTCCTGAAAAAAATCCAGGGCCTCCTTTGCGCGGCCCTGACTGACGAGCAGCGCGCCGAGATTGCTGTACGGCTCGGCGAAATCGGGCTGCAATCGCAGGGCCTCGGCGTATTCGGCAATCGCCTCGTCAAACTTTCCCTGTGACTTCAGGGCGTTGGCCAGGTCGTTGTGAATCGGCGCGAAGTTCGGCGCCAGCCGCGCCGCCTCCCGGAGCTCGGCGACGGCGTCTTCCGTCCGGCCCTGTTCCAGGTACAGGTTTCCGAGGCGAGCGCGAAGCGTTTCGGCTTGCGGCGCCAGCGCAATCATGTGCCGATAGAGCGTCTCCGTATCACGCCAAACGGTCAGGTATTGGCGCGTGCCATAGGCCTCCGCGCAGAAGATCAGCGCGCCGATTCCGCCCAGTAGACCGATTCGCCACGTGCGATCGGCGGGGTTCGTCGCGCGCGATGAATACTGCGCGAGCCCGCAGGCGAGCGCGAGGAGCAGTCCTATCGCCGGCAAATACGCATACTTGTCCGAGGCGATCACATTGGAGAATCCGATGATCTGAATTGTGGGGAGCAGCATGAGAGAGTAGATCAATAAACCGGCGACCAGCGAGCGCGTCCGCCGCAGCGACCAGATCATCAGCGGGACCAGGACGCAGGTGCCGATTACACCCGCCAGGATCCACGGCTCGGTCAATCGAAACGGCGCAGGCAGCGGATTGTGTGAAGTAAGATTCGCGGGCCACACGAGCTTATAGAGATAGAACATGATGTTGTGGCAGATCATCATGGGAATTTCGACGAAGTTGTATTCGCCCGGCAAGGCGACGACGGCGGTCCGCTGCTGCGAAGTGAACGTCACCAGCGAGGAGACCGCGGCGAGCGCCAGGAGCGGCAGCTTCTCGAAGATGGCGCGGCGGCTGAAGCGTTGCAAGGGCCACCAATCCAGGACCAGCATCGCCAGCGGAAGCGGGGTGCTGGTCGGCTTGGAGAGCAGCGCCAGGCAATAACCAAGCGTCGCACACAGGAACCAGCGCAGCTGATGGGTCCTGGCATAG
The DNA here is from genome assembly GCA_035275405.1 of Phycisphaerae bacterium. Lineage (NCBI taxonomy): Bacteria > Pseudomonadati > Planctomycetota > Phycisphaerae > Phycisphaerae bacterium. The sequence goes on from DATEMU010000001.1 coordinate 217,686, forward strand.
CGGACATACGCAATCAGGGCGAGCAGCGAAAAAAACGCGGCCAGCAATGTCTTTCGCTCGCCCACCCAAGGAATGGGCTCGACGGTCAGGGGATGCGCGCCGAACAGAATGCCGACGATCGCCGCGGGCCAGGGCTGCCCAAAGAGGAGGTAGAGCAGGGTGATGATCAGCAGCGTATTGGCGACGTGCAGGGTCAAGCTGGTCGCATGAAACGGCGTCAGGTCATCGATGCGGCCGCCCAACCCATAATCGATCATCAGCGAGATCATCGCCAATGGCTGGTAATATCCGCCGATGGTCGATGGTTCCAGCACCTCGCTGACGAAACGCCACGCCGAAGTCAGACTCGGGTTGCGGACCAGGGGGTTGTCAACGAGATAATCCTGATCGTCGAACGATAGCGCCTGTGCGGAAAGCGCCGGCCAATGCACTGCCGTCACCAATACCGCCGAGACGGCGAGGAGGATGAGCAGGGCTCGGGTCGATGAGGGCTCGGCGGGGGAGTGGGCAACCACCGGGGCCGGTGCGGGAGCGTGCCGCTGTTGAACGGGCTTACGATTCCGCCTCATCCCGCAAGTCTATCAGCGCGGCGACCGTACGTCGCAGGCTCGCCGTGGCGGGGGAGTGGCGCGGGGGCACCAATCAGCGGGGTGCGGTTAGATCCTCGTAGCGTTACGTGCCGCCGGAGGGCACAGGCGCCCGCAGGCCGGCCTGCGCGCCCTGATGCGCGGGATTGAGCCGCAGGGCCTCGCGAAACTCCCGCGCCGCGTCCTCAAACTGACCGGTCTGGCGCAGGGCCTCACCAAGCTGGTAGTGGGCGTTTGCCGAGTTTGGCCATAACGCGATGGATTCGCGCAGATGCGCCGCCGCTTCGGACGGCTCGCCCATTTGTATCAGAATGGCCGCCAGATTGGTTCGCGCCTGAGGATGGCCCGGTCGCAATCGCACGGCCGACTCGAGGTACTGCCGGGCCTCCGGCAGTTGGCTTTGTTCGGCGTACCAGGTGCCGAGGTTGTAGGTGGCCGTGAAATTGGACGGGTCCTGTTCGAGCGTACGATTCCAACACGAATACGCCTCGGCGTGGCGTCCGAGTTCGGAATAGGCGTTTCCCAGGTTGTTGCGGGCCTCGACATGGTTCGGATTGTCTTTCAATGCCTGCTTGTATTGCGCGACGGCTTCGTTCCATCGACCTTGCCCGGCCAGATACAGCCCCAGGTGATTACGGACGCTGGCCGCTTTTGGTGTCAGGGTGAGCATGTGCCCGCACAGCGACTCGGTGTCTTTCCAGACCGCCAGATATCGGCGCGTCGCCAGCACTTCCGCGCTCGCCGCGACAATGAGCAGGGCTTCCACGCCGATGACCAACGCCCCGCGCCGCCGAGCCGGCGAAAACACCCGCCAACGGCCGAGAAGCCAGGCCAGCGCGATGAGGATGCCGACCGCCGGGAGATACGCGTACTTGTCCGCGGCGATGGCATCGGAAAACCCGATGATCTGCACGGTGGGGAGCAAGAGTACGAGGTATATCAGGAGGCCGACGGCAAGCGCGCGGGTGTAGCGCAGCGTCACCCATGCGAGCGGCACCAGGATCAGTATTCCGATCAGCCCGACGAATAGACCGCGATCGGACAGGTTGAACGGATCGGGCACGGGATAGTGTGAGGAGAGATGGCGCGGCCAGATCATCTTCTCCAGATAGAAGACGACGTTATGAAAGAGCCGCAGTGGAGCGTAGAACCAGGGGACATCCGTCGGCAGGACCGTCGCCGCTGTGCGGTCCTGCGAGACAAACGTGATGACCGCCGAGATGGCACCGATGGCCAAGAGCGGGGCTTTTTCCCAGAGCGCCCGCCGCCCCCAACGGTTCAGCGGCCAGTAATCGAGGAGCAGCATTGCCAACGGCAGAGGTGTACTCGTCGGTTTGGAGAGCAACGCCAGGGCATAACCGATGATCGCACCGGCGAAATAAGCCCAACGCCGCGTCTGCGTGTAACGCACATACGCGACTAGCGCGGCGAGCGCGAAAAAAGCCGCAAGCAGCGTCTTCCGCTCCCCAACCCACGGGATCGGCTCGACCGTCAGCGGGTGCAACCCGAAAAGCAGCCCAGCGACGGCCGCGGGCCACGGTCGCCCGAACAGCGTGTACAGCAGGAGCACGATCAGAAGCGTGTTGGCCACGTGCAGAATCAGGCTCGTCCGGTGGAACGGCCGCAGGTTGTCGACGCTCCCGCCCGTCGCCGCGTCGATCATCAGCGAGATCATGGAGAGCGGCTGGTAATAGCCCGCGACGGTCGAGGGTTCGAGCACCTCCGTCAGCGCCCGCCGCGCCGAGGCCCAGCTTGGGTTGCGGACCAGGAGATTGTCCGCAAGATACTGCTGATCGTCGCAGGACATCGCCCGCGCAGACAGCGCCGGCCAATGCGTGGCGAGGACCGCCCCGGCGACGAGGAGCATCAGCACGATGAGGATGATTCGCGGAGGTCCCGCGGGTTCGGTCTTGACCATTGCGCGTGCCCATTCGTGCCGCGCCGCCTTTCGCCGAGCCCTCTTTGATCCCATCAAGCGTCCTTCACAAGTCGGCCTCATGGCCGGCTCCTGAAGTATAAGAACCCTCAAAGACTTGGCACAACGGCGCGGTGGCCGGTTTGTGTGCGAAGGTTTATGCCTTACGGTCCGATCGCCAGTAACCAATGAGCGCGGCGATGGCTCCCGCCCAAAAGATCGAGACCCCAACGCAAACCAATGAAAACCGGCCGGGACCGAACATGACGTTGCCGATCATCAGGAGGACTCCGAAGACCATGATTGACACGCCTACTCGAATCAGAGTCGTTCGGTCGCCCTTGGCCGGGCTGCTCAGTTTTTCCGACATGCTCTGCTGCGCGATGACATCTACGAAATCGCCCCCGGAGCGTACGGCCGAAATGACCTGACCGAACAGTTTTCGCTCGACATCCGAATCAAAGAATCCCCGCAATGAGACGGTGCGATCCTGGCCCTTTTGCTTTAGCCAGGGCTGGATATCGTCCAGCGCCACCATCGAACACTCGGGCCAGGGAATTCTCTCCAGTTCGTCAAAATTCCGCACAAACAGGGCGTCGTGGCGGATCGCCGCGAAGCGGCCCCGGCGATGTGCATGCACAACCCACCAGATCGTCAAACCGGGCATGGCGGCAAACGCAGCAAGGATACCGATCGATGCGATCGATCCGGCCATTCGATAGGCCATCGCCATCAAATTGAATCCCACGAAGTAGAAGATGAAAAACTGCGTGCTTAACAGGCTCACACAGGTCTTCCACGGCGTCTTCGGCCGGAATACGATCGTTTGTTCGTCATATTCGAACCCGCACTCCGGGCAACGATGCGCCGTCGGTAGGCCTTGGAGCGAGTACTTGCAGACGGGGCAATTCGCGAGAGGTGGGCGGAGGATCATGGTTCTTGAGTGACGTGGTCGCGCTAGAAACATCCCTGTGCGCGCTGTTAGTAAATTCAGTTCGACGGCTGAGTCGTAGTTCTTTCTTGATCCGCGAAACGCCATTTCTCCTCTGCATCTCGGCACTTCGGGCAAAAGCGAACCAGAGCCCGCATTGCAGGCCGCCCAACACAGCCTCCTCGATAGGACCTATTAGAGTTGGGGAATTCTCTAAACCTCGCATGAGTTTCTGACATTTCGGAAAGATCCACGCGGATCAGCCCGTACTCTATCGGAACAAAGTCATCCGGCATTAATTCGTCGTGGAGGCTGCACCGATCGGAGTACTTGTACCGATGATCTTCTTCAATCGCAGAGCACGGTAACTCCGGAATCGGCTTTGTGTCGACGCGAGAGTCTCGAAAGCAGAACGAGAATGTGCCCGGCTTGACTCGCGGTCGCAATACGAGTTCGTCTAATCGGCCAAGTAGACCAGAATCCAGGAGGATAACGGTGCGTGGATCGTCCGCGCGCCGCGACACCTTTAGCTGGCCCCGGAACGGGATGTGGACGAAGGTGTCGGGCAGAAGCAGGTCTCCCGGACAGACCTTGAACCATTCGCTATCGATCCGCGGGTTCGCCTCGTTCAACGAGCCTCGCACCTTCCCGCGGACTTCCAGCACCTCAAACGTGTTCAACGCGTTGGGTTGCGTCGTCGGTGATGGGTTTGGCGTTTCGCTTGGCGCTTTCTGCGATGTCGGTACTTTGCAGCCAAAAAGACAGGCCACAAACAACGGCAAGCAGGACAATAGGATTGGCAAATGTGCGTTCACAGCGATATGTCCTGTCCTGAGCGAACGCGAGGTCTTCTCATTGTAGCAGGGAAGTCAAGCTCGCCGCGCGGCTTTGATAAACCCCGCCACGCGCTTCGCATCCAGCGTTGCCGTCGTCACGCCGCCGCGCTTCAAGGACGTCCCCACGATCACGCCGTCCGCAATCTCCAGGTACTCGCCCACCGTCTCCGTCGTTACGCCCGAGCCGATCCACACCGGCACGCGCGGCACCGCCTCCTTGACCCTCCGCACCGCGTCCATATCCGTCGGCGAGCCGGTCGCCGCGCCGCTGACGATCAGGATGTCCGCGCCTCCGCGCCCCGCCGTTTCCTCGGCGGCCAGCGCGATATCCGGCTGGTTGATGGGCACGGCGTGCTTTACGTGGACGTCGGCCGCGATCCGCACGCCCGGCGCGAGCGCCGCCCGTTGCCGCGCCAGCTCATGCGCCCGGCCGGTGATTAGGCCCTGATCCGTCGCGTAAGTGCCGGAGAGGACGTTAACGCGGATGAACGCCGCGTCCGCCGCCGCGGCCACCGCAAGCCCCGCCAACCCGTCGTTGCGCAGCACATTGACCCCGACCGGCACGCCGCACGTGCACACGACGTGATCGACGACGATGCTCATGGCCGCGATCGTCTCCCGCGGCACGCAGTCCGCCGCGAACGGCGCGTCGCCGAAGTTCTCGACGATGACCGCGTCGAACCCGGCCCGCGCCAGCATCCGTGCCTCGTCCACCGCCCGCCGAATCGTCGCCGCCATCGGCCCCGCCTTCGGCGCGCCCGGAAGCGGCGAAAGGTGGACCATGCCGATCAGACGCAGTCGAGCGAGGTTAGTTTTTTTTGCCATTGCCTACCCGATAGTATTCGCAGGGACGCAGCCGCCGGCTCTTCGCCTCATTGACCGTGACCGTCGCCGGTTCTATTAAATGCTCGACGTGCGGACAATCCGCCGCGTGGTACTCGTGCGTATGCTTGCCGGTCACGACCTCCGCCGCGCCTTCGGGGCCGTCGAGTTTTTTCCATATCCCCCGACCGGCCCATGCCGCGTCGTCCTCGTGCTTGAGATAGTCGTCGAGCCGCTCGAATTCTATCGACCGATCGACCGCGGCCAGGCCCTCGTTGACCAGCGCGCCACCGAGGTCGGAATCCCCGCTGCTGATGGCGATGTAAGCGAGTGTTCGCCCCAGCCGGTCACGGCGCGGCTTCGCCTCGCGATCCTCGACGGGTATGAGCTGGAGCGTCCGGCCCTTGACTCGCTTTTCGATAAAGCGAATGGTCTCGTCGGCGAGGGATTGCCCCGATTGCGGTGCGGCGATGCCGAACAGCCGCGCTTTGTCGCCGTTATCCAGGAGCACCGTACCGCCGGTCAGGACCTTCTTGACGCGGACTTGGATGAGACTGCCGCCTGAGTTATCGACATTTTCCGGCTCCTCCGATTCCGCGGCGCTCGGACGCCTGGAATTGGCAGGGCGTTCGGTGTCCGACGGCCCAGCCGCTTTCTTTTTGGCACGCTCGTCCAATTTGGCACACGATTTGCACAGTCGCCGGCCCTCTTTTTTGGCCTCGCTCTCCGAGGCCCAGCGGACAATATTGTCGTCGTTGATATTCTTCGCGGCGGAGCAATCGTCGGGATGCGTGTGATAGACCTTGCCCTTTTTTGCGCCGACGACTCCATCGGCCTCCGCGCGAACCGTCGGCACGACGATCATGCCCAATGCGACCAGCCAACTCAGTCTTTTTAATGCCCTGCGCATCCACGCGCGTCGTGGAGTCATGACGAGCCCTCCTGCCGAAATCAGCGGTCGCCATGATAGGCGTGAGGCGTCGGAAATGGAATACTTTGCGGGACTGAAAAGGGGGCGTAAATCAGCCGCCGGCCTTGCGGAAAACCGCCACGACATCTTCGACCGGCACGACGAAGAGCTGGTTGTCGCCCTCGAAGTCGACGGGGATGGCGCGCTTGGGGTTGAACAGCACCCGGTCGTACTGCTTGATCGGAAAATCCTCGTCGCGATCCACCTGGCAGGACACCGCCACGATCCGGCCCGTGATCGTGGGAATCTCGATGTTGTCCGGCAGTTGAATCCCGCCCTTGGTCTGCTTCTTGTCGGCGTCCTTGCGGATCAGGACGCGCTTGCCGATCGGCTCGACGGTCTCGAGTTTGACGGGGCGGAGCTTGGTGTTTTCCTTTTCCATCAACGATATTGTATCGGCCGGTGGCGTGTTTTGCCATGATCGGCGCGAGGTGTCGAGTCTGTCGCGAGCCGTTATAATCGGAACCCTCTGGGGCGGGGATTCACTCATGTCCAAAACAGCCGCGGCTCGTGCGACGCTCGCCCTCTTTATCTTCGCCTTGCGCGCCGGCGGCCAGACTTTTCCCCAAGGGGTGGCGTGTGGCGACGTGACGGAGACCTCCGCCATTTGCTGGACGCGGGTTTCCCTCCCGGGGAGCGTCCGTATCGACATCGCCACCGACGATCAATTTCAACAGATCGTAGTTTCGAATCTGGTGCAGGCGTCCGATGATGCAGACCGGACCGTCCACCACGACGCTGTGGGCCTTTCGCCCGGGACGCGTTACTTCTATCGCTTCACCCACCTCGGCACCGACGAGACCAGCCCGCCGGGCACATTCAAGACTGCGCCGCAGGGCCCGACGTCCTTCCGTTTTGTCTATACCGGCGATTCCAACGCTGCCGACCAGCCGTTCCGCGTCCTCAGCCATGCCGCCGCCGAGCAAGCCGAATTGTGGTTTTGGGCCGGTGACACGGCGTACTGCGATGGCTCGGCAGGGGGGTTACCACCGGCGACCGACCTTGCCGGCTATCGCGCAAAGCACAGCCAGAACCGCGACGATCCGTTCTTGCAGGCGCTGATGGCCGCCGTGCCTGTGTGGGTGCAATGGGATGACCACGAAGTCGCCAATGACTACGACGGGGGGGACCTGGAGCCCCACATCACCCCGCAGCAGCGCGCTGACGCCTATCGCGCCTTCTTCGATTACATGCCGATCCGGCGGCAGGGGGTCGCTGACGATCCCGACCGCACCTACCGCTCGATCCGTTATGGCGATCTTGCCGAGTTCTTCATCCTCGACTGCCGCCAGTATCGTTCGCGTGATCTTTCGCGCGACGGTGGCGGAATCGACCCGCGAGCGTTCTTCCTCCCGACGCTCGAGATTGGCACCATCCTTCGACTCTCCGATCCGTCGCGAACGATGCTCGGCAAGAGGCAGCTCTCCTGGCTCAAGGACGGCTTGCAGCGCTCGACCGCGACGTGGAAGTTCGTGCTCAGCTCCTTGCCGTTCACGTCACTTCTCGTCATGCCCTACGATCGTTGGGACGGCTACGACGTCGAGCGTTACGACCTCCTGCGGTTCGTTGATGAGCAGGCCATTACCGGCGTCGTCCTTCTTTCCGCCGATATTCACGGGAACGTATACAATCCCGACGTCACCCATTTTCTCCGAAATACGCTGCAAGAAGGCTTCTCGCTGGGCTTCGTCATCCCGGAGTTCATCGCCGGTCCCATCGCCACCGAGTCCATCCGGCGTGAAATCGGACTCATCGGCCCGCTCCTCTTTGACACGGCCGTATCCGAATTCATCGCCACGCCGTTGTTTGATTTCGGCTTTGACTTTCTCATGAACACGATCATCGGCGAAAACAAACTGGCCTTTGTCGAGCCGGACCGGTTCGCCTACCTCGTCGTCGATGTCACCCCGGAGCAGTTGACTTTGACGCACCGCGGAGTCGTGGCGGATTCAAGCATCCACGACCCGCCGCTGGAGACGCTTCATCAAGTCGTGCTCGCGCCGCCCGGCCCGACGTCATGCTTCCCCGCACCGCTCTTGCCCACCTTTTGTTGCCTCATGCTCGCGCCGCTCGCCCGCACGCGCTGTAGGGCGGGCTCCGCCCGCCGTCGCGCGGCCCGAACCTTGCGACTCGTCGCCGATTCCGCTCAAATCTGACGAGTTCGAGCCGCCCACCCCGTTGCGGAGCAGGAAGAACGAATTTCCAGGGAGTCAGCATGTCCTTTTCGCGTGCGTCGGTTTTCTGCATTTTTTTGTTTCTTGGATTTGTCGGAATCGCGAACGCCGACTACGAGCCGCCCATCATCATCGCCAACGCCCGAGTCGTCGCCTCGCCCGATCGCGTTCTGGATCGCGGTTCCGTGCTTATTGTCAAAGGTCGCATCGCCGAGGTCGGCGCGTCAGTCGCCACTCCGCCCGACGCTCTGCAAATCGACGCCGAGGGCCTAGTTGTCTATCCGGGCTTCATCGATGCCAATACCCATGCGGGTCTCCCCTCGGTCGAACCCACTGACGAAGAACGCGCTCGTTGGGAAGATGAGAACCCCGATGTGCTGGAAAGCCCGCAATCGGCGACCGTCCAGGCTCATCGCCGTTTGATGCACCCTCACTGGCGATCCGAGGAATTGTACGACCCCAAGACGGCCAAGTCGGAGGATCACCGCGCCGCCGGTTTCACAACCGCCCTGGTTTCGCCGCAGCCCGCGATCTTTTCGGGTGCGAGTGCGGTCATCGAACTTGGCGATATGCCCGTCAGGCGCTCCGTCATAAAGGCCGGCTTCGCCCAGCATGCCGCCTTTGTCACAGGGGCGGATGCCGATCGCGGTCGGACGCGTCGCGAGCGCCGCGAGCGTCGCGAATTCGACATGCCCCAATACCCCACGACGACGATGGGCGCGATGGCGGCCTTCCGACAGGTCATGATGGACGCGCAGTGGCATCGCGATCTGCTGGAATGGAGCCGCCGCAACCCCAACGGCGAACGCCCCGCCATCGACGCAAACCTGGAGGCATTGTGGCCGCTGATCGATCCCGGCGCGCCGGGAATGCCGGTGGTCTTCATCGCCAATTCCGAGAATGAAATCCACCGCGCGTTGAACATGGCCGCCGAGTTCGGGTTGAAGCCCATTATCGCCGGCGCCCGCGAAGGCTGGAAAGCGGCTAAGCGACTCCATGATGAGAAGGTCCCGGTCATTGTCAGCCTGAAATGGACCGAGGAACCCAAGCGGCCCGGCGAAATGAAAGAAGACGAGTGGCCGCCGAAGGAACCGACCGAGCCGCGGCCGGAAAGTCTGCGCCCAATCTTTGACGAGACATGGGAGAAAAAAGCGTTCGAACCCGAGCGGCTCTTTCAGGAGCGCGTCCGGCTTTGGCAGGAAGAGGTGGACAACGCCAAACTTCTGCACGAGGCCGGCGTCGAATTCGCCATTGGTTCCTTCGAGATGAAGAGTACGGCCGACCTGATGAAGAACCTCCGCAAAGCGATCGCCCGGGGCCTGCCGGAGTCCGTCGCCCTCGCGGCCCTGACGCGGGATGCCGCCAAACTAATGGGGCTGTCGGATCAGCTCGGTGAGATCGCCCCGAACCATTTGGCCAATCTCACGATCCTCGACAAGCCGCTGGCCGACGAGAAGTCGAAGGTGCAACTCGTCTTTATCGAAGGCAAGCGCTTCGACCCGCTCCTCGCTCCCAAGCCCGACTTCAAGGGCCGCCGGCGCGACAGGGGCGGCCCAGCGTCATCCCAGCCCACAACGGCCGAGGCGGCCTCGCGGCCAACCTCTGCGCCCACGACCCAGAGAGTCGACTGGCCGTCCTTCGCCTGCGAAATCGAAGCGGATCGCAAGCCGAAGGTGCAGACCGGCGGCGACTTGCTCATCAAACATGCCACGCTCCTCACGATCACGCGCGGCGACGTGGTCGACACCGACATCATGATTCAGGATGGAAAGATTTCCGCCATCGGCCGCGGTCTCACGGCGCCGCCCGGCATGAAGTCGATCGACCTGACCGGCTACTGCGTCATGCCCGGCATCATCGATCCGCACTCGCACATGTGCAGCGACGGCGGTCTCAACGAATTCTCGCTCTCGGTCACACCGGAGGTCCGCGTCGGCGACGTCATTGACCCCAAGGATGTCTCCGCATTTCGCGCGCTGGCGGGAGGCGTTACGACGATCCACACGATGCACGGCTCTGCCAACACGATCGGCGGACAAAACGTCACGCTTCGCCTCAAGTACGGACGGCCCGCGGCGGAGTGGGTCTTTAAGGAGGCCCCCAAAACGGTCAAATTCGCCCTCGGCGAAAACGTCAAGCAGTCCAACTTCGGCCGCCGGGGCACACGCTTCCCCAACACGCGGATGGGCGTCGAGGCGGTTCTTCGCCGTTCCTTCGACGCTGCCCGTAAGTACAAGGCCGATTGGGCCAGGTATGAAAAGGAAAAAGCCGCCGGCAAGAATCCTCGCCCGGTACGTCGCGATCTTCGCCTCGACGCGCTCGCCGCGATTCATGACGGCGCGATTTGGGTCCATTGCCATTGTTATCGCGCCGACGAAATCCTGCGGCTTCTGGCTGTCGCGGAGGAATACGGATTTCGAATTGCCGTCCTGCAGCACATCCTCGAAGGCTATCGCATCATTCCCGAGATCGTCCGCCACGGTTGCGGCGCTTCGACCTTCTCTGACTGGTGGGCCTACAAAATCGAGGCCTACGACGCCATCCCCCACAACGCATCGCGTATGACGCAGGGTGGTGTGAATGCCACCGTCAACTCCGACTCGCCCGAACTCGTCCGCCACTTGAACTTCGAGGCCGCCAAATCCCTCCACTACGGCGGTCTGTCCGCCAACGATGCGCTGAAGCTCTGCACGCTCAACGGTGCGATTCAATTGGGGGTCGACAAGTACGTCGGTTCCATCGAACCCGGCAAGTTCGCCGACCTGGCGATCTTCGAGGGTCATCCGCTCGATACTTTCTCGAAATGCATCCTGACGCTCATTGACGGTGAAATCTACTTCCAGCACGAATCACTGGATTTCGAAAAGCCCGCGCCGCCGCTCGCCGCCCGGTCTTTTGGTTCGCCGCCGCCGCTCATCGACGTGCCCTCCTCGCAAAACAGCGAATATTGGATCGTCGAGGCGACCATCCATCCGGTGACGGGTCCGGCGATTTCAAACGGTCGCATCGTTATCAAAGACGGACTCATCAAGGAAATCGGTCCCAATGATGGTCGGGCGGCTCCTTCGAAGGCGGCCGTCGTGAGCGCAAAGGGCCTCCACGTTTTTCCCGGCCTCATCAACGCCGACACCACGCTGGGCCTGATGGAAATTGAATCCGTCGCCGGGACGATGGACGAGCAGGAGATCGGCGATTTCCAGCCGGACCTGGCCGTTCTCTCCGCGTACAACCCCTTTGCCAGCGCGATCGAAGTCGCGCGATGCGATGGCGTTACCAGCGCCCTCATCGCGCCCGGTGTCGGCACGATCGGCGGACGGGCAGGCTTCGTGCGGCTCGACGGATGGTCGATGCCCGAGGCCGCTGTTGCTTCGCCGCTCGGCCTTTGCGTCGCGCTCCCTTCGCTGCCTATCCGCTTCCCCGACGACCTCGAAGAAGACCGTAAGAAGGAACAGATCGACGAGTATCGCAAGAAGCTCGCCAAGATCGAAGACTTTTTCCGCAAGGCCTCTCGTTACGCCAAGGCCGTCGCCGCGGCGGGCGGTAATGCCGAAAAAATGCCGGAGTTTGACCGCCGTCTCGACGCCATGATCCCCTTCGTCCGCAGCGAGGCCCCGGTCCTCTTCCGCGCCGATAGTTACAAGCAGATCAAGGAGGCCCTTCACTTCGCCGAGCATTACCAACTGAAGCCCGTCATCCGCGGCGGTCGCGAGGCATGGAAACTCGCCGACGAGCTCTCCGAGAAGAAAATCGACGTGATCCTTGGCCGGACCACGAGCTACCTCGGCGACAGGTTTGAGCCCTGGGACAGCGTCTATCGCGCCCCGGCCATTCTCCACCGGCACGGAATCCGCTTCTGCATCACGACCGGCGACGCCACGCTCGCCAAGCACGTCGGCATCGAGGCCGGCTTTGCCGTGTCGCATGGCCTCTCCGAGGCCGCCGCGCTCGCGTCGGTCACGATCGTGCCGGCGCGAATCCTCGGAGTGGGCGACCGCTATGGCAGCCTCGAAGTCGGCAAGGTCGCCGATGTCATTGTGACGACCGACACGCCCCTCCAAGCCTCCACCGTAGTCGTTGCCGAATTCATCGCCGGTCGCCCCATCGACCTCTCCAGCAAGCATTCGCGTACCGACGACAAGTTCCGGGCTCGCCCCCAACCAAAACTTGCGCCGGAATCACCCCTCCGAGGCCCTCCGGCGATGCGGGCGGCACGTTAGTTTCCCATCCCAAACCGTGACCATATGGCGATTCAAAAGGTGCTTGACAACCTCCGGGGCCTCTGTTCCGATAGTACGCAGTTTTAGAGGGCACGACCGCCGATCTTTTCCAGGAGCATCCTTTCCCCACTAGCTGCGGCCGCTCGGCCGACGGATCCCCCCAAAAAAATCGCCGGATCGCCACTCGCGAGGGATTATCCCATGGAGTACACCGACAAAACCCTGATCTGCGTCGATTGCAACGCGGAGTTTATCCATTCCGCCGACGATCAGGCGCGCTATGCCGAGCGCGGTTTCACCAACGAGCCCAAGCGCTGTCGCGCCTGCCGTGAGAAGCGGAAGACGATGGGTGGCGGCGGAGGGGGGGGTGGGGGTGGCGGCGGACGACGCGGTGGCGGCGGTGGTGGGGGCGGCCGCGGTGGATACGGTGGCGGCGGCGGCGCGCGTCCCCCTCGACAGATGTTTCAAGTGACCTGCTCGGAGTGTGGTCAGCCGACCGAGGTGCCGTTCAAGCCCACCGAGGGCCGGCCGGTCTATTGCCGCAATTGTTACCAATCGCACAAGGGCAGCGCCGGCACGTTTGATTAAGGTCGGCGGTTAATACCATCGGTACGGTCACCGAGCGGCGCTGATCGGCGCCTGTGATGTGGCGCGCAGATCCAAAAGCGCCATCTCGACATGGTTGCGCGCCAGCAGTCGTCCGCCAACGAGCGCGAAATTGTTCCACGTCCGATCGTTAAACACCCGCATCGATCCCTTCTCGCGGTGTTCCGCAGGCGTCGCCTCGACCAGCGCAAGTCGGCCGTCGTCGCTCATCACGATCAAATGGCCCTGCGCGAGAACGACGGATCCGTACCCATATTTGCCGCCTTTCCAGGGCCGCTCGCCGGTCTCTAGTTCCACGCAGCACAGCACGCCTTCGTCGAGCCCGTAGGCGAATCCGCCACTCACGACCGACGAGTTGAACTTGTTTTTCATCCTTGTATTGGACCAGATTTCGCGCGCCTGAAGCTTGCCGTTTGCCGCCTCGATCTTGATCACCGCGCTCCCTTTGCCGTAGCCCGACGAGAGGAAAATGCGATCCCCCCCGACCTCCAGCGGTTGGGAGCAGTTGATCCCCATGCTCGTGTCCCACGGATGGCTCCAGAGAATTTCGCCCGACGCCGGGTCGAGCCCATTCAATGCCGCCGCCGCGAGATTGAGCACCTGACGCCGCCCGGCGAGGGTGACCACCGCGAGCGAGCTGTATGCCTGTAGGCCGGCCCTCGCGTTCCAGACCGGATCGCCGGTCGCTGCGTCATAAGCCAGGACCGACGGATCGGCTTTTCCGGAGTTCGTCACCAGCACTTTTCCGTCGATCACCAGCGGCGAACACGCCAGTCCCCAGGACAGATTCTCTTGCTTGAACTCCTGAAGAATGTTCCGCTTCCACACGACTCGTCCGTCCGCGGCTTCAAGGCAGTACAAATGGCCCTCCGCCCCCAGCGAATACACGCGCTCGCCCGCCAGTGTCGGCGTGGCGCGCGGGCCGTCTCCCCCAAGCGTCTCTTCAAACGACGCTTCATACTCCTGCACCCAAAGTTCCCGCCCGGTCGCCAGTTCATAACACGTGACAGCCTCCTTATCGCGGCGTTGTTCTATCGTGTAGGCCCGTCCGCCTCCCACGACAAAACTCGCATAGCCACCGCCGATCGGCTGCCGCCAGAGTTCGCGCGGGGGGCAGGCCTTCCAGTCCAATTGCAGGTCGAAGGCGTCGTAAACCCCGTCGCGCCGCGGCCCGCGAAAATCGGGCCACGAGAGTTTGGCCTCCTCGGGAGCGATTTGCAGGACGTAGGGTGCGCTACCTCTTTGCGCGCGGCGATGTTTCTCCAACGCGCTGGGACGTGTGAGCCTTCCGAAGTCCAGAGAAAAATCCCGCAGGCTGCGCATCCCGCCCTCAAAATCCCAAAGCGGTTTAAGGGCCAGCAGTGCGACAAGGCCGAAAGCGGGCGCCATGACGACGACTCCGGCAGCCTTTCGCCACCGTGCAGCTCGTGGGTGTCGAATCAGCAGAACGACGCCTAGTGGATAGAGCAGCAGCAGCAAAAGGAATATTACCCAACGCTGCTCGTGCCATGCGGCGCTGGGCGGTGTGGCGCCGTCGAAGTGGTGGTGCGGCTTTTCTTGAGGTTGATTCGCGTTCGTCATGAATTTCTACTGCGTATCAATCACCAGCCCGTCGTACGAAAGAGCCATCCCCTTGGGCAGTTCCCGATTTGTCTCTTCGTGTGGCAGTTCATGGGCGATGTGCGTGAAATACGTCTGTCGCGCAAGGATCCGCCGGGCGTGATCCACAGCCTGTTCGAGATTGAAATGCGTCGGGTGCGGTCGCTTGCGAAGCGCGTCCAGAATGAGCACGTCCAGCCCCGAAAGCAGCCCCCACGATTCCTGCGGAATCTCACTCACGTCCGTGCAATAAGCGAAACTACCCACGCGAAAACCAAGGACCGGCATTCGTCCGTGCAAAAGCGGAATCGGCGTGATCGTCTGACCGCCGATGTCCAGCGGCCCGTCGATCTCGCGTAGCTCCAACCGCGGCTTCGCCGACGGATACTCCGCATCGTCCTCGAATACATAGGCAAACATCGTCCGCAGCCGCTCAAGCGTTGCGGGTTGACCGTAACAGGGAATCGCCGCCTCCTGAAGCCAATTGAACCGCCGCAAATCATCCAATCCTGCCAGGTGATCGATGTGATGATGCGTGTAGAGCACGGCATCCACCCGCCGCACGTTGTTCGCCAGGCATTGCAGCCGCAATTCGGGCGACGTATCGACCAGCAATGTCGTCGCATCGTATTGAATTAGGATGCTGGGCCGCGTCCGCCGGTCGCGCGGGTCGGCCGACGTGCAAACCGCACAGTCGCAGGCGATCATCGGGACCCCGTGCGAGGTGCCCGAACCGAGAACCGTGATGGTGAAAGCGCCCGCCATTACCGGACGGGATTATATGGGGATTTATCGATGCGGATAACGCGAATTGTCCGAGGCGGCGAGGTCTTCTATTCCCGGAAAATCGCTTCCGTAGATGCCACCTGTTCGGGCAGCTTCGCCGCCGCCTCGTCGACCGCCGCCTGATTCAGATGCAGCGCCGACAGCATTTCGCTATCGAATTCGTCCTGCGCACCCGTCGCCGAGAATCCGATCCCTGCCCGGCAGGCGAGGGTGTCTGCTACGTGCACCAGCGTCGCCAGCTCGCGATTGACCGGGGCCAGGTCCATCGGCTTGTGGTGGTAGCCGATGGCCGTGCACAGGTTCATGGGGAAGCGCCATTTCGTCCCCAGCGCCATCCCAAACGCCTGATGGTCCGCCCCGATGATCTCCTGCTCCAGTTCGCAGAAGTTCTTGCCTTCCTTCGCATTGCGCTGGATGACTTCTTCCAGCTTCTTGCCGAAGACTTGTCGCTCGACCAAGAGACCCAGATCGTGAATCAGCCCCGCCAGGAAGCTTTCTTCCATGGGCGGCCGGCCCTGCGCGGCACTCAGCAGACGGGAACCCACACCCACGGCGATGCTGTGGCGCCACACTTCCTGCCCGCTGAAGCCGTCGATCGCCCCGCCGGCGTTGAACAAGTGGGACATCGAGGCCGCGATGGAAATATTCTTCACCGCCGACAGGCCCAGAAGCACAATCGCGCGATCGATGCTCGATATCTGCCCCGGCAATCCATAAAAAGCGGAGTTGACCACCTTCAGAAGCCGCGTCGACAGCGCCGGATCGTTGCGGATCACTTCGTGCAGGTCCCGCGCCGTCGATTTCGGGTTCTCAACGATCTGGATGATCTTGATCGTCACTTCGGGGAGCGTCGCGATCTCGCCTAGGTCGGCGATCGCCGTGGCGATCAGCTTGTCCGCCTCGCTCTTGCCCTTGGTCAGTGTCGTCATCATGTTCGTGCTCCCTGTGCGCGGCCGATGGCCGCGGGCTGTTTGTCGTGTTCAGGGAATATCGGTATCAGGGGTGAGGCGATTCAGATGTTGCGCCCGCCCAGGCCGGATTCGGCTAATGAAGCATCGCCCAGGACAGTCGCGTGTCAGCGGGAATATCGGTCTTGGCCACGCGGCCGAGAAGCGTGGTCCATTGAGCCGGCTCGATGCCGCCGGCCGGCCGGCGAATGGCGAGCACGTCGGAGGTCAATCGCTTGCCGGCGGGAATATGGGTCGCGGCCACGACGCTGCCTCGCGCGAGTTCGCGGACCTGCCGCTCCGCGCTACAGCAGCGTATGTTGCCATCGCCGAGTGACTGATACGCCTGGCGGGCTGCCGCGACATACCTGGAGAAGGGTTCGGGCTCCAGGGAGAAGAAGTGGTCGGGCCCGGCCGCACGGCGATCGAGCGTGAGGTGCTTTTCAAGCACCGCCGCGCCCACTGCGACGGCGACGGCGCCGATGTCCGGGCTGGCAGTGTGATCGCTGAAGCCGACGGGGACGGCGAAGCGGTCCGCGAGCGTCCGGATGCAGCGCAGCCGCGCGTCGGCCGGTGGCGTCGGGTAAGACGATACGCAGTGCAGGAGGACCAGCCGATCCGTCGCACCGCGTTGGAAGAGCGTCTCGACGGCGGCATCCACTTCCGCCAGCTCGCTCGCGCCGGTCGAGAGGATCATCGGCCGGCCGGTATCGGCCGCCGCCGCGAGCAGGGGCACATTGACCAGATCCGGCGAGGCGATCTTGATCGCGGGCACGCCCAGATCGCAGAGCATTCGCAACTCGTCAAGGCCGAACGGCGTCGCCAGGAATGCCACTCCCGCCGCATCCGCGTGTTTCTTGAGGGCCGCGAAATCATCGCGGCGAAGTTCAAGCCGGCGGAGCAACTCACGTTGGCTGCCAGATTGCGCCCGCGCTTGCTGATAGTCGCACAGCGGGGCATCGGCGGCGACCAGCCGGTCCGCGCAGAATGCCTGGAACTTAACAGCGTCGGCCCCAGCCTCGCGCGCCGCGTCGATGAGGCGGTGCGCGGCATCGACGCTTCCATTATGGTTGACACCCGCCTCGGCGATAATGAAAACGCCGTGCTCTTCGCCGACAAGCCGCCCTCCTATCCTCACTGTTGGCCGTTTCTCCATGTCCGAATCATCGACCTCCAAGGGGATGGTGCTTGATTGCCCCATCGGCGAGAATATGGCCCGGCATTCGGCCATGATTTACCTCGACTACAACGCCACCACGCCGATCGACCCCGCCGTCGCCGAGGCGATGCGGCCCTTCATCGAGTCGCAGTTCGGCAACCCCTCCAGCAGTCATCCGCTTGGCCGCGCGGCAAAATCCGCCGTCGAAAGCGCCCGCGCGTCCCTCGCCGCGCTCATGGGCGCGAAGCCGCACGAAATCATCTTCACCAGCGGCGGCACCGAGGCCAGCAACCTCGCGATTAAGGGCCTTGCCCGCCGACGGGGAGAGCGCGGCGGTCACTTCGTCACAACCGTCGTCGAGCACCCTGCGACGCTCGAACCGATGCGCGCCCTCGAGCGCAACGGCTTCACGCGCACCGAAGTCTCTGCTGACCCGACGGGCCTCGTCGATCCCGACGCCATCCGCCGCGCGATCCGTCCCGACACGATCCTCATCAGCGTCATGCACGCCCAGAACGAAGTCGGCACCATCGAGCCCATCGCCGAAATCGGCCAAATCGCCCGCAAACGCGGTGTCCTTTTTCACGTCGACGCCGCCCAGTCGATGGGCAAGCTGCCGGTCACTGTCGATGAAATGTCCGCCGACCTGCTCTCCATCGCCGGTCACAAGATGTACGGCCCCAAGGGCGTCGGCGCGCTTTACGTCCACGCGGGCGTCGAGCTGGAGCCGCTGATCCACGGGGCCGCGCAGGAGTCCGGCCGTCGCGGCGGCACGGAAAACGTCATCCTCATCGCCGGTCTCGGCAAGGCCGCGGAGTTGGCCCGCGAGCACCTTTCTCCCTCTCCCTCCCAGGGAGAGGGTCGGGGTGAGGGTTCGACAACGAGCAAGCACGACAGCGCAACGAGCTCGATCGACCGTATACGCCTCCTCCGAGACCACTTCTGGCAGCGCCTTTCGGAGGCCTTCGGCGACCGCATCTTGCTCAACGGCCATCCGACGCTCCGCCTGCCCAACACGCTGTCCGTCAGTTTCCCCGGCCACGTCGGCGGCGATATCCTCGCAAAAATGCCCGACGTCTGCGCCTCGACCGGCGCCGCTTGCCACGCGGGCGACGCCAAGCCCTCGCGGGTTCTCATGGCGATGGGCTATTCGCGCGAGCGGGCGGTTGGCACCATCCGATTTTCGCTGGGGCATCCGACGGGGCGGGAGGAGATTGACGCGGTCGTCAAGCAACTCGCTCAGGCAGCAGGCTAATAGTCTGTCGCCCGGGACTGCTGATTTGACCCGGGCCTTACGTAATTGACCCCGAGCTGATCGAATAAAAACGCGAACATATCAACGGTCTGCTCGATTCGCGCGTTGAGGGGCGTTCCCATGCCGTGCCCGGTGTTGCCGCTTGTGCGCAAATAGACGGGCGACGGGCCGCCCTGACCGGGGGAGACGCTCGCCTGCGCCGCCTGCATCCGCGCAGTCATCTTCCGGCTCTGCATCGGGTCTACTCGTGGGTCGTTCGCGCCCGTCATGAACAGGATTGCCGGATACTTGGTCCCATCCTTGACGCGATGATAGGGCGAGTACGCGTACAGCGCATCGAATTGGGCTTTGTCCTTGACCGTCCCGAATTCGGTGACGTTGAACGCCCCATTCGGCGAGAGTTCCACACGGAGCATGTCGTAGATTCCGACCGCCGAGACGACCGCCTTGCACAGGTCGGGCTGCTGCGTAAACGTCGCGCCCATCAGAAGCCCGCCGTTGGAGCCGCCGAAGATGGCGAGCTTGTCGCTTGTCGTGTAGCCCTTGTCGATCATGTGCCGGCACGCGGCCTGGAAGTCGTCAAAGACGTTTTGCTTTTTGGTCAGATTGCCCTCAAGGTGCCAGCGCTCGCCGTACTCCCCGCCACCGCGGATGTTGGTGACGACATAGATTCCGCCCTGCTCGCAGAAGAGCACGATCCGCCGCGAAAAGCCGGGCGTCTCGTTGACGCCGTAGCCGCCGTAGCCCCAGACCATCGTCGGTGCGGGCTTCTTGGAGTCGAGGACGTCCTTTCGCGCGATGATATTCAGCGGGACCTTAGTCCCGTCCTTGCTCGTGGCGAACTCACGCCGCACGGCCAGTTCCGGCATATACGGGGGAGCCGCCTGCTTCAGCGCCGTCGGCTCGGCCTTGGTCGCACTTCCACCGGCATTGAGTGTGTACCAAGCCGGTGGAGAGACAAAGCTGTCATTCAGGTAGACGACCGCGTCGCCCTCCAGCGGCTCCACGCGTTCTGTCGTCGAGATCGGCAGGGCATCGACCTTTCCATGGAGTTTGGCCTGACCGGCGGCGATCTCGAAGACGCGCAGCTCGTTCGGCCCGCCGATCTGATAGAGCACCAGCAGCCGGGACTTGGTCAGATAGATGCCGCCCCGGTCGGGAAAATAGGTCTCGATTGACGCGTCGCGCTGCTCTGGGACGACTTCCTTTGCGTCGACGAGTGCGGGCCGTTTGTCCTTGCTCAAGGCGAGGCGCAGCACCTTGCCCATCGACGCGTCCTTGCGGCTGACGAGATAGACTGCGTCATCGTGGCCGAACTTCGCTTCGACGATCCGGTCATCCCATTTGCTGATGCGGACCCATTCACCCGACGGCATGCGGATATCCTGTATGAACTCGCCGCCGTCGCCGTTCTGCACGTTGGTCAAAGCCCAGCGACCATCGGGGCTCACCTCAGCGGCAATCTCGGCAATCTTGGGATAGTCCTTGCCGGTCTGGAAGGTGTCGCCCTCGGTCGATGTACCGAGCTTGTGAAAGTAGAGCTGGGTATAGAAGTCCATGTCGGCGGCGGAGCGTTCGCCCTTGCGCGGGTAGCGCGTGTAATAGAAACCGCTGGAATCGGCCGCCCAGGCCAGCGCGCCGCCCGCCGTTCCGCCGTTGACGCGGGGAACCATATCGTTCGCCCGCTCCTTGCCCGTGGCGACCTCGAAGATGCGGGCGTCACCGGATTCGCTTCCGCCCGATGAGAGCGAAACGGCCAGTAGCTTGCCATCGGGCGACGGGACGAACCAGTCAAACGACGTACCGCCCTCCTTATCGAGCGTGTTGGGATCGACGATGACACGCTCGCCCTCCGTGCTCGTGAGCGACGATAGCGCGACGATCTGCGGCTGCTGCATGGCGGGCACGCTCTTGGCCGCGAAGTACGTCCCCGAGGCGAATCGAATCGCCAGGTACCGCGGCCCGACCGCGTTCTCCAGCTCCGTCACGCGCTCGCGGAGCGCGGGCACGCAGGCGATCTTGTCCAGGTAATCCCGGGCGTAGGTGCTTTGTTCGTCCGACCACTTCTTGACCGCCGGGTCCTCCCAGTTTTCCAGCCAGCGGTACTCGTCCACGACCTTTACGCCGTGATACGCGTCGGTCACGGGCTTCTTGGCGGCGTCCGGCGGCGCGGCGACGGCCAATGCGGGGACGAGTGCGGCGACAACGGTGAGAATCGGGCGGGACATAGGCGGCTCCTCAAAAGGCGTGAGATTAGACGAACCTAAGCTCGACTATCTTCGCGCGCCAGCCGCTTGACTGCAACTACTTGCCCACCTTCCCGCTCACGGGCTTCGCCTTCGCGCCGGCGAGGTTCGCCAGGCTCATCTCCGGCCACGGGGCCGGACCAGCGCCCGGTCGTAGTGAGCCGAAGGCGGCGGCGAGCACGCGGAGCGGGGCCATCGCCTTCTTGAAGAACGAGATCCGTGGGACGAGGCCGTTGTGGCGAAAGAGGAGAGCAGTCACGTCGTCGTCTTCGAGGTTGCCGGGCCGTATGGCGGCGATCGCCGCCAGCAGCCGCTTGATAAACTCGCCCGGTTCGCTCACGTCGATTCCGCGGACGATCTCTAGCAGCCCCGGCGTGCCCAGCCACTCGCCCTTCTTATCCTTGGCCTCGATCAGAGCGTCCGTGTAGCACAGGACCATGTCCCCCTCGCGGAGTCGCAGGGCGAATTGCTCGTATTGCGTCATGTCGAGTATGCCCAGCGGCATGTTCGACGGATCGCCGGAGGACGGGCTGCGCGCTTGCTCCAAAACCTGCCACGTGCCCGTCCGCGCCTCGTAGAAAAGCGGTGGCGGGTGACCGGCGTTGCAAAGCGCGAGGCTGTGTGTCGGGCCGAAGAACGTCGCGGCGACCGCGGTCGCGAAGCGCTGCTCCTGGGCCAGGGCGATGAACTCGTCGTTGAGCGCCCGGACAAACCGCGTCTGGTCGATGTAATTCACGTAGCGGCGCATCAGCGACCGTAGCTTGCCCGCCGTCTCGCTGACCGCCGCCCCGTGGCCACTGACATCGGCGACGAGCAGCCGAGTGATGCGCCCGGTCGCACAGGAGGAGACATAGTGCACGTCGCCTCCGCCGGTCGCGTCGCCGTGCGGGCGGCTGTACACCCAGGCGTCGAGACCGGGCATGATGACGCCGCTGTCGGCGGGCTGGTTTCCGCCCCAGACTTCCATGCACTGCATTGTCTGGGTGTGTGGGTCGGGCATTGGAAAGGTCCGTAGAAAGCGGTCTTCGGGATTGTACGGCAAGAAAAACATCGTCGCCTCGAGAGGTTGGATGCCGAGAGGCTGACGCGGTTACCAACTCCAGGCGGCCTAATCCGTTTTGCGACAGACGACTTCGGTTTTCTCAATTCTGACGCCCCGAACCGGCACGATATCCCGGGAGGGTCTCGGAGATAGAAGGCTGTCGCTTGATGGATGGAAAGCCCGACGGTCAGCGCCGTCGGCGCCCCCGAATCAAGAGGGCGGGAAGGGTGAATAAGGCGAGGACGGACGGCTCGGGGACCGCGATGTATTGGACGTTGTCGATGCCGATGTAGTCGGAGCGTATCCCGCCGGCGCCGGCGTTTTCGACGAAGTACCGAAAGGCGAACCGACCCAGGGTCGGATTCACCAGCCCGGTGATGGTGTACACGTACTGGGTCCACGATGTCGGATAGGAGCCGGGGCCGCTGAGCAGGTACGTTGGATTAATGTCCAGCGCCAAATCGTAAGAACCGACGTCGGTCGCCGAACTGCCGACCGAGGTGCCGTTGCCCGCGAGGCTCACACGAAGTTGCAGCCGATCCGCATAGCTCGGAAAGGTCACGGTACGAGTCCAGAAAGAAATCGTGTCGCCGTTGTTAAACACCCGCGCCGGAGCGAACATCCAGTTGCTGATCGTGTCCATCGCCCCGGGATTATCACCGGTGTTCGCGAAATTCGCGGCGATGTACGACGCGGGGGTGCCGGATTGTGATCCGAAGAATGGCGGGTCTTGAGCCACGCCCTGAAACCAGCCGGTCTGACCGGGCGCGTTGCTCAGATTGGTTGACGCGTTGAGCACCCATCCCGCGCCGGTGAGCGAGGGGCAGTTGCTGAGCGTGCCGGAGCATACGCTTTCATAGTTTTGCGAGAAGCTCTGCGCGCGTACGGTCGTTGCGTATAAACCAATCACGAGCGCGGCAGCCCACCGACCAGCGCAGGGGATCAGCCCGTGCCTTTCGCCAAGCCTAAAGGGGGCCTTGCTCAATCCGATACCCTCTCCTCGCGCGGCGCGCATTTTTTGTGCACGCCGACCACGGCGAACCGTGTTCGGATGCCGTCAAACGTCGTGAATAATTGAACAGGCAGGGCGCTTTTTCCCCCAACTGTTCGTCCTGCAATATGTTATCGCCCGCCGCCGAGGGAAGTCAATCCCCGCCTCGTCCGAAAGGCCGTGGTCACGGGTCCCGATTGACCCCGAGCGGCAGGGTGCGATAAGCTCGGCGGAAAATGAGAGCCAGTTGAACGAATTACGGAGTGCTCCACCATGATCGTGGATTGTCACACACATATCTGGGAGTCGCCGCACCAGTTGGGGCTTGAAGGGGGTCAATCGCCAGGCCGGGGGCAGCGCGGCGTGCGTACCCCTTTGGCGGGGGGGTGGCCTGATGCCTCGATGCAAAGCCACTATCTGGCGAGCGAGCCGGTGGATAAGAGCTTTGTTTTGGGATTCAAAAGCCGTTACCTGGGCGCTGAGATCCCCGCGGAGTTGATCTCGAATTACGTCCAGCAACATCCGGAAAAACTGGTGGGCGTCGCCGCGATCGACCCCACCAACCTGCCGGAGGCACTCGCGGACCTCAAGCTCGCCCATGATGAGCTGGGAATGAAGGCGATCACGGTCTCGCCGGCGGCGCAGGATTTCCACCCTGCCGACAGCCGGGCGATGCAGGTCTTCGCGGAGGCTGCGCGGCTCAGGATGCCGGTACTCATCGACCAGGGCGTCCATTTCAGTGTCCACAGCAAAATGGAGTTCGGCCGGCCGGTCCTGCTGGACGAAGTGGCGCGCGAGTTGCCGGGGCTGAAGCTGGTGATTGCCCACATGGGGTATCCCTGGGTTGAGGAATGCGTGGTGATGCTCGGCAAGCATCCTAACCTCTTTGCCGACATCAGCGCCCTGATGCACCAGCCGTGGCAGGCGTACAACGCGCTCCTGTCGGCGTATCAATACGGCGTGATCGACAAGCTGCTCTTCGGCAGCGATTTTCCCTACACCCAGGCCACGACCGCAATCGAGTCGCTTTACCGCATCAACCAACTCGTAACCGGCACCAATCTGCCGACGGTTCCGCGGCCGCATCTGGCCTCGATCGTGGAGCGCGATACGCTGGCACTGCTGGGCCTGGGACCGCCCACGGCCGCAACGGATCCCGCGGCTGGCGGGACGCTGGTCGACGCTCATGACGCGTAAATTTTTCGCCGCGATTCCGGAGAGGATCCGAGGGGCGCGAGCGGCGCTCGTTTCGCTGCTGATCGTCGGGGGCTGTCAATCGCCGGTGACGCAGTTTGAAGTGGTTTCCTTCCGCTCGACCGCGCCGGAAGTCTACCGCGAACAATTCGACGCGGGATACTACTGCGTCAACGCCGATCACAATTGGATGTTTGTATTTGAGATTGAGCCGGTGCAGGTTCCGGTGACGCCGGAGGTCGTCGGCGAATCGGCGGCGACTCAACCCAGTGACGCGTCCGCACCCGACCAGGAACTGTGGATGTCGCAGGTCCTGCAAGTCGAAGTCTTCTGGAAGGCGCAGCCGGGCACAAGCTTCGCGGAGCGCAGCCAGACCAACGCAAACATTGTCTATTGTTTGACGACCGGCGCGGGAAGCATCACCTACGAAGGGGCGGGTTTCGTCTGGTTTGCACCCTCGATGGACAAAAAGTCTATGCGCGGGAACATTGAATCCGCGACGCTCTATCCCGCGCGGACCGTCAAGGAACCGCCGGACCTGTTTGGTCCGTGCCGGCTGACCGGGGAATTCACGGCCGTCGAGGATCGCAAGCGCGTGGTCGAAAAAATGCGCGAGGTTCGCCGCAGGGTGGGGCCGCCGGTCACAAGCAACTAGCGAAACGATTGAGACTAAACTTCGACGATTCGGCGCGGGGTGAGGAACACGAGCCAGCGTTTCTTCGCGTCCGATTGCCACACCGCCTTGACCGCGGCGGCGTAGATGCCGAGCTGACCGCGATACTCCTCCACGCGCGCGGGCACCTGGGCGGCGTCGATCCCGTCGGTCTTGTAATCGAGAATCTCCCAGCCCTCGCCGCTGTCGAAGAGACCGTCGAGGATTCCGCGGACAAGCAGGACGTCGTCCGTATCGACCCTTCTTGCGCCGGGCTCGTAACGTGAGGGGTCCACGCCGATGACAAAAGGCCATTCGCGGAGGACCCGGGTCTTCTCCTGTCGCAGGCGTTGCCCGAGCGGCGTCTGAAAGAACCAGGCGATGGCGTCCAGATCAATCTGCGCAGCCTGCGCGGCGGTATTCAGGCCGGCATCACTCAGAGCGCTGAGTTGGCCCGCCAGGTCCGCCGCGTCACAGGGGCGACGGAAATCGACGCGCTGGAGGAATTCGTGCGTCCATGTCCCGCGCGCTGTCGGGTCAACCTGTGTCGCCGGATGCAAACTCGAAGGCGGGCGGAAGCGATCGCCGGAGTAAGCTGCGGCGTGCGCCGGCGCCCAGGTCGCAGTCGGCTCGTCGGGATCGACCATGGCGTCCCAGCGTCGTTTCAGGGTTGTCGCCGCCGCAACGGCCGGAACCCGCGTCAAGGCCATCGCGGGATAAGGCGTCACTAAGCGGCGTTCGATGGTCCGCACCAGTTCCGAGAAGTCAGAATCCGGCGCGGGCGTCGGGAGGTCTCCTAGCGCGGCACACTTCTCCAGCAGTTCTGTATGCCGCGTGGGCGGCGGTACCTCCAGCTTCCAGTCTTTCATGCACTGGAAATCGTATGTACATACCGCGAAGAGCGGGGCGCCGGAGACGAGATCGGCCGGCGTGAGTTGCACCATGGGCGCCGGTTGACAGGCCAGTGCAGCGAGTGTCCAGTCCATCACGCTGCCCGCCCCCAGGCGGTCGGAAAGCGGTAGCGGGCCTCTATGAGCGGCCAATCGGTCGCGAAGTTCTTGCAGACGGTCGAGCGCGTGCGAGCCGACGAGGATAATCCGCTGCTTCGCCCGGGTCAGCGCGACGTAAAAAATGCGCAGTTCCTCGGCGAGGGATTCGGTGCGAATTGCCCGGGCAACGAGTTGGTGCGGAAGCGTCGGATAGGTGATGCGGCGCTCGAGATCCACGGCCTTCAAGGCCAGTCCAAGTTTGCGGTCGAAGAGAATGCTGCCGCGCGCGTCCTGGAGATTGAAGTCCTTGCCCAGTTCGCCAAGAATGACGATGGGAAACTCCAGCCCCTTACTGCGATGGATGGACATGATGCGAACCACGTCCCCCCCCGGCGCGGCGGGGGTGCCCGGTTCGAGGTCTTCACCCGCGCCCTCCAGGCCGTCAATGAACCGGAGGAAGCGATAGAGACCCTGCCGCCGGAATCCGCCGAATTGCCGGGCATATTCATGAAGCTGCAGGAGGTTCGCGCGGCGCCGGCGGCCGTCGGCCAGGCCTTCGGCATACGCGAGGTAACCGCTTTCTTCGTAAATCTGCCAGAGCACATCCGCAAGCGGACGGCGGCGCGCGCACTGCCGCCAACGGTCGATGCGCTCGAAGATGTTCGCCAGTCGCGGGCGTAACGAAGTGTCGCTGCCGCTTCGCGCGTATTCGGCGACGGCGACGTGGAAACGAGCATCGGCGTCCGGCCCGCGCGCCGCAATCCGAATGGCGACCAGCTCGTCGTCGGTCAAGGGTTGTCCGAAGAGCGGGGAGCGAAGCACGGCTGCCAGGGGGATATCCTGCTGTGCGTTGTCGAGGAGGGTTAGCAGGGAGAGGAGGTCTCGCACCTCGCGGGTTTCAAAGAACCCGCCCGCCGTGTCCGTGTAAACGGGAATGCCCGCGCGGGAGAGCGTCCGGGCGAAGGCACCGACGCGGGCCTTCATGGAGCGGAGAAGAATAACAATGTCGCGGTACGCCGCGCCTTCGGCGACAAGTGCCTTGATCCGTTGGGCGACGACGTAGGCCTCGCGCTCAATGCGCAACCAGTCCGCCGCACCACCGTCGGTCGGTTCATTGTCCTCGTCTTCCTCTTCGACGGCGCCGGGTTTATCTTCAAGCAGGTGCAGTTCAACGGGCGTCGTTTCGTCGACGGGCTTGCCGGGGGGGCAGGGACCGGGGCGAAGCCGGGCCGCATCGTCGTAGTCGATGCCTCCCAGATCCGCGGCCATGAGCCGTTCCATGAGCGCGTTGATGGCATCGAGCAGTCGCGGTCGGCTGCGGAAATTCTCGACGAGGTCGATGGCGGCCCCCCGATCACCGCCAGGGGCGAATTGTCCTCGGCGATTCAGAAACAGCATCGGCTCGGCTAATCGGAAGCGATAAATACTCTGCTTGACATCGCCGACGGTAAAGAGATTCGCCGGTCGATCGGCCTCGGCTTCACGGCTGACGAGGCGAAGGACGTCGGCCTGGACAGGGCTGATATCCTGAAATTCGTCGACCAGCACGTGCTGAAAACGATCGCGCAGTTGGGCTGCGACGTGGTTGGACTCATCGGCCAGCAAATTCCTTGCCCGGCGTTCGAGATCGCCGAAGTCCATGACGCCCAGACCGGCCTTGGCCTTCTGATAGGCGTCGCGCACCGCACGGACCAGCGTCACCAGAATCTCAGCTTGTGGGCGGATTCTCGCCAGCCCGTCCGCCCAATCAGCGACGGTGAACGGGCCGAGGCAATCGCAGAGTCGCTTGCGAAAGAGGTCGTCGCGGATAGTGTACAAGGTTTCAATCGCACCGAGCGCGGCCCGATCCAGTTTATCGCTCCGGCGGGGGATCTTCGGGAACTTGTATTTGCCAATCCCTTCGTGGCAAACTGCGTCGAGCGTTCTGTCGTCGGTTGATCGGCGCAATTGAGAGCGCCATCCGTCCAGAGCGGCGGCGAATTCGGCCAGGCTTTTGCGACAATCCTGCACAGGCCCCGTCGCACTAGTCATCGCCGCCAAATGACTTTCGACCAGCCGCGATAGCTCGTAAAGCTCCCGGTCAATGACGTCGGCGAGGCGCTTACTCCAGACGTCCGACAATCCGCGGCCGCCCTCCGCCAGCGCATCAAGCGATTGTTGCAGCCACGCCTCGGGATCGACAATCGAATTGAGGAATTCATCGATTTGTAGGACGCATTCGATCAGTGCCTGCTCGCTCGTCGGGCCATACGCGCAGACGAAGTCCACAAACGCCTCGCCTTCCGCGTCTTCGCGCCGGCCGTACTCGTCGAAAACCTCCTGGGCGGTCTCTTTGCGCAGGAGACGGCCGTCGGCGGGGTCGAGCAGCGGCATCAGCGGATCGAGATCGGCATGAGCGAAGTATTTGCCCAGAATCTGGCGGCAGAAGGAGTGCAAGGTGGAGATGGCCGCACCGTCGAGCAGGGCGAGTTGCCGTTGCAGCCAGGGATTCGCCGGCGTCCGGGCCAGGCGCGACCGCAGGGCGACGGCAATTCGGCTGCGCATCTCGGACGCCGCCGCGTCGGTAAACGTCACAACCAGCACGCGATCGATGCCGCAACCCAGTCGCGCGTCGGCCCCCAGCGCCGCGCAGCGCTCGGCCAATACCGCCGTCTTGCCGCTTCCCGCCCCGGCGGAAACCAGCACGCTGCGATCGATCGTCGAGATCGCGCGGCGTTGAGTATCTGTCCAGAGAATCTCACTCATCGCCCCGGCCCTCCTGCGCGATCCGTTCCAAAACTTCCGCGCGGCTCATTTCGTCGAGGGCGTGGGCGCGGCGGGCGGCGTATTCGAACCGGCAGACGGACGTGAAATGGCACCGCGTGCAGGCGATCGTCTTGCCGTGCTGAGATGGACGGACGGCGATGGTGCCCGCGATCCAGTCCTCCGCCAGTTGCGTCATTTTCCGCCGAACGTGATCGAGAAGTCCGCCAAACGTTTTGTCGCCCACGGCATCGGAATGCTCCACATTCCCCAGCTTGCGATCCTTTGTCCGAAACACGTTGAAAATCCTGCTTTGACCGCAGTCCAAGTTAGGATCGAGGTGGTCGATCCAATCGAAGTCCACGACGCCGCGCGGCCGAAAACCCTTATGCGGATCGAAACCGTCCTTCTCGACTTCGCGAGGGTGCTTGACGCTCTTGAGGCCGGCGAGCAGCGGGAGGAAAAATGCGCCGCCGGGAATGATCCTGCCCTTCCCCAGCGCGCCGCCGTGATCGCGCAGGACGAGCAGGTAGGCGAGCAATTGCAGCGCCAGACCGTGGTAGACCTCGTCGAGGCTCAGCCGTTTCCCAACGGAGCGTTTGTAATCAAACACGACAGCGAGGTGATCGGACCCGGCGGGCAGGAGGTCGACGCGGTCGATGACGCCGCGCAGACGCACGACGCCGTGGGTCGTCGTCAGTTCCAGCGACGGCAGCGCACCCGGGGCGTCCGTCCCGAAGGACCGCTCGGCGAGTTTGGGGCGCAGCGGCGTTCGGGCGATGGAAGATCGCTGGCCGGCCACGGCGGCGGAGAGGTCGCGTCGACCGCGGCGAATCGTCATCCGGCCCTGGGCCTCCTCCAGGCGAAGCTCCTCGGCGTACTCTGGCACGATCTTTTTGCAGAGCCGGAGCAAACTGCCGGCAATGTCCTCCGGCAGAACGTCGGCAAGCGACTTGCCGTTATCCATGAGTTCAACCACGAAATGCTCAAGGACGCGATGATAAATGCGGCCAAGATCCATCGGCGTCAGTTCGTGCGCCGCGCGCGGCTCCAAATTAAGCCCCCGCGCGGCAAAGTGCTGGAATGGACATTGCGCGAACTGCTCCAGTCCGCTGACGCTGGTGCGATAGGGCTTGCTCCATAGCGCGTTGGCCATGGCGGGACTGAGCCGTGCTTCCGGAGGCGTTCGCAGGGCCGTCATCGCTGCGGCCAGCGGCCCGCGCATCGCGCCATGCCTGCGCGCCCACTTGTACAGGGCGAGCCACTGCCCGGCGGCCTCCGCCGCGAGCTTCTCCTCGCAAAATTGCCGTAATCCCGCAGCCAGTCCCCCGGCCAGTCCGCCGACAGTGGAGATCGAACGCGGATCGATCGCCCCATCGTCGGCCTCGCTCTCTTCCAACTTTTCAACCGAAACATCCGGCAGCGCTGCCCGGATCGCGGGCCAGTAGGGCGACGGCGGCAGCGGGGATCCCTTCTCATCCGCCCGCGGAAAGCTCACCCATAGGAACTCACTGGGCCGCGTCACCGCGACATAGGCGAGCATTCGCTCATCGAGAAGCTGCCGCGCGCGGGTCTGCCCGAGCGCCACGCCGGCCTCTGCGAGCTTGGCCCGATCGTCATCGCCGAAGATGGAATCCTCACCGACGCGGTGCGGAAACTGCCCCTCGGCCATACCCAATACGAAAGCGGCGCGGACCGGCGGATGGCGGCTGCGCTCGATCGAGCCGACGAGCACTTGATCGAGTGTCGCGGGAACGAGGCCAACCGTGAACTCAGACAGACCGGTTTCGATGATTTCCTGAAATTGCCGGCCGCTCATCGGCTCGTCGCCGAGGGCGGCGATGGTCTCATCGAACAGCTTCACAAGATCCGCCCACACCTGCTCGTGTTCCTCGGCCTCATCCAGTTCGCCGCGGGTCGCAGCGGCCTCGCACCAGCGGGCCAGGGTCATGCGTACATCGAGCCGCTCCAGCAGGGCGTAGAGTTGGGCGATCCAGTCGCGGCAGGGGGCATTCGGCGTTTTCGAACCCTCCCCCCGGCCCTCTCCCTGGGAGGGAGAGGGAGTGCTCGGCCACCAGTCGCCGATTCGGTCCATAAGGGCCCGGCGCGAATGATTGACCTCCGCCAGGGCGCGGACCGCCGCGGGCGTCGCCGAGCGCCGGCGATCACCGGGCTGGGCGGGATACGTCCAGTTTTCTTCCCAGGAGGCGGGCGTACAAAGCCCGTGGGCCAGTTGATAGTTTTCCAGTGCGTCGGCTTCAGCGTCCGGCAAACCGCACAGACCAGTCTTGAGCAACATGGCCATGGCCGCATCGAAGGGGCCGTCGGCCCGCATAGTGACCGTCGCGCGGACGAGTTGCACGAGCGGGTGATGGTAGGTCTGGCGACGCCGATCGATGAAAAACGGGATGTGGTGCGCCGCCAACTCGGCGGAGATCAAATCGTGGTAGGGCGTCAGATCGCGGACGATGATGGCGATGTCGCGGAATCGCAACGGGCGATCACCTCGCTGTACGAGATCGACGATCGCCCGCACGGCGGCGGCGACTTCCGCGCGGCGGTCGGGGGCCTCGAGGAGCCGGGCAGAATTCGGAATTCGGAATTCGGAGTGCGGAATCAGGGAAGAGCGCCCGGGCATTGGCGCGAAGAGATGACGTTCCAGGCAGGCCAGGCTGGGCGCGTTCGCGAATCGCGGGCAGTTCTTCTCGGAAAGGAGGATCGGTTCTTCGATCGTCACTCCGGCATCTCGAATGGCCCGCGCGAGGTGAAACCACGTTCGCTCGGTGCGGGCAAAGAGCGAAACGTCGTCGGGCTCGACTTCGAATTCGCCTGCGCGCCGGTGATCGGGATCCAGGAGCAGGGCCAGGTCGATATGCGCGACCCGCTGCGCCAGGGCGACGATCATTCGCATCTGCTGTTCCGTCAATCCCGCGAATCCGTCGATCCAGACCCGCGCCCCCCGCAGCCACTCAATCGCGTCGAGCCGCGCCCGCGCCAGATCGAGCACGCTCTCCGGATCGACGCGATCGTCGCCGAGATAGTCGAGATACGCCCGCAGAAGCAGGGCCATGTCGTGCAGCCGGGGGGCCGACGGATCGCCCGCCGTCTCAGCCGCTTGCGCCGCCCCGTCGAGTTGATCGACGGTCACGGCTTCCTGAAGCAACTCGACGATCCCGCTCGAGACAGCGGCAATGAATCCCGGCCGCTCGGCGACCTTGCCGAATTCGCGGAGGCGTCGACGATGCCGCTGGATCAGCCGTCGCAGCGCCATTTGCCGGCCCATCGGGGTAAGCGGCGTCGGAATCGGTCCACCGATCCTGGCCTCGCTTAGGATTCGATGGGCCAGCCGCCGAAAGCTCAACACCTCGCAGCGACCCAGCGCCCCCGACGGCGACCGCGCCAGAAGTCCGCGCTCCATTTGCAAGGCGGCCTGTTCGGGGACCAGCAGTATCAGCTGGGGGCCGTCCGTGAGACTGCGGGCCAATTCCTCGCCGATGCCCGCGAGGCATCGATGCGTCTTCCCGCTACCTGCCCGACCGGCAATCAGGCGAACCGCCATGAAGAAAACCTACCTGTGCTTGGATACCCGACGCCGTCACAACGGATGCTAGCGCAGCAGGATTGTGAGCGACGATATAGAATGAGCGTCGCCGCACTGACGGTCAAGAAAGTAACCTGGCACGAACGAGTCGGAGGCCCTTGCCCCCATGTCTGTCGCCCTGCTTGCCGCCGTGCCCGAATGGATCACCTATTTCTATCAATTCACGTCGTACTTCATCCTGTTCCTCGCTGCGGTGATCTCCACCGCAACCGCCACGCCGATTTACATCCTCCTCGCCACGCGGCTGGGCTGGGTCGACCAACCCGGCGGCCGAAAGCGTCACGAACGCGCGACTGCGACCATGGGCGGTGTCGTGATCTTCCTTGTCGTGACGGGCGGAACGCTGGTCGCCCTGAACCTGGAAAACCTCGTCGGCGAGCGGCTGCGTGAAAAGGCCGCTTACGTTTACGGCCTGCTGGCCTGCACGGGCTGCATGGTCCTCTTGGGAATGGTGGACGACCGGCATCAGATTCGGCCGAAGATCAAGCTCCTCGTGCAGACCGTCGTGGCCATCGCGGCCGTTTCGCTGGGCTTTCGCGTCCAGGCGATCACGCTGCCGGGGTTTGATTCGGTGGAATTGCCGGTCGCCGTCGGCGTACTGGCTTCCCTTCTCTGGATCGTCGGGATCACGAACGCGATCAACTTGACGGACGGCCTGGACGGACTGGCGGCCGGGATTTGTTTCCTCGCCTCGGCGGTCAACGCCATCGTCGCGATCTGGCTGGGCAATCACTACATGACGGTCATGATGGTGCTCCTGGCCGGCTCGCTGCTGGGGTTTCTGCGCTGGAACTTCCACCCGGCCCGCGTGTTCCTCGGCGATACGGGCTCTCTGTCGTTGGGAATGTTTCTCGCCCTGGCCTCGCTGCAATCCGCGCAGAAGGCGCACACAGTCGTGCTGATCCTCGTGCCGCTGTTCGCCTTGGGATATCCGATCTTCGACACACTGCTCGCCGTTGGTCGCCGGATGGTGCGGGGCCAGCCGCTCTTCGCCTCGGACCGCGACCACATCCACCATCGCCTCGTCGATCGTGGCCGCAGCCCGTCGGCGGCGGCGATCCAGATCTACGCGGCGAGCGTGATCGTTTGCGTGTTGTGCCTGGCGGCCATGACGGCGCACCATTTCGTACTGGGGCTCATCATCCTTGGTGTCATCCTCATGGCCCTGTTTTCGGCACGAGTCCTCGGCTACTTGGAATGGGGCGGATGGGCAGCCCGGTGGTCGGGTCGCCAGGAGACGAAGGTCCTCCATGCGGCGGCGAACCTGGCGCGGCTAAAGATCGCGCAGGCGTCCAACCCCCAGGAGCTGGTCCGGGCGCTGGCCATCATCGCGCCCGAAATCGGCTGCCGGGAGATCGCCGTCACAGTGGAGGGGGCGGAGACGTCGTGGATAGAACCAGGAATGCTAGACGACAAGGGCCAGGGATTCGAAGTCTCGCTATCCAAAGGGCGAAAGGTCCGGTTCACGTTATCGTCGGATGGTGAACTCGATGTTGAGCGGCGGTCCTTGGTTGAGGAACTGGCCGGATTGGTAGGCCAACGTCTATCCACTCAATGAGTGAAGCCTTAATAATAATTGTCGCTTTTGCCGCAGCGTATTGTGTGGAGGCATGGATTTGGTGGGTACGCCGGCTTGGGCACGCGTCGCGCGCAGGCAGAAATTCCATGCCTTATCTGGCGGAGCAATTCGTCTTAGACATCGGAATAAACTGGCACTACAGAGAGGGCAGGCGGGTCGCGTTTTTTGGCTGCCTCATTGCCATCTCGATTCTCCTATTGCGACACTTTCTCAGCGTCCCCGGCTGGATTTGTTCAATCATCATCTTGACCACGTGGGTCTGGCTTAGATTGCTCCTTGAAAGACTACGAATCAGGCGATTCGCATGGACAAAGAAAGTGGAAGCGATGAATTACGAAATGTGTCTCAAGTGCGGATATCCCCTAATAGGACTGCCTTCAGTACACTCTTGCCCGGAGTGTGGACGATCATACGATTTGTACGACGTCAAACTCGAATGGAGTCGTAGAATAAAAGAGGCGGAGAAGGAGAGACTAACCCTGTAGACTGTTTTCATTCCGGTATCCCCAACACCGGCCGCTTCATCCTCCGATCGATGAAGGTGACAAACGTATTCATGATCAGGATCGCCCAGTAGCACTCCCCCTCCACGACGCCGTAGAGGCGCATAAAGATTGTGATCACGCCGACGCCCGCCCCGAAAACAAGCTGCCCCAGAGCCCGCATCGGCGTCGACGTCATATCCCCCGCCAGCAGAAACGCACCGAGCATCAGTTGCCCGGCCGTCAGGTGGTAGAGCACGTAAGCCATGCCCACGGCGCGGCCCTGTTCGACGGCGAAGATTGGCAGCCAGTAGTATCCCTCGCCCTCCGTCCCGATCTTGACCGGCAGAATCGCCGCCGCGATGCCCGCCGCCGCCAGCACCGCGACCGGCACGTGCCAGCGCAGATAGCCGCGGTAAATCAGGTACAGGCCCGCGACGATGAGTGCCAGTGTGCACGTCTCGCCGATCGCGCCGGGAACGGTTCCCAGGACTGTGTCGTGCCAGGGAGGCAATGCATCTCGGAGCAACGGCTCAAAGATCATCTCGTCGTCGGGTTTGATCTTCCCGTCGGCAAAGCGGCGCAAGGCTGAGACCGGCGGCTCCAGGAGCAGCGCGTCGCCGGGGGCGGTCTTCGGCTCCAACGTCCAGCCCTGATACTCCGACATCTCAATCCGCCGGGCCGAACCCAAGTCGCCGGTGAAAAGATGGCCGCGCGTCAGTAGGGGGATGGCGACATTCTGACCGGTCATGGCCAGGCTGTTGACGAAGAGCATCTGCACGGCGACGCGGCCGACGAGCGCGGGGTGCCAGAGGTAATGACCGAGTCCCCCGAAAAGGACCTTGCCCACAACGATGGCGATCATCGAGCCCATCGCGGCGATGTACCATGCGGCGGTCGCGGGAAGCGTGAGGGCCAAAAGCAGGCCGATCAACCCGGCATGGGTCAGTCCGCCGACGACCGGCCGGCCGCGAGCGAAGGCAATGGCGAAGTCGGTGACAATGGCGGCGCTGACGGCGGAGGCGATGACAACCAGTGCGGCGGGACCGAAGAGCGCGACTCCCCAGACCGCTGCGACCGTGGCTGCAAAGGTCCAGGCGCGGAGGATATCATGGTGGGAATGACCGCTGATTCGATGCGGCGGCGCGTCGGGCGACAAGATCGCGGGCAACGTCATGATGGCTGCGCTCATGTCGTGGGCTTATCTCTTCGTGGACGCGAAGCGGCGCTGGGTACGCTCAATGGTCTGCGAGAGCGGCAGCCCGGCCGGGCAGACGTAGCTGCACAGCCCGCACCCAATGCAGGCCGAAAGCTCCGCGAACGCGTCCGCCGCGCAGCTCGGTTGTGATTCTAATTGCACGAGCGCCGGTGGATCGAGACCGATCGGGCAATCCTCGACGCACCAGCCACAGTGGATGCACGGGATCGGGCTTCGCCAGTCGGCGCCGGAGAAAAACAGGAGCGCGGTCATGTCGGCCGACACGACGGAGTCCCCTCGCGAAAATGCCGTGCCGGTCAGTGGGCCGCCGCTGATGACGCGAGCCATCTCGCCTGAATCGCCGAGCCGTTCGGCGAGGTGCGCGATGGGCGTGCCGATGGGAACTCGGTAGGTTCCGGGTCGCGTAATGGCATCGCCGGCGATCGTCAATAACGTGTGCGTCATGGGGCGGTTGTCAAAGATCGCGTCGGCCGCCGAGCGAACGAGCGCCAACGGGAGAACGACGGCGCCGACATCCAATCCGGTTCCGCCGGGCGGCACTTCCCGATCGAGCAGTGTTTTGATCAAGATTGTCGGGTGGCACTGGGGGTAACAGCTCGCCAAGGGCACGACTTCGACAAACCGGCCCATCGCCTCCGACTCGATGCGCCGCGTAACGCGCCGGTGCCGATACGGAATGGCCAGGATCACCCGGCGAACGCCCAGGGCGTCGGCAATCTCGCACGTCGCGTCCACGATGCGCCCGGGCTGTTCGACGATCGTCCGCAAGTCGGCCGTCAGATAGGGTTCCGTCTCCATCCCATTGACGATCAGATCGGTCACCCCGGCCGCCGTGGCCTGCCGGATGACGACGTGGGCCGGCCCGCGCGGCTGCGGACCAACGACACCGTGTTCGGCGAGCTGCGCAATAAACGACTCATCGCCCCAATCCCAGGCATGGTGATACGCCTCGTCCTGACCGTCGGGTTCCAGGATCGCACATGGCAGGTAGCCGTCATGGGCGGTCCAAACACGGTCGAGCCGGGTGATCGTGCCGGAGGTCGGGGCGTGAACAGGCACCGAGTCGGTCGAAGTCGGCTGCGACAAGCGCTGACCGCGAAGCACGCGCTCGCCGGGCTTTACCAGTGAAGAAGTAGCGAGGTCCTGGCGGACCTGGAGCGGGATGTGCATGGGAACCGAGACCGCCAGCGTCTCGCTCAGGCGGCGCGCGGTGATCGCCTTATGGTCCGGCAGAAAGAGGCCGCCGTCGAATCCACGGCGCGGCCCCAGCAAATTGAGCAACAACGACATCGGTGTGTAACTCAGGACTGTCGGTTAACGAGGCACGAAGCTAACCGTGATGTGCAGGATGGTCCAGTAGAGGAAGGATTCCGGGGCCAGGAGCCAGGCCAGTGAGGAAGTGCGATCCAGCCCAATGGTCCAGACCAGGCCAATAGCCATTAACACGACCACCATGCCGATATGCAGCGTCTTGAACCCGCGGACGCTGGTTCGCATCCATGTCCACCAACCTTGTGAGGGCGCTTTTGGGGGGTGCTTCGCGAATTGGTACGCCGCGAAGATGTACCAGGCGACGACGTGAAAAAGGATGAGCGAGTACGCCCGCGCCGTGAGTATGAGAGAGAGGCCTAGGACGGCGGCGACGCCGAACATGACCTTGAAGAGGACGGCGTGATTGCGAAACAGAGTCTGCACGTCGGGATACTTGAGCCGGGCGGCGAAATGCCGGAGTACGATGGCAAATCCCACCGCGGAAAGCACGAACGGTGTCACACTCAAGGCGATTCTGAGCGGCAGGGACATGGAACCGTCCAACCAGGAGGCGTTCAGCGTCGCCCAGTTCGCCAGGGCCGAAGTCGGCTCCGTCAATTTCTTGTAATAGAGCCCGAAAGGGATCGGCGCCCATACGAAGGCCCCCATGGTGAAGACGATCAGCCCGGTCATCCAGCGCACGAGCCCCTTAAACGCCGTCTTGTCGGCGATGGGCGCGGCCTCGCCGAGGACGGTGTAGAACATTGCCTCGTCGCGAAGTTCGTGGACGAGGAAATAGAGATAGACGCCGCTGTAGAGGAGTAGATTGGCCTTTCCGCCGCCTTTCCAATAGAGGGTGCACAACGCCGCCCCGGCGATGAGCAGCCCTGCGGCCCACAGCCGTTGCCGCAGGTTCTGGTTCTTCGGCGAGGAGATCATGAAGAGAAACCCGATGACGATGTGCGGGATGGTGATGTAGCGCATCGCCGCCTCGGACGCCTCGCGAATGAAGCGGATATCGGCGGGGTGGCGGTGCAGGATGCTCCGCTCGAAGTAGTAGCCGCACCAGAAGATGAACACGATCGCCGCGGTATAGAGACCGGCGCGGAGGAAATTCCGCTCGGTCACGCCGAGTCGGGCGCGTTCCGGTCGGGCGGCGTAGTCGAGTGCAATCGGTGGAGAACTCGTCCCGTTGGCCATGTGCCGGTTGACTCCCAATCCAGCGAGGGTGCAGCAGCCCGTCCGTAGGCTGCCGACGAGTGACTTATACGATAGCCGAAGTATGCGAAGAGGCAACCCGTATCGCCGCGCTATTCCTCTTCCGCCGCTTCCACGAGTTCGGCTGCTTTTCGCCCGCCGATAAAGCCCAGCTTGGACGGCGATCCGAGAAACTCGATGATCCGCTTACCCGTCCGCGTTCGCGCCTTCTCGGTAAACGCCTCAACCGCCTTGCGAAAGGGCAACTCGGAGCGAAACAGGGTACGGTAGGCCTCGCGGACTTCGTTGATTTCGTCGGGCTTGAACTCACCGGACCGGCGAAGACCGATCGCGTTGTACCCGACGCACTGCGACTCGTGCAGCGTCTTCATGTAAGGCGGCACATCCTTGGTCACGCGGGCCCCGCCGCCGACCATCACATATTCCCCGATTCGCGCGAATTGGTGGACCAGGACGTAGCCGCTGACGATGGCGTTGTCGCCAATGATGACGTGTCCGGACAGCCCGGTGCAATTATACACCTTCACGCCGTTGCCCAACTCGCAATTGTGGCCGATGTGCGCGTAGCCGAGAATAAAGCAGTTCTCCCCGACGATCGTCGACGACTCCGGCTGCGTCCCCCGATGGATGGAGGCGAACTCGCGGATGATCGTGCCCGCGCCGATGCGGCAGTACGTCCGCTCGCCGCTGAAGTGAAAATCCTGCGGCAGGTGCCCGACGACCGCACCGGGATGGATCTCGCAGCGCTCGCCGATCTCCGTCCAGCCGGACAGGTAGGCGTTCGGATAAATCTTGACGCCTGCACCGATCTTGACCGGCCCCTCGACGACGACGTGCGGGCCGATGTCAGCGGAAGGATCGATCTGCGCCTGTTTATCGATGATGGCGGTGGGGTGGATGGGCATCTGGTCGGCGTACTCCTGAGTCCAACTCGGAAATCAATAGCAACCGGATTCTAACTCAAGCCGGCCCCTATGACGAGTGCGGAAAGCGGTTGTACCGGCTATAATCGGGCCATTGCCGCACGGAGTTATCGAGAGTGACCGCACCCAACGTCTCCTTTGTTTCCCTCGGATGCCCGAAAAACCTCGTCGACTCCGAGAAGATGCTCGGCCTCCTTGCTGAGGCGGGGTGCGGGATCGTCGGCGATGGCGGGGCGGCAGACGTCGTCGTCGTCAACACCTGCGGCTTTCTTTCGGCGTCGCGCGACGAGGCCATCGAAGTGCTCAAGGAGGCCGCCGCACAGAAGAAAAGCGGCGAGGTCAAGCGGCTCGTTGTCGCGGGCTGTCTCGTGCAGCGCGACGGTCAGGGGCTGGTCGACGCCGTGCCCGAGATCGACGCGCTAGTGGGCGTCAATAATCGCAACGACATCGTTCGGGCCGTATTGGGCGAAAAATCAAAAAGTCGCAAAGTCAAATCGAAGATCCACCGTGGCGGAAAATCAAAACAAGAAAATAAGAGCACATCGGAAAACGGCCGCACCGTGTTCCTCGGCGAGTATCACTCGGCGTCATGGATCGACGCGAACAAGTCTGATCGAGCGCGCCTGCGGTTGACGCCGACGCACTACGCCTACCTGCGCATGAGCGAGGGCTGCAACCAGAAGTGCACGTTCTGCACCATTCCCTCCATCCGTGGACCGATGCACTGCAAATCCGTCGACGAGATCATGGCCGAGGCCCGCGAGCTGATCGACGACGGCGCCGTCGAACTCAACCTCATCGGACAGGACACGACCAGCTACGGCATGGACATCGGCTACGAGCCGGGGCTATCGGGACTGCTGCGCGAGATGAAAACGCTCGATGGCATCGAGTGGATTCGCCTGATGTACGCCTACCCTTCGGATTTCGCGGATGAAATGAT
The DNA here is from genome assembly GCA_035275405.1 of Phycisphaerae bacterium. NCBI lineage: Bacteria > Pseudomonadati > Planctomycetota > Phycisphaerae > Phycisphaerae bacterium. The sequence goes on from DATEMU010000001.1 coordinate 257,562, forward strand.
CGACGCGATCGCCGATTGCGACAAAGTCGCCAAGTACATCGACATCCCGCTGCAACACATCAACGATCGCGTGCTCAAGGCGATGTTCCGCCGCGTTACGCGAAAAGAAACGGAGGTCCTGCTCGAGAAACTCCGCAAGCGAATTCCGGGCGTGGCGATCCGTACGACCTTCATCGCGGGTTTCCCCGGCGAGACCGACGCGGAGCACCGCGAGCTGTGCGAGTTCGTCCGCGACTTCGGTTTCGACGCGATGGGTGTATTTCCCTACTCCAGCGAACCGGGCACACCCGCGCATCGGATGAAGGGTGCTTTGCCGCAGGAAACCGTCGAGCACCGCGTCATGGAACTGATGCAGATCCAACAGGAAGTCGCGTTCGCCAGAGCCGCCTCCGCCAAAGGCCGATCGTTGCGCGTAATGATTGACGATTTCGGAAAGGACGGCGTCTATCCCGCCCGCCACCAGGGCCAGGCCCCCGATGTCGACAGCGTCACCTACGTCGAGGGCGGCGAACACGATCCCGGCGAGTTCGTCAACGTCCGCGTGACGGGTCACGGCGGCTACGATCTGCGAGCCAGGGCTGTCACAATGGGCCTGCCCATCCTTCGCTAAATACAAAACAACTCAGTCCGCCAGCACCATCCCCGCGTCAATGAGGAAGTGGATCAGAATCAATACTTCCAATCGGCGCTGTTTCATGAGTATGAATGGCACGCCGAATGCTAGGCCCGCGAAGGCGTAAACCACGCACATTTGGACGCTCCGCGGCGTACCGTGAATGAAGAGAAACGATACGACGGTAATGGGAAGCGCCCGCCACGGCGAGCCCACGATGCGAGTCAGCCGCGTAATGGCGAAGCCGCGAAACAGCACCTCCTCCGTCACGCCGGCCGTGAAGGCGACAAAGATGACAAATAGCCGCTCGGGCGTCGAAAGCGGAATCATGAATTGCGGTTTGGAGCGCCCGATCCGCGGCAGACCGTCAGGATAATGAAGGCCGGGCGCAACGAACGCCGCGGCGATAAGTGCGGCGAGGATCGTTGCGAAGACCCACCACCAGCGCCGATACCAGCGCCAGTCCACACCGATCGACGACCACGGCTCGCGGTTTTTCTTGAGCGCCAACCAGACGAAGCCGAGCGGCACCCAATGAAAGGCCAGCACGAGCAGCCAAAAATACCACCAATGCGCCCGGCTGCCTCGGAAGATTTCGTGGATCAGAGGACCCACATACCCCGCACAGTACGCTGCCGGGTAAGCAACCAACGCGAAAAACAACGCGAACCACGTCCAACTATCCAGTTTTCGCCTCCGCGCCGGTAGTCCGTTATCACCTTGAATCGCGATAACCATGTGTTTCTTCGTTTGCAGCGAGTCGTTCACAATTACAAAAAACAGTCAATTCTCGGACATTTGCACGCGACGCATCTGCGCTCAGCTTCGATGCGCGCCAGCGCTGCCCATGATAATGACCGTTTGACCTCACTGACAATTGACATTGGCCGTCATATTTGAGTAAGATGGGAGCATTCTCAAGGGGTCGTATCGGGGCCCGGGGCATTCTCAGTTCTGGTTACGAGTGCCAATGCAACGGTGGTGGAGTTAAGCCCGCACCGTTCCAAGAATCGATTTTCGGAGGGTGAATTCAATGAAGCCGTTTTCCGTCTGCAAGAAATTTCTCTGCCTTTCACTGGTTCTGGCAATCGCCGCGTGCGACCCGGTCGCCGTGCCCACGCTACCCATCGCGACTCCGTCGCCGACACCGACTGCCGAAGTGGGACCGCGGCCGCGCCTCCCCAAGAGCGTCACCGGCTTTCTGCCGAAGTCCTCCTCGGCGCACGCTCTCACGGTGCCCTGTTCATCGAGCAACGGGCCGGCCATGGTCACAGACAAGCCTGATTACGCTCCGGGCGAAATCGCAACGCTGGCAGGTTGCGGCTTCTGGGCGGACGAGCCGATCGACATCAGCGTTTCCATCGACGATCCCATTACCGGCGCGCATATCGGCGACTACGACTGGAACGTCGAATTCACCGACGCCAATGGGGCCTTTAGTACGCAATACCTGATTCCACAAGAAGCCGCCTGGATGATCCTCACCGCCACGGCGATGGGTTACGAATCTGGCCTCATTGCCACCGTTACCTTTACTGATCATCCCGGCAGTAATTTCAGCCTCGCCGGGCCACCGGCGCCGTCAATGACCAAGACCGACGGGACGGGGATCGTCTCGATCTCCGTGAATGTCGCGCAGACCGGTGGCGCCGCCATCGCGCTCAACGGCGTGAAGGCCCGCGGAACGACGGCCGATGGTGTGGACGAGGGAACGCCCTTCGACGGCGTACTGTCCAAAGCGGGCGGAGGCTACGGCACCTGGACAGGGTCTTTCACTGGTATCGCCGGACGAACCTATCGATTGAGTGACGTTGAATTAACCCTGGGCGATGGACACCTGCCGACACCCGGCATTTCCCCCAATATTCTCTTGGACATCCCCGCCTGCAATACGGCGACCGTCGCAACGTGCCCCGTCGATGTCGACGAAGGGGACACCACCGTCTCGGTTTCAGCGTCCCTGACTCGAACCGCGACGTTTGCGTACACCACACCGGCCGGCGCTGTGAATGATGGCGCGGTCACCTTTACCGTCACCCGAGACAGCGACGCGATGGTCATGGGAACCCTCTCCGGCGTGGCCGTCTCCAGTGGAACGACCGGAGCTCAACTGGTGACCGTGGCGGCTCTAACCTCCGGCGCCTATACACTGAGCGCGGTCTACACGGGCAACACGACGGCCTCCCCCGGCGGAATCCGTCACGCCAACAGCTCTAATTCCTGCGGCTTCAATGTCGCGTCCAGTTGTACAGCGCCCACCGGTGTGACCATTACTGCTCCTGCCGACGGCGCCGAAATCGAGGCCACCAACCACCCCGACTGTGACGAGGCCGACGTGACGGTCACGGCTGAGGCGATCGGTGGCACTGCTCCGGTCACCCTCACCTACAAACTCGACGCCGGCGCGTTTCAGGCCTCGTCCACTTTCCTCGCCGTCGGGCTCGGAGCGCACACGATTACCGTGAAGGCCACGAACGCCTGCGGCAGCGCGGAAAGCTCCATCAACTTTACCATCGTGCCCGAAGAGGAGCCGATCACGTTCGTCGACATCACCAGTCCGGCGGATGGCGCGGAATTCGTCTCCTGCGACCCGGTGGACATCGCGGTCTCCGCGGATCACGACGGCACGGACGTCACGTTAACTTGGTACGTAGACAATGTCGAAGTCGTGCCGGTCGCCGGGCAGATCAGCGTCGCGCCGGCCAACCCGCCCACTGGGGCGCGGACCCTTAAGGTCGTGGCCAGCAATAACTGCACGCCGGTGTCGCCGCAGGATGAAATCACCATCTACGTCCGGGGGATCCCGGTCAGCGACGTTACGATCAGTGACCCGACTGCCGACCAGGTGTTCACCGCCGCGAATTGCACGGATGCCGAAGTGATCGTGAGTGCTTCGGTCAATGCCGACGCCTGCGAGCCTGTTACGTTCACTTACAGCCTGGATGGCGGCACTGCCCAGGCGTCGAACACTTTCACCGCCGCCCTCGGCTCACACAGCGTCATCGCTACGGCGAGTAATGAGTGGAACACGACCCCGGTGGATAGTGACGCCGTGAGTTTCTCGGTAAAGGCCGAAACCGAAGTCACCATCGACCCTCTGCCCGCCGACTATGGCGCAGGGTCGTGCGAGCGAACCGTTACCGGCACGCTGAAGGATTCCTGCGGCACGGCGCTGGTAGGCGAAACCGTCACCCTGCTCGCCTCTATCAATGGCGGGTCGTTTGATTCTGTGGGTTCCGATACGACCGATGGCAGTGGCGCGTGGAGCGTCACCTGGGGCGGAAGCGAGAACCTCATGCCCGGCAGCACGGTGCAGTATCGCGCGACTTACGCCGGCAATGATTCCTACTTCCCGGATGACTCGCCCGATAGCGACTTGGTTCTCGTTCACTATGTCTGGGGCGGCGTCGGCCCACCGCTCAGCGAGACGACCGTACGAAAGGTCAAGCGCGGCAGCACTGTGCCGGTGAAGTTCAGGATCTACGACTGCGATGGCGCCGAAATCTGCACGAACATCGGCCTCGCCAACGGTGGCAAGCACACCGTCGCCCTCTACTACAACGCCAACGCGGTCCCGTACGGCGACGATACCTGGGAGGATGCCGGCAGCAGCAGCCCGAGCGGCACCGACTTCCGCTATAGCGGAACGTGCGGCGACGGCCAGTGGATCTTCAACCTGAACACCGGCACCGCGCTGCTCAACTGCACCTACAAGATCGTCATCAACCTGGACGACGGGAGTTCCCACAACGTGTTTATTTCCATCGTCCGTTGACATGGAGGTCGGCGCCGGCTCAGCGGGCAGTGTAAAGTGTCAGCGCCAATCGGCGGACGCCGATCAGAAAAGCGCCGTGGGGTCGCAGCGCGTCTCAAGTACGTGGCCCGCGGACCCGCCGTCGGCGCTGGCAGTATTCCCATTGCCTACCACGGTTCCCCCAACCCCGCCGACCCGCCGCACGCACCCCCTCCCGACTCGGCCTGCCTGGGCGACGCCGTGATGACACCAACGTCCGGCGCTCCGCCGACTCCGCCATCTACGGAATTCGCGCCGGTCAAGTTTACGGTCGGCGCGAGGAAGTGAATAATGCCGCCTCCGCCGCATCGACCGATCTTTTAAGTGCCTGGGCGGCCATCGCCGCCGTTCGCTTCTATCGTCCCCGCCTGGGTGATCGATCCCGGAGTCGCAAGTATCACAATGCCGCCGGCGCACGGGTCCCGCTCGAAACCGAACGGTTCGATCGCGATACCCACTAAACTTTACCGCGACGACCGGTGTCGTGGTCGAAAGGCCCAGCCTGTGCCTCTGCCCGATCCGGCGCAGCGGTCAATTCATCGAAATCTCCGAAATAGGCTGAAAAACATCGTTTGATCGGGTTGTTTATCGATATACCGATCAGTAAAATCGAAGGCGCGGCCGGCGTTTAGTGTGGGGGTTCGTTATTGTGTTTTCCTGAGAGGCGTAATGAAAATGCGAATTTCATGGAACGGCAGACTTTGTCCAACACGATTGGTCGTTGCTCTTATCGCGTTCGCCGCGACGCCGCTCGCGGCGCAGCCGTTCCCCTCGAACAACGTCAGCTTGCAAAGCTGGCTTCCGCTCTCCAGCTTTTCGCCGCTGCCCGAAAACGGGAATGACTGTTGGGGCTACGTCTCCGGGTCCGGCCGCGAATATGCCCTCATGGGGCTCGCGAACCAACTCGCGGTAGTCGAGATTACCAATCCCGCCTCCCCTACGATCGTCGGCAGTATCTCGCACTCCAATAGTCTGTGGGCGGACGTGAAGGTCTACGGCAACTACTGCTACGTCTCCAACGAGACCGGCGGCGGCATCGACGTCGTCGATCTTTCCAACGTGGATGCGGGAACCGTTACGCTCGTGCAGCGCTTCACGGGCGGAGGCGTGTCCAGCGCGCATAATGTCGCCCTGAATGTCGAAAGCGGTTACCTGTACCTTTGTGGGGCCAATATCAACGGCGGCGCGTTGGTAGCGGTCAGTCTCGCCGATCCGGCCAACCCCGTGATCGCGGGATCATGGACGGCCTCAGCCGCCTACACGCACGATTCTCAGATCGTCACGTACACCAGCGGTCCTTATGCCGGTCGCGAGATTGCGTTTTGTAGTGATGGCGGGACCGGTTTTGACATCGTGGACGTGACCAACAAGTCCGCTATGTTTCTGGTCGCGCGACGCACCTATCCCAGCCTCAGCTATTGCCACCAGGGGTGGTTGAGCGAAGACCGAAATCATTTCTATATCAACGACGAGACGGATGGAATTAACCGTACGACAATCTTTGATGTTTCCGATATCGACAACCCGGTGATCGTGGGAGAATACAGCGCGGGCGTCGGTGCCACGGACCACAACCAATATGTTCTTGGGAACTTCATGTACGAGGCCGACTATCACGCCGGCTTAAGGATCTTCTGTCTGGACAATCCGCTCGCGCCTCTGCAGGTGGGTTACTTCGATACGTATCCCGAGGACAATAACTCCGGGTACGAGGGCGCGTGGAGCGTGTTCCCCTACTTCCCAAGCGGCAATGTGATCATCAGCGACATCAATCGCGGGCTCTTTGTGGTCGATCCATCGCAGGCCCTCACGGCCGGCAGCGTCGCGTTTTCCTACCCCGACGGACCTCCCGCGCTGCTTTGCCCGGATGGTGGCACGCGAGTTCGTGTCAATATCGCCGCGTCGTGTGGCGCGACGTTAAACGCCGCCAGCCCACAGCTTCATTATGACGCCGGTAGCGGTTACACCTCGGTGGCGCTGGAATTGGTCGCGCCCGGCGAGTATGACGCCGTTTTTCCGGCGATCCCGTGCCAGACGCAGGTTTCCTATTACGTAAGGGCGGACAGCAATCTCCCATCATCCTTTACCGACCCGGCCGGTGCCCCGGCTTCCACCTACTCCGCCGTCGTCGCCACCGACAAGGTCATTTCCCTGACGGAAACGTTCGAGCTTGCCGGGGCCTGGACCGTTGGTGATCCCAGCTCGCCCGATACCGCCACGATCGGAATCTGGAGCCGCAACGTTCCGCAGCCGACAGCGGCCCAACCGGGGGACGATCATACGCCGGGTGCCGCAACGATGTGCTGGATAACGGACTACCGGGCTGGAACGGGCGTCGGGACATACGACGTGGACAACGGCAAGACGACCCTGCGTTCGCCAACGCTGGATTTAAGCACCATCTCCGACCCGTGGATCGGCTATTGGCGCTGGTACTCAAATACCGCCGGCTCGGCGCCGAACCAGGACGTCTTTACCGTCGATATCTCCTCGAACGACGGTTCGAGTTGGACGAATGTCGAGACCGTCGGTCCCGCGGGCCCCCAGACTTCCGGCGGCTGGTTTTATCACGAGTTCCGCGTGGCCGATATCGTCACGCCCAACAATCAAATCCGCCTGCGTTTCGTCGCGGCCGATGTCGCCCCGGGGTCCATCGTCGAGGCAGCGCTCGATGATTTCGAGATCTTTACCTACAAGTGCTGTCTCAAGGGCGATGCGAATGAAGACGGCATGGTCGATTCTTTCGATATCCAGGCCTACACCAACGCCTTTCTGGCCCAGCCGGTCTTTTGCACGACGATGTTCTGCAACCTGGATATGGACAGCGACCACGTGCTGGAGACGGGGGATGACGTAGAGGGCTTTGTGGCCTGCCTCCTCAACGGCGCGTGCCCGTAGGGTAATTCGCGAATCCACGATGAGTCTGATAAGCGCTGGTTCCAGACCGACGGTCGGAAGCAGACCTCATGCCCGCGTGCCGGGCGGCCGAAAGGAGGAGGGGCTTCTCCCCGGAGGAACGGCCGTGATCACCTTCGTCTCCCACCCCGATCAGCGACGCGAACTGCGGTGCAACTCCGACGACGTCATTCGCTGGAAGCGCCCCGGGCGCATCGAGGACCACAAGGGCTGGACGCTCGACGCCTCGCCTTCGGGGATCGGCTTTCTGACGTTGGCCGAAGCCGCCCCGCAAATCGGCGACCGCCTTCATCTACGCAAGCTGCATGGAGAGACCTGGACCACTCTCGAGCGTACCGTTCGCGTTGCCCGCGCTGATCCGACAACGAACGACGAGTTCGTCGTGGTGGGTTGTGCGATCGAGAGCCGTTAACCCCGCAAAAGCCAGTACCGCGCTTGTTAAGAGATGTGATGCATATATCCTTAGCGGCTAACTCCCGCTGGAGGATGTACCATGGCCGGTCCGCCCGTTCCAAGTCCCATCGAGCCGCTTCCCTATGCCGGACCCCCAGCGATGCAGCCGGGCGCCGGCAAGGCGACCGCGTCGCTTATCCTCGGCATCATCAGCGTGGTGTTCTGGTTGTGCCCGCCCGTCGGTCTTGTCCTCTCGGTGACAGGATTGGTGCTCGGCATCATGGCGCAGCGTGAGTACCGCCGCCGCTCGGCGAAGGCGGGCATCATCCTGTGCGTGATCGGACTGCTGTGCACGCTTGTGAACGGCGGATATGGCGCGTACATGGGAGCGACCGGGAAACATGCGTTGGTAAATCGCCTGCTGCCACAAACGACTCAGCCCGTCAGTACCAGTGTGGCGCCGTAGATCGGCTCAACCGCCTTGTCGTATGAGTTCCAGCGCCCGGATCACAATCCCCGCCGGCGGGAGTTTCTCGACATCGGGCCTGGCCCGTTCCTTCAACTCCACCACCCCCTCCGCCAGCGCCTTCCGCCCGACCGTGATCCGCAATGGGATTCCGATCAAATCGGCGTCCTTGAACTTAAAGCCCGCCCGTTCATCCCGGTCATCAAAAAGCACGTCGATGCCCGCGGCCGTCAGTTCGTTGTAGATCCGCTCAGCGGTATCCATCACCTCTTTTTCACGCGGGTCGAGCGCGACGATCAGCACGGAGAACGGTGCAATCGACGCCGGCCAAACAATCCCGGAATCGTCGCGATGCGCCTCGATCGCCGCCGCCATGATGCGATTCAGTCCGATACCGTAGCAGCCCATGATGAAGCTCTTGGGCTTGCCGTCGTTGTCGAGAAACGTAGCCTTGAGCGAGTCGCTGTATTTTGTGCCCAGCTTGAAGACGTGCCCGACCTCGATCGCCTTCTTGAGCCGAATCGGCGACGCGCTCCCCGTTGGCGACAGATCGCCATCCACGACGGTCCGCACGTCCGCGACGGTCACATTCTCGCCCGTGAGCGGGAAATCGCGTCCGGGGTTCACATTGATCGCGTGGTAGTCCGTTTTGTTCGCCCCCGTCGCGCCATTGCGCATGACGGCGACCGCCTGATCGATAATGACGCGGCACGCCCCCTTGAGCGAATGCGGTCCGGCGAAGCCGACATCCGCTCCGGTCAGTTGTCGAATCGTCCCCGGATCGGCTAGTTCGAGTCGCCCGCTGGCGATCCGGTTAAGTTTGTTCTCATTAACTTCATGATCCCCCCGCACTAGCACCACAACCGGCAACGAGGCTGGAGATTCGCGGTGTGGGCTTGCTCCTACCTTTGTGCCTTCGTGCCTTTGTGCCTCCGTGCCTACGTAAACCAACGTCTTAATCATCTGACTCGGCTTCGTCTTCAGAAAAGCGCACACCTCGTCAATCGTCCGCTGGCTCGGCGTGTGGACCTCGCTCATCGGCAGCATCTCGGCCGTATCCTGCGACAAGGGCGCCGCCACGGCCCGCTCGGTGTTCGCCGCATAGTCGCCGTTCTCCGACAGCGCGACCATGTCCTCCCCCGCATCGGTCAGCACCATGAACTCGTGCGAGGCGTCGCCGCCGATCGGCCCGCTCTCCGCCTCGACGGCGATGTACGGCAGACCGCAGCGGCTGAAGATGCGGCAATACGCGTCGTACATCTTCTGATAGCCCTCATCGAGGCTCGCCTTGTCGCGGTGGAAGCTGTACGCGTCCTTCATGAGGAACTCGCGCGTCCGCAGGACGCCGCTCTTGGGCCGCGCCTCCCCGCGGAACTTCACCTGAATCTGGTACAGGTTGATGGGCAGCATCTTGTAGCTGGACAAAAACGCCCGCGCGATCTCCGTGACCGGCTCCTCGTGCGTGGGGCCCAGCACCGTCTGCGCCCGCCAGTCCCCCTCGTCGCCGTCCTTCACCGGTCGGAGCTTGAGTAGCACCTCGCCCATCGCCGCGGTCCGACCGGTCTGCTGCCACAGCTCGATGGGGTGCAGGACGGGCATGTGCAGCTCGATGGCCCCGGCGGCGTTCATCTCCTCACGGACAATGTCCTCAATCTTGCGGAGCGCGCGATAGCCCAGCGGCAGGTAGCTGTAGATGCCCGCCGCAAGTTGGCGAATCAGCCCGGCCCGGAGCATGAGCTGATGCGATGGGACGACGGCGTCCTTGGGGACTTCCTTGGTGGTGGGGATCAGGTAACGGGACCAGCGCATGCGGGGCACCTCAAAATGTCGGACTAACTTACGAACCCAGCATTAGTGCATGAACCGGCCGATTCCGCAAGCGTAGGATGATCGAGCGATGGATCGCCAAGTGATCATGTGCCAAAGGCGGGTCTTGCGTGCGCTGACGATTTCGGGCGGCGCGGCGGCGGGCGTCCTCTTCAGCCTGGCCGCGACCAGCTACCGATTCAACTGGTCCCTCGGGGGCGACAAGGCCGATGGCTCCATGCCCACGCCATCCTGGGGCTGCGCCGCCGAACGCGGCTATTTCTACGTCAATCGCACCTCAGAAAAACTTATCTTTGACGTCGGGGATGAGGGAACCTTCATCCTATCAGTTCCACCCGATGTCGAGCGGTCGTTTCAACGCCTCTTCGGATTGAGCGCCAGCAAGGAGATTTGGGTCACGGGAAACATCTACGATCCGGACGCCCGGCACGAATACCATCATCAAACGGTTTGGGTATCCCTGTGGCTTCTGGGCGGGATGTGCGCGGTCCTGCCCCTGGTGCAATGGTCGAGGGGAATGTTCATTCGGCGAGCAGATAGACTGCGGGATCGCTGCGCGGTCTGCCGTTATTGCCTCCACGGCAATCAAAGCGGCATCTGTCCCGAGTGCGGCGCGTCGATTCCCGACGCGCAGCGTGCGCTTCTCGGCATCAACCCCTAATCCAGGACGAAGATATTTTTCCGCCGGCACATCTCCTTCAACACCTTCGGCCAGACTGTCACACTGACCTCTCCCAAATGCGCCTTGCGGAGCAGCAGCATGGTCGTCCGCGATTGCCCGATCCTGCCGCCGATGCTCAGCGGAATCTCGTCCTTGAGGATCGCCTGGTGGTAGGGCAGCTTCAGGAAATCGAGCTGTCGCGTGATCTCCAACTGCATCTTGAGAGTCTCTTTCGTGACGCGAATGCCCATCGACGTCAGCTCGTGCCGCCGCCGCGTGACCGGGTTCCACACCAGGATGTCGCCGTTCAGCCCGTGCATTGGTTGGCCCGAGACCGAGGCCGTCTCCGTGACCCAATCGTCGTAATCCGCCGCCCGCAGCTCGTGCGGATAGCCGTCGGTTAGCGTCCAGCCGATCCCGATGATGAAGACCGCCGGGTGCTTTTGCAGGATCGCCGTCTCGCGGGCCTTCCGCGGCAGGTCGGGATACATGTCGAGGATCTCCTCGGCGTGCAGAAAGACAAGCTCGTCGGGGAGATTCGGGTACCGGTTCGTCCGCAGGGCGGGGAATTGCCCCTGGATGAACCCCTCGGCCCCTTTGATGACCTTCCAAATCCTGCGGACCGTATCCTTCAGGAAATTCAGGTTCCTCTGCTCCGGTGTAATCACCTTTTCCCAATCCCACTGATCCACATAGACGCTGTGATCGTGGTCGAGGAAGTAGTCCTTGCGGACCGCCCGCATGTCCGTGACCAGCCCCTCGCCGACCTTCATGTCGAATTGCTTGAGGGCCATCCGCTTCCACTTCGTCGCCGCCTGGACGACCTGCGCATCGACGGGGTGCTTGTTGTGGTCGTTGGTGATGTGGAATTGAATCGGAGTCCGCGAACCGTCCCGATCGAGGAAATCGTTCACGCCGCTCTCCACGTCGACAATTAGCGGCACCTCGACGCGGATGAGATTCAGTTCCTTGCACAAGTGATCCTCGATGTAGCGCTTCAATGCCGTGAGCGCGAGTTGCGTCTCCTTGTTCGAAAGGAGCGATCGATAATCCGCCGGCAGGATCTTTTCGACCTCTTCGTACGTTCCAATGCCCGGTCCGGCGAGATCCGCTTTTTTGTCTGCCATGATGTGTCCTCCAAGGAGTGAAAGGGCGGCTGCACAGGACAATACCGAAGCCGAAACCGTCGGCCCCGGTCTGTTGTTGATGGAGGACCTAGCAAGAGGTGTGCCAGAAACATTCGAGGAGTCGGCGACCCCCCGCCAGACGAAAAAATCAGGCCCACGGACACGCATCCGCGGGCCTGAGTGGTAACGCCGGAAGGGCGAGCCCGATCTTCCGGCTTCCATACCTGTGGAAAAAGGGCGGCTAACCTCGAATTACTTGACCCGCGTATAAACGGTCTCGACCACGCGGAATTCCTGACCCCCGCACGAGTCGTACGCCTCAAAGACGTGCCGATCGTCGCCCTCGATGCGGATCACGAACCGCGTCGGCCGCTTGCCCATCGCGTCATCCATCTCGCAATGAAACGTCAAGGTCTTGCCGTCCGTGCCCATGTCGCCGGTCATCAGGTAGACGCCCGTGCCCATGTCGCCCAGCGCGACGCTGACGTATCTTTTTTTGTATACATCGTAGCCGATGATGGTCATCGTCCTCGTCCGCTGGCCCATGCAGGAGCCCTCGATGTCCGCGACGACAAACCGGCCGTCGAAGGCCAGCTTATTTTCGCTCCGCCCCTTCGATTCGGTCGGCGGGGCCGTCGGGTCCATCCACTGCTTGGTAGCCGTCGTCCAATGGCCCACCAGCTTCTCCAGCCCCTTGTGCTCTGGGCCGGGCATGGCGCAGCGCATCCACTCCTGCATCATCTTCTGTATTGCCGCGGGGTCAGGTTTCATCGTATCTCCTTTTGGCGGCCCCCGTCTCGGGGGCCAATGGATTCTATTTCGCCAGCGCGCGATCGAGTACGGGCATGAGGTCGCGCTCCAAGTTTTCGCACACCTCGCCGGGAAGTCCATACGTCGAGAACCACGTCCAGACCTCCTCCGTCCCCTCCGGCCCGCACGCCTCGATTCCTAACCGGAAAAACGCGTTGTTCAGATTCGTTACCGTGCCGGAGAATGCCCGCGGCGGCGTGTTCACAGCGACGATACCCTCGATGTGGTGATCTGTGCCCACGATCTCCAGTCGATAGCGATCGCCTTCCTTCAGGCCTTCGATGCTTCCGCGAAATACCTTTCCCGCGGGTCCGATGAGCCGACTCGCCGTTTGAGCGACCGACAGGCTTGTTGGCTTCTTCGACCAAACGACGCGCCGGTCTCGGCCGCGATGGTTCTCGAGATAATGCCGCAGGCCACGCAGCTCAAAGGCCCAACCGCCGGAGACCCCGTCGTATTCCTTGTCCCATTTGGCGTCCTTACCGAAGCCGGAATGCACAACGCGCAGGATCGTCCTCCCGCTACGGCCTTCAAGGTGGTAATCGACGGCGATCCTCTGGCGCTCGACATCCGGCGCGCCCGCATCCCAGGTCGGCCAGCCGGTCCGCAGGTGCTTGTTCGGCTCCCAGACCTGGATCGGCGATTCCCCTTCAAACGGCGGGCCCCACGAGGTCCAGATGCTGCCGCCCACGCCCGGCTTGACCTTGGCATTCAGCGGGAACCAGCGCGTCAGTTCCAGTGAATCCGTCAACGCCTTCCACACGGCCTCGGGAGGGGCGTTGATTCCCAGTTGCATCTCAAACGATCGGGTATCGGGTTTCGTTTCCATAGGGTTTGCTCCTTGGATTTCTTGCAGGATTGGGTTGTCGGCTCGCGCGTCAACGGGAGGGTCGGCGACGGCGTACTGCGGCGGTTCGTAAAACAAAGCGCTGAAGGCTACCGCTATTTTCATTACGATTCGGTACATAAACATACGTCTCTCTCCGGCTCGCCTCTGATTGCCTCTATGTCTCCGCGAAAAGCGTGTGGAGCAACCCGTCGAAGCGGGTTTGCAATTCCGCAACTCGTTCCTGCGGCACGGCATAGGTCCCCATGAAAAAGTTCACGTCGCGGCGATTGAAGAGCGTCAATTCTTCAATGTGCAGCCGCATCCACGCGTCGTTCAGGTTCGTAACCGTCGCGGAAAAGCCCTTGGGCGGCTTCCAGGCATGTACCACGCCTTCGAGCCGATCGCCTGCCGCCGTCGTGAACGCGTATCGCGCATCGGCCTGCGACGGGGCCGGGTGTTCGACTTGCAGCAACCCGGCGGGGCTCATCAACTTGCCCCACGCTTCCTCGATCGAAACGTGCGGAATCGCCACGCGGCAATAAATGCAGCGCCGCGGCGTGCCCCGATGGCGCTCCAGGTAGAGCTTGAGACCAGCGAGCTGAAAATCCCAGCCGCTCACCGTCCCGTCGTATTGCGAATCCCACGAAGCGTCCGCTGCAAAGCCGGAGTGAACCAGCCGCAGTACCGTTTCGCCGCCGCGCGATTCGAGCGTGTATTCGACGGCGACTTGATAGGGGATCTTGAACGGCGGCTCCGGCTCACCCGGCTTGGCGGGCGGCGTCGGTTCGACATAGATCAGCTTCAGCCGCTTGTTCGGCTCCCACGCCGCGATGGGCGTCTCGTGTTGCCAGTCGGTCTTCCACGCCATCCACATCGAGCCGCCTTCACCCGGTTTGACCCGGGCTTCGAGCGGGAACCAACGCGTCAACTCCTCCGCGTCCGTCAGTGCCTTCCACACGGCCTCAACGGGCGCGAGGACGCGAATCTCCTTTTCAATTGATCGCGGGCCTTTATCGTTGCTCATGGGGATCTCTTGTGTGGCACCGGCTAATAGCCGGTGCAAAACTGGCACTTATGCTTCTCGTTTTGACTTTTTGATAGTTTGACTTTTCGGCGTTTCTTCCTCGCCCTTCGTAATCGCCGGGTACCCCCCGACGAAAAACCGATACAGCCGCCCACCCGGCGCGGTCTCGTGGTGATACTTCGCCGTCAACCGCGCCACCTCTTGCGTAAGCTCCTCCGCGAAGCCATTACGATCTTCGGCACTGGCAAAGCGAATATCCGCCTGCAAATTGAACGTCGGCAACGGCTGTTTCGCCTTGTCCGCGCGATGTTGAAGGATAGCCAGTTCGCGAATGGTCCGCGCTGCGACCGCGACCATGTACCCAGATGAAAAGCGATCCGGGATGCGGCTGGGGTCCGATGCCAGAGACCCCAGTACCTCCGGGCTGATCAGATAGCTCCGTGCGGTCGCCTGCACGATCCGCTCCAGGCAGTTGCCCTTGCGCTGTTGCTTCACAAACCGGACAAGACCGTTTTTTTCGAGTTCACGAAGATGGTAGTTGATCTTCTGTCGCGGCAGCCCCATCTCCCGCGCCAGCCCCGTCGCCGAATTCGGCTCGGCCAGCCGGCCCACGAGCCGGAGCCGAATGGGATGCAGCAATACGGCCCCTTGGTCGGGCTGTTGCAGGACTTGAATGGCGGCGGAACTGGACATCTTCGTTTACCGACATTATTATATGTCTTGACAATATTAGTTGTCAAGCGATTTTCGGCTATTTTCTTGAAGAATCTCTCGTGGGGGAAACTCAATGCTCCGATCCACCGACGGCGCAAAGGCTTAGGGAAAACCCCACCGCTGTGGCCGTTGCCGCTGACGAATTGAACGGGTCTATCGCGGCGCTGGGGGCGCGAGGATCGACAAATACGCTTCCCACGGTCCGGTCTCGGCTTTGTATTGGTACGCCAATACCTTGCAGATTTGGGAGATGTGGTTGAGGTCGTGCACCGTCCAGGTCGCCAAAAGCTGCGCAAGCGTGACCGGCCCCAGCGCCGGATGCGTCCCGCGCTTGGCCAGGTTTTCCGGCGTCAGCGTCAGCGCCCGCAGTGCGGCAATGTTCTCCTCCCGCAGTTTGCCGAACAAATCAACCAAATCCGGGAGCTTTTTCTCGCGGCACATCACGGAATGACCGTCGCGATCAAACGGCTGAAACGGCGGCGATTCCCCGCGATCCAGGATATGCCGCGCCCGCGGCACCCAGTCCGTCCGCTCGCCGTGGATCAAGTGTCCGACCACCTCATGCGGCGACCACGTCCCCGGCCCGTAATTCGCGTACCACCACGCCTCCGGCAACTCGACCAGCAACGCACGGATGATACGCGGCATCCGGGCAAGAATCGCCATGGATTCGTCAACAGAGAATTTCATGCGTAGCCTCTTTGCTCTGAGGATGGAGCGATGGAACAGTTCGCGGTAAACGGCTTGGAGATATTACTCCCAGGAAGGGCGGGGGGGTTCGATCAAACAGCGGGCGACGCGACTCGAACGCGCAACATCTAGCTTGGAAGGCTAGTGCTCTACCATTGAGCTACACCCGCGCGATCCGGCATTTTAGCACGGTGATCATCGACCTTGCAACCGATGCGTCACGACGGGGGCGATCCCCCGGGCTGGTGAGGTTCGCAAGAACCGGTAGAATCCGGTCGCAATGAAAATCCTCGTCATCGGTAGCGGCGGGCGCGAGCACGCGATTTGTTGGAAACTCGCGGCATCACCGCGCCGGCCCCGACTGTACTGCGCCCCCGGCAACGCCGGCACGGCCCACCTCGCCGAAAACGTCAACATCCCCGCCGACAACATCGAGAAGCTCCTCGCCTTCGCCAGGAAGGAACGCATCGACCTGACCGTCGTCGGGCCGGAAGACCCGCTCTGCGGCGGAATCGTCGATCAATTCGAGTCCGCCGGCCTGAGGATCTTTGGTCCATTCGCCGCCGCCGCCCGCCTCGAGGGCGACAAGGCCTTCGCCAAGCAGCTCATGCGCGAGGCCGGCGTGCCGACCGCCGAGTGCCGCGTCTTCGGTCCCACCAATCAGGAAATCGCCCAGGCCAAGCAGGCCGGTCGCGACAAGGACGAGGCCGCATCGCCCGGCTTTCAAAGCGGCTACGACATGGCCCGCCACTACGTCTCCACCCGCGATGAGGGCATCGTCATCAAGGCCAGCGGTCTCGCCAAAGGCAAGGGCGTCTTCGTCCACCACGACCCGGCGGACGGGCTACTGACGCTCGAAGAACTTATGGTCCAGCGCAAACTCGGCGACGCCGGCCGCCGGGTCGTCATCGAGGAACTATTGCTCGGCCGCGAGGTCAGTGTCCTCGCCTTGATCGACGGCCAGACGATTTACACCCTGGAGACCGCCTCCGACCATAAGCGGCTCGGCGAGAATGAGACCGGGCCGAATACGGGCGGCATGGGGGCCTACAGCCCGTCGGACGTTTTGACCGAGGCCGACCTGGCGACGATCGAGCGCGAAGTGTACGTGCCGATCGTCGATGCCCTGCGGCGGGACGAAGTCGTTTATCGCGGCGTGCTCTACGCGGGCATCATGATGACGGCGGGGGGGCCGAAGGTCCTCGAGTTCAACTGCCGCTTCGGCGATCCGGAAACTCAGCCGATATTGATGCGCATGGAAAGCGATTTGCTCGACGCCCTGGAGGCGACGGTCAACGGCACGCTGGACCAGATCGAGCTTCGTTGGAGTTCTGACTCGGCCGTTTGTGTTGTCATGGCCTCGGCCGGTTACCCGGAGCAATACGCCAAAGGCGAATCGATCAGCGGCTTGACAGAGGCCGCGGCGCTGGACGGCGTACAGGTCTTTCACGCCGGCACGGCCGTTTCCAAAGGGGAGGTGGTGACGGCGGGGGGGCGCGTGCTCGGCGTAACGGCGCACGGTGAAAGCATCGCGCAGGCGCGGCGGCGGGCCTACGAAGCGACGCAGCAAATCTCGTTCAAGGGCGCGTACTTTCGCGGCGACATCGCCATGCGCGTGTCGGGAAGATAGAGCGGGCTGCCCAGCTTGGTCGGGTGGCACGGTCTGATCGCTTCGATCAGGCCGTGGCGATAACGCAGGGATGCGGTATGACCCACGAATTCTCCGGGAAGCGCATCGTCGTCATGGGCCTCGGCCGTTTCGGCGGCGGTATCGGCGTCACGCGCTGGCTCTGCAAGCAAGGCGCGAACGTCCACGTGACCGACTTGGCAACCCGTGACGATCTTGCCGCGAGTCTCGATGCGCTCATAGGACTTCCATTCACGCACCGCCTGGGCAGCCACGACGAATGCGACCTCGACGGCTGCAATCTCCTTGTTGTCAGTCCCGCTGTGGACAAGGTGAAATCCGATTTCTTCAAGGCCGCCATTCGCCGGGGCATCCCATGGACCAGCGAGATGAATCTCTTCCTGCAGCGCTGCCGCGGCCAAATCGTCGGCATCACCGGTACCGTCGGCAAGAGCACGACGACGGCGATGATTGGCGCGATTCTGGAATCCGCGCACCGATCCACCGGCTGGGGGCACGGCCGCGTCTGGCTCGGCGGCAACATTGGCAAGTCGCTTCTGGATGAACTGCCGTCCATCGGTAAACGCGATATTGTCGTACTGGAACTATCGAGTTTTCAACTGGAAGACGCGGCACAAATCCGTCGCAGCCCGCAAATCGCCGTGGTGACGAACCTCCGCGACAACCATCTCGATCGCCACGGAACCATGCCGGCCTACGCCGACGCCAAAGCGAACATCTACCGCTTTCAGTCGGCCGATGACTGGGTCGTCATGCCAAAAGGGGAGGGAATCGAACATCTACCGGCCGACTGGACGGATCGGCGGCAACTCGTTCGTTACGGGATCGACGCAACATCGCGCCGCATTCGAATCGAAGGCCGCGCTGAAACCGGCTTGCCAACCAGTGATACCGCCGTTCAACTCGCCGTGCCCGGTCTGCATAACCTGCAGAACGCCGCCGCCGCCCTGGCCGTTGCTCGCATCCTCGGCGTCACTGACCCTGCGTCCTGCGTCGCGCTCGCCCACTTTGCCGGTCTGGTCCATCGCCTCGAATTCGTCCGAGAGTATCAGGGCGTCAAATATTACAACGACTCCAAGGCGACCACGCCGGACGCCGCGATGACCTCGCTCCGCGCTTTCGACGGCGGCGTCGTGATGATGGTCGGCGGCTCCGACAAGGGCAGTCCTTTCGAAGAATTGGGACGCCTGATTGCCCAGCGAGCCAAAGCCGCCGTCTGCATCGGTCAAACGGCGCCCCAAATCGCGGCCGCCATCGTCTCGGCCAAGTGCGACACGCCTGGCCCAGAAATCCGCACGGCGACGACGTTTTCGGAAGCGATTGATTCTGCCCGCGAATTGGCGGAAAAAGGAGACGTGGTCCTCCTGTCGCCTGCATGCGCAAGTTACGACTGGTTCAAGAATTACGAAGAGCGAGGTGACCATTTCAAGAAAACCGTGCTGGGCTGGCCCTAAGGCACGCAAATTGCATGGCTATCTCCAATAGAGGTACACGCCATGTCCACCACCATACTGGATACTCCCCCTGTCCCCGGCCGCGCCGCGAGCCTTCCCACGCCCGCCTGGCAAGCCCGCTACCCCGAGAAAATTGCGACGGCCCGAAAGGCCGTCGCCCGCGTCCGCCACGGTCATCGCGTCTTCATCGGCTCGGGCGCCGGCGAGCCGCAATCGCTCGTCGAGGCGCTCTCCGCCCGCGAGGATCTTTCCGACACCGAGATCGTGCACATCATGACGCTCGGCGTGGCGACCTATGCCGAGCCGCGTTTGGGCGACCGCTTTCGACACAACGCCTTTTTCATCGGCCCCAATGTCCGCGAGGCCGTCGCCCAGGGCCGCGCGGATTACACGCCCATCTTCCTGTCCGAGATCGCGGCCCTCTTCAAGACCGGCCGCGTGGTCATCGATGTCGCGCTGATCGAAGTGAGCCCACCGGACGAACACGGCTATTGCAGCTTCGGCGTCTCGACGGACGTCGTCAAACCCGCCGCCGAATGCGCCGAGTTCGTGATCGCTGAAGTGAACGAACAGATGCCCCGAGCGCTGGGCGACTGTTTCATTCACGTCCGCGACATCGACCTGATCGTACCAAGTGACCGGCCGATCCTGGAGGCGGTGCAGGGCGAGCCGGACGAACTGTCTCAGCGGATCGCCCGGCACATCGCCAATCTCGTCGAGGACGGAGCGACGCTGCAATTGGGCATTGGCACCATCCCCGACGCGGTCCTTCACTACCTCACGGACTTCAAGAACCTCGGCATCCACACCGAGATGTTCAGCGACGGAATCATCCCCCTCGTGGAGCAGGGGATCATCACGAATTCCGAAAAAACGCTGCACCGCGGAAAGATCATCGCCAGCTTCGTCATGGGCTCGCGCCGGTTGTACGACTTCATCGACAACAACCCCCTGATCGAATTCCGTCCGACCCATTACGTGAACGACCCGTTCATCATTGCTCAGAATGCGAAGATGATCTCGATCAACTCGGCGATCGAGGTGGATGTGACCGGTCAGGTCTGCGCGGACTCGCTGGGGCCCATGTTCTACAGCGGCATCGGCGGACAGGTTGACTTTACGCGCGGCGCGGCGCGTTCCAAGGGCGGCAAGCCGATCATCGCCCTGCCCTCGACGGCCGAGAATGGGACGATTTCGCGCATCGTACCGTACTTGAAACAGGGCGCCGGCGTGGTGACCAGCCGCGGCGATGTGCATTACGTCGTGACCGAGTATGGTTCGGCCTATCTGCACGGTAAGACCATGCGCGAGCGGGCCATGGCCCTCATACAGATCGCCGACCCAAAGTTCCGCCCGTGGCTCATGGCCGAGGCCAAGGCGCGGCATCTCATTTATGCGGACCAGATCGAACTCGCGGTACGGACGCCGGAGTACCCGGATACACTGGAACGGACGCTGACGCTCAAGGATGGTGCACAAGCCTTCATGCGGCCGATCAAGCTCACCGACGAAACGCTGCTCCGCGAGATGTTCTACAAGCTCTCTCCGGAGTCGATCCACTATCGCTTTTTCCGAATGATCAAGGCCATGCCGCACGAGAAGCTGCAACAGTTCCTCCGCGTGGATTACGACGCGGACATGGCCCTCGTCGTGCTCACCAGCGAATCCGATGAGGATGCCGACATGATCGGAATTGCGCACTATTCCAAGAACCTGCACACCAATTTCGCCGACGCCGCCTTTCTCGTCCGCGACGACTGGCAGGGCAAGGGCGTCGGCACGGCCCTGATGAACGGACTGGTGGCCGTGGCCCGCGAGCACGGCATCGCCGGCTTCACCGCCGACGTGCTCATGGACAACTCAGGGATGCTCCGAATCTTCCACAAGTGCGGATATCCTGTCGAGAGCGAACTGAACGAAGGCGAGTATCAACTGCGGATCCCGTTTGAGAAAAAGCGCTCCCGCCGGCGCGCCGAGTCATCGGAGGATTAGGCCGCGCCCAACAGCGGGATTCGCTGCCGAACCGGGGCCCTCGCAATCCTCAGAAGATCACCCCCACCGCACGATCGATCAACTGCTCGAGTGGGATCATCGTGAGTGTCAGGGGGAGCAGTGGCAGGGCAATCAACAGCGCCAACCGGAAGACCGTTACCTTTCCAAACGGAACCAGCCGCATTTCGCGCACGACCTCGAAGCTGTTTGATAAATCGGCCAGCGACTGAATGTCCGCGCTTCCCACCAGCGACTCGCCTTCCGCCGTGCGGCCCTCGATCCACTTCCTGCGAAATTCCGCGACATAGCCGCTCGCGACGATGCCGTACTCCCGCAACCCTGTTCGTCTCGCATTGGCCAGTTGGGTCACGAAGAAGAGCAGCGGCGTTAAAACGAGCAGCAGCAGGAAGATCATCCAGGCGACAATCTCCAGCTTGAATTGGGGTAGCGTGGCGCCTTCATGCCAGATCTTTCCGCCGAATACGCCGGCGAACACGACGGAATGCGCGAGCAGGACGGGTGCAAAGGCGAAGACGCTGCCTCCCAGGAAGCCGAGCCCGGCGGCCCGATCGGGGTGAAGCGCATTCAAGTTCAACGGAATCTGTCGGGAGACCTGCCAGAGAAAACGGCACCAGATGAACAGGCGAAAGTACCATCGAATCCACAGTAAACGCCCGATCGTCAAGCTGACGCAAAAGTACCAGTAACCGGCCGCGGTGAGCTGCTGCTGGTCGCCGATCGGAGCCGAGTACCATGTTGGCACATGCGTCTCGACGTACTTATTCCCAAACCAGTAACCGCCGACGAGTGCGAATGCGAGCACCACCACTTCCGCGAGCATCGAATTCCGCAGACGCATCGCCGAGGCAATGAGGCCCTCGAATTGCGGCCGATACTCGGGCGTGACGATGCCGCGTTCCAGGAACTGCCGGACGACCCCCTTGATTCGCCGATGAACGGTCACCTCGGCGGCGATAAGAAGCGGCACACACAAGAGAAATCGCGCGTGCGCACCGATGTCATAGAGAAACGGCACCCCCAGCCCGCCGACGGCGTGACCTGATAAAAGCGTCAACACGAGCAGGGGCAGCCAGGCCACGAGCGAAATCACGACGATCCGTCGGGCGACGAGGTCCATCGAGGGCCTGACCAGCCCGGTACGCAGGAGAAGCTGGAAGAGTGGCCCGCCCTGCACGAGCGAAAAATCGGTCGGCTCATCAAAGTATGCGATCGACTTACCCACCTCAAGACACCTCCTTGCGAGATTCCTCAATTAGACTCGCCCGATGACGCCGCCGCAACGTGGGGCTGGCCGACATTGGCTTCGCAACTGCGTCTATGCAATACTCGTGCCAGAGTTTGGGCCAAGAGTGGAGGCGTTCCTGTCAGAACGCATCTCTTCCGACTGGAGCGGGTGAATGGCGGGATGGCCGACGCGTACAGGGTTTGCGGCGACTAGGGGTTGCGACGGTTGGAAACTGCGGGAGAAAAAGCTGGGCGGAGAAATTCAGGTGAAAAACGGGATCTTTCCAAGCTGCCCGCACGCTGCCATGGCTCGTTGCCCCTTCGTATTTCGACGAAATGTCAACTGCCCCAGTCGCATCAGCGTTTCCTGAAAGCGAATGACGTTTGCCTCGGCCGGTGGCTCAAACGGCAGGCCTTCGCACGGATTCCAAGGAATCAGATTGACGCACGTCCGCAGCCCCCGCAGATAATCCGCCAATTCCTCGGCATGCTCTGGTGCGTCATTAACTCCGCCCAAGAGCACGTATTCAATCAAAACGTGTCCGCCGGCCCGCACCGGGTATTCGCCGATGGCCTCGCGCAGCGCCGCCATCGAATCCGTCCGATTAATCGGCATGATCCGTGACCGGATTTCGTCGTTCGGTGCATTCAGAGAAACGGCCAGTTTCAATCGCCGCCAGCGAAGCGCCGCCAGGCGCCGAATGCCGTCACAGCGGCCGACGGTGGAAACCGTGATTCGACGGCGGGGTATCGACTCGACCCGGTCGTCATGCATCGCCCGAATGGCGGCAATGACATTGTCGAAATTGTCGAGCGGCTCGCCCATCCCCATGAATACGACATTGCGGATATTCGCCCCAAAATGACGCCGCGCCGCCGAGACTTGCCCGAGAATCTCCGCCACCGAAAGATTGCGCAGCAGTCCCATTCGCCCTGTCTGACAAAACGTGCAGCCCCGGCCACACCCGATCTGCGAAGAGACGCAGAGCGTCCGCCACGTCGTATCGCGGGCCCCCATTGGGACAATGACGGATTCAATCTCATAGCCCTCGGGCGTGCCCTGACAAAACTTGACCACGTCGCCGTCGAGGAGTGAGCGCGTCACGGGCAAGACGCCGTCCGTCTTTCCGGACTGGTCATTGGAAGCATCTCGAAGAACCAAAGCGGCGGTCATATGGAGCCAGGCCTCCAATAAAGGGATAACATAGTCCGACCGGCTTCCCGTCTCAACGTACGGCCATGAATCGCCGAGAGACTTCAGAAAAACGGCCCCGTGCTCGCCTCACCTTGACGCGGGCGGATTCGCGGACAATGATACCCTTCTCAGGGAAGTACGGCCCCAAAATAAGTCGGCCGCGTACCCAAGTGGTTCAAGGGGACGGATTGCAAATCCGTTATTCGTCGGTTCGAATCCGACCGCGGCCTTTCGACACGACCAACGATTGTAATCACTATATCCAACGCGTGTTACCATGCACGGTGTTGGCCTCTCTATGCTTTTGGCGAGACCGTACCGGCGAAGCCTACCACTGCCTCGCACTGGGGCCCATTCACTGCATCCATTCGCATTGATTGTCCCCTCCATGCCATTCCCGCTGGACAATACCGATCGGCAAAATCCCTTATTGCGGAATGGGCTATTACTGCGGTATGCTTCTATGTCGGATTCGGCTGATGTCAGCCGTTCCAGGATGTCAGGGAGTAAATGGAAATGGCAAGAAACAGTTTACGTTGTGACGCGTGCAAGCGATCGTTCTCAATGCCGGCGCATTTGGCGCGGCACATGAGTGCGATGCACGGTCGCCGCCGCAAGGCTAACGGCAAGCGCCGGGGACGTCCCATGGCGCGACGCGTCGGTCGGCCGCGAAAAGTCGGCGCTCGCCGCGGATATGCCCGGGGCGTCGGTCGGCCGCGCGGCACAACCACCAGCGTCATGAAGCTGGCCCGCATGAGCATTGAGCAACTGGGCGCCTTGATTGACGCCGCCCGCGTGGAGGCCCGGCGCCGCATTTCGCAGCTCAGCGACGCTTTCGCATAGCACTCAAGGAAGATCTGTCTTCTGAAAAGATCCAGAAGCGCGCCGCCGCGGCGCATTGAGGATAGCCGGACGGCCGGGGACTAATCGTCCACGTCGGGGGCCTTCGCCGTCTTCTTGGCTTCGGTTGCTTTTTGTCCGTCAGCCGCTGGCGTCTCCCGCGGCGAAATGGCGGGTTCAATGGGTGTCGTTGGTCGCGCCTCATCCTGCCCGATGTGCGCGCGGGGTGTCAAATCCGTCACGCTCGCCGCGACGACGATCGGCAGTCGCGCCGATGGGCTGAACGTCTGACCGGCCGAGTGAATGCCCACCAATCGTCCGACCAGGTGCTCGACATCGGGTTCGACCGAACGGGGTATGTCCACATAGGCGATCGTTTCGTTGCTGTCCTGACCGACCAGCCGGAAGCGGCGGTGGTCCGACGTGAAGACGGCGCTCTTTCGTAGTTCGCCTTCCAGGTCGAACTTCACCATGGCCGCCTCGGTCCGCCGGCGCATGAGCTTCATCCGCTCGGCGTCCATGTTGGCGCGATAATTGGCCAGCTCGACCTCGTCGGTTCGCAGGCCCTTCCGCGAATCGCGAATTGCCGCGCGATCGCGAATCTGCCGCGCGCGAATCTTGGCGATCTGCGCTGTTACGTTGTCGTCGGACTGTGCCGCGATCTCATCGTAACGCTTGCCCAGGGCGTCGAGGTTCTGCTGATCAAAGGGCTTCTGCGAAACCGCCCGCAGTTCGCTCTCCAAAATATCCAGCATCGCCCGGTAACGTCCGGCCGACGGCGCGATCTTCTCCGCGGGCTGCACCGCCGGCTTTTGCGCCTCCTCGGCCTTGGGCATCGTTGGTGGGGCGGCGATCTCGTCGACGCTCTCCGTCGTGCCGGGCGCCGTCACGAGCGGCCCATCCTCCACACTCGCAGCGGGGGTATTCGGATCGGTCGGTGTATCGGAAGCGATGGGCGGTTGCACAGGCTGCGCCTGTCCCGGGTCGCTGATCGGCGTTGTTCCAGAGCCGGAGATGTTCGCCGCCGGATCGACCGGAGTCGCCGTCTCGCCGATCCCCACGGGCGATTCGATCGCACCGCCGGCCGGGGGTGGCGCATCGCTTGTCGCCGTCTCAACGGGCGGCGGATTGGCGCTCACATGCCGCTCGACCAAGCCCGTCGATAAATCCGCCCCCACGGGCTTCACGTATTGCTTGGAGATGTAAAGCGTGGCGCCGATCGGTGGGGCGATCTTGAAAAAGCCCTCGGCCTCGCCCTGAATCTCGACCGTCGCACCCTTGTTGAGCACGACCTGCGTCGAGCTCTTCTTCGATTCCAACTGGCTGCCGGCGCGGATGTAGACCTTCTCCTGCTTGATCGTGCCGGTCTTCGCCCCTGCCTTGCGATCGACCACAGCCATATCCACGTAGCTGAAGCTGCCAGCCGGGGGGGCGATCTGGTACCACCCGAACTTCTCTCCGAGTACCAGCACCCGGTCGCCCGGGTTCAGTTTCGTCGTCGGGTACCAGTTGCTTCCCGCGCCGCTGCGGACATAGACATTGGTCGCCGAGACCTCACCCTCCCAGGGAAAGGCCCCGCCGGGGTTGGATTGGGCCAGGGAACTCGTCGCCGAGACCGCCGTCAGAATGGTAACCAACAGAGTCTTGTAAACCGCCGATCGCATTTGCGTACCTCCGTGTCTTGCGTGCGCATCCTGTTGCGCAAATCAGTGGTCAGGATGGAACATCCTGTCAAAACAATACGACTTTCCGGCCAGCCTGTCAATAATTCTCCCGTTTCGACGCCTAATCTGACACCCTCGGATCCAGAGGCTATGATCGTCGCCGACCGTCCCGGATTGGGGGCGGCCGAGGCGACGAGCCGAGGTGCGGCGTGCTGGTTTATCTCGTTCGACATGCCCACTCCCTGGCCAACGCCGGGGAGGATGAGGGTCTCAACTCTGGTCTCTCCCCGCTCGGCATGCGCCAAGTCGATGCCCTGACCCGCCGCTTCGCCGACACGCAATTCACAGCCGTCTATAGCAGCCCCTTCCGACGCTGTCTGGAGACTGCATTGCCTATCGCGGCGCTGCACCTGGAGCCGGTCCGATTGCGACAAGAAATATTCGAATTTCACGGCCTTACTTCGGTGTCCGGGATCGAAAGCGGCCTCCCCGGCGTGGAGGAGTTGGTCGGACATCATCCCGGCCGAGTCGTTGCCTGCCCGGATTGTGACGGCCCCATTTACTGGCCCGCGCTCGACGAACCCTTTGAAGCAATGGTCGCCCGGGCCCAGGCCTTTGCCGCCTACCTCAAGGGCCGTTGGCGCGGGGAGAAGGACAAGGTCCTCGTCGTCGGACACGGCAGTCCGATCGCCCGGCTGATCGAGGCGTGGCTGACCGACCGGCCCGGTCCTGCGTTCCAATTCGTCATCGACAACGCCACGGTCCACCTGCTTCGCTTCCGCGGCGGCGTCAGCAGCCTGCTACAGCTCAACGACACGTCACACCTGACCGGCCTGATTGCCCCCGAATCCCCCTTCGGCCCGACGACCGGCGCGCCCGAAATGAAGGGCGCCGAGTGGTAGTACGTGGGTGGCACGGTCTCGCAGCAGCGAGGCCGTGGCTTCAATGGCACAGCACGGCCTGACTGTTGTCAGACCGTGCCACCCTGTTTCGGTCGTTAGCCCAAGATCGCCGCCACCGTCGCCCGTTGGAACTCGTACGGGTCGAACAGGCTTCGCGCGCGGCGAGCTGCCGCCGAGCGGATTCGCGAATACAGGTCCGAGTCGGTCAATAGCCGTGCCAGGGCCTCCGCCAGCTTCCGCGCATCCTCCGGGGGCACGACCAGTCCGCTCGCCTCGTCCACCAGCATCTCCGGCAAGCCACCCACATTGGATACGATGCACGGAATCCCCCGCGCCATCGCCTCGATGACGCTGTTGGCCATCGACTCCCGGCGCGAGGCCTGCACGCAAATATCCACTTCGTCGTAGATCCGGGCGCGATCGCTCAAGTAGCCCGCGAAGCGCACCCGCTCGGCAAGGCCGCTATTTCGTGCTCGCGCTTGCAGAATCGGCACCAGCGGCCCGTCGCCGTAGTACGTTAGCCGTGCCGCGGGGTTTCGCCGCGCGACGATGGAAAATGCGTCAAAGAGCGTGTCCGCTCCCTTCGCCGCCGTGACGCGACCGACGGCCGCAATTCGCAGCGCTCTCGCGGCCGGTGTTTGCACGGCGCCCAGTGCGGTCTCACCATTGCGGATAACACAACATCGATCACGGCTGAATCCATATTGCCGGGCGTAACCCTCCGCGACGCGGCGGCTGTTGAAGATCATGGCATCCGCACACCACGCCGGGATTCGCCGCCGCCAGACCGGCCGGCGCTGCCACAGCCGCGGGGCGGGCAGCATTCCCTTCAACCGCGGCGCGGCCTCGGCCGGTGTCTCCGGCATCTGCCGGATCGACGTCACTACCCGCAGCCGCAGCGATTTGGCCGCCAGCAGCGAGTTCACGAACGCCCCGCCGCTCGCCTGCTGTACCGCGAAGACCGTGTCCGCATGGACCGCCCGCAACCACCGCCGCCGCTGAAGGAACACGCCCAAATCCAACCGGGCGTCGCCCGACAGGTTCTCATCCAGCCAGCCCGTCCGTTCGACGGTCAGTTCATTCGGCCCGTGCGCCGCAAGCAGCTCGTCATAGATCGAGTCTCCCGAATAGCCGACGTGTACCCGCGTCCCGACGCGCAGCAGCGCCTCAATCGCCTGCTGAATGTACTTTTCCGCCCCCCCCGTGAGCGTCTGACCGTCCACGCGGACATGATGCACGGCCAACAGCGCGACCCTCCGTCCCCGGCCGACCTGGGGCACGGCCCGCCCGGACCGCGACGCATCCGCCCGCCCGCCGGCCGGTCGTTCAATCTGCGGAGGAATCGGATCATGGATGCCGAGTTCGAGGAGTTGAGGCATGGTGATGTACCCGGGCCAGGCAGCGCGCCGGCGGCGCGAGGAGCCGCCCTTACGGTTATCGGCTTTTGGAGGGGCTGCGTTACTGGCCGGTGACTTCCGATGTGGTTCCCAGAGGCGGGCGGAGCGGTATGGTTACGGCCCGTGCGATCGGGGGAGCAGACTGCCTCCGGAAGATCGCGGCGGTCCAGACCAAGCCGAGGAGCACCAGCGCAGCGCCGGAGAGGTCGAGCCAGAGGGCCTGAAATCGCGGTGGACCCCCGGCTCCGCTCGGCGGGTATCCCGCGATTTCCACGCCCCCCATCGCGAGCATGGTCGGCAGGCCGTTGTTGAGCGCATGACCCCACAGACACGGCCAAAGACTGCGCGAATGGACGCGCCACCAGCCGAACAGCATGCCGAGGATCAACGCCACCGGAAATTGGATGGGATTCAGATGCATCAGGGCGAAGAGAATGGATGACGCCACAATGGCCCAGCGGACCTTGAAGCGGTTCAGGAAGCCGTTCAGAATCAAACCGCGAAAAAGGGGCTCTTCCGTGATCGGCGCCACGACGACCAGGAAAAAGAGTACCCCGTAAATGTTCTCTTCGTCACCGAGCGGCATCTCGAGCATGTCGCGCCAGAAGCCGCGCAGCGGCAGCGCCCACGACAAGAAATTGAGTAACTCGCAAATCAGCACGTTGATCCCGATCACGGTGACGCTCAGGGCGATGAGTCCGCCCACCGTTACGCCCTGAAAGGGCAGCAGGTCGCCGATTGATTCATCCGATTCGAGGCATCCCCACGCATAGACGAGGCCGAGAGCAAGGCAATTGATGAGACCAAGGTGCCAGGATTGAAACTCCAGTCCCATTCGACAGAGGAGGAACCCCCCGACGAAGCTCAGGAAAAACTGGAGCACGAGGGCCGTGAGGATCAGGAGGATCGCGCGCGGAATGGAGGGATAGGGTTTGCTGGGAGTGGCCACGGCGGGATTATACTCGCAGTCCCACTGGGGATGAATGGGCGGGAATTCGACGGCGGAATGACCGTGCGGCGAGGACCCTGCGGGTATGATGGCAGTGGCATCGGAGCGGGCCTCAAGATGACCGAGTACGATGTGGTCTTGCTGGCGATAATGGGTCCGGGCGGCGCGCTATTGCTCTGGCTCCTGCGTTTTGATTTTCTGCGCTGGCGGCGCTACCGGCGACGTCAAAACCGATGGTGTCTCGAGTGCGGCTACGACTTGCGAAGCCATGAAAGCGGCCGATGCCCGGAATGCGGATGGATAATTGAACCCGACTTTGGCCGGTCGGTGGAAATCAAGAGCGAATTGCGGGCCGCGCTTCCTATGGTGTCGGTGTTTTTCATTGCCAGCGCCGTTACTTCGCTCATTTGCCATGTGATTTCTGTCTATATGCTGTCGCAGTTCAATACTCATCTCGATCGCGCGCTGACGTTTACACTTGAAGTTGTTGGCGTGTTGTTCGGGGCACTCGGAGGTCTCGCCGTCGCCCTGGTCATCATCCGGGCTTCGCACCACACGATTAGGAAGAACGCGACCCTCGCCGCGCAGTTGGGCGCGTTACTTACGATGTTCCTCTGGTGCCCGCGCGTCATCGACGTAGCCATCACAGGAAACGGAAATGATCTGGGAGGCAATCCATCGGCATCAGGCTACGGCCAAATCACATCGATTATGGCATTTCTTGCAATGTCAGGACTAACAGCGTATTTCTTGGCGGGACCACGAAGTCAGCAATGAGGAACTTATGGCCGCGGCCGCGGATCCGGCGGGTTGGGAACATACGGCGCGATCGGGTTCATCAGGTCTTCCTCGTCGCGGGGCCAATTCACCTCGTCGCCGATGAAGGTGTCCAGCACCAGCAGAGTGCGTGATGTCACGGAATGGGAAAGATCGCCGCTGGACGAGGCGACCGGGATGACGACATAGCCGAGGAAGCGCTCATCGCGGGGGCGATTGGCGAAGGTAGATTTGGCGTCGGCGGGTTCGTTCAGGAGCGTGACGTATGCTGTCAGGGCCTCGGGTTTGACGAAGAGAAGATCGCGGGCTTTGCCGTCCTTCTGATAGGCGAGCGCCGCGCAGGCCTCACGGTCCCAGTCGAGGACGTTGTTCACGGCGACATCCTGGTCCTTGCCCGGTTGCCAGGTTGTCGAGAGGACGCGATAGGTCGCCGACGCCTTGCGGTCGGGCGCCGCGAGGGCAAAAAAGCCGCCCGCTTTTTCGATGTGAAAGTCAATGGCAAGGTTGGGAATGCCGGTGATCCGCTGCAAGTCCGTGGCGGTGAGGCGCGGCAGAAACTCCTGATAGTCCTTCTTCACGTCGCGCCACAAATAGTGCTCGCCGGCCTTCGGCGGCGTGTACTTCGGGACGAGTCCCTCGGCGGGCGGCTCGTTGAGGTACGCCAGACCGGGAAGGGCCTGGCCGTTGAAGTCGCAGAAGCGGACGGAGAAGCCCCAGCCCTTATCGCGCGGTGAGGGCCAGGCCTCGACGACCAACCGCAGTTCGTTCCAGCCCGCCTTGAGTGGGGCGTGCGCGGCGACGGTATCGACGAGATTCTTGTCCTCGTAGTTGCCCGCGGAGTAGTAGCGGCCTTCGTGGATCAGGCAGCCGTTGAGCCACGCGGCTAATCCGTCGTTCTGACCGATCCACATGCGGACGTCCTGGTCGATCGGCGAATACACCCACGTCGTAGCCTCGGCCAATGCCGCACCGGACTTGCCCAGCAGCTTGGCGAGATCAACGAAGTCGGCGTCGCTGACGACGGTGACGGTATGGAGGGAGGGTCCGGAGTTGATCGGATCGAGTACGTGGTGTCGCAGTGGCTCAGAACTATTGCCGGACTCGCGTACCGGAAATGGTCCTTTGATTTGCCAGAGTCGCACATGATTGCCCGGCGAGCACAAATCGGTCATCTTCGGCCGCAACGCCATCGCCGGAGTGAAGTTGTAGCGCAGCGCCGCGCGAAGGCTGTATGTCTCATGCGGCACTGGTTGGTGACCGCAGTCCCAGAGGTCGTCGCCGGCGGGATACCCCTCGCCGATCTCGCCGACGTGCGCCGCCCAGGTGTAATGCTGATACCAGGCTTGGAACATCTCCTTCCAGCCGGCGTCGTCGTAAAGGCAGGAGATCGCCGCGCCTTTCGGCCCGCTGTCGCCACCGGCGGTCAGGACATTGGGCTCCTTGTCAGTCGCGACGCGCGGGCGGATGAAGATGACGCTGTCGAACCAGCCGCGGTCGCCGACGAGGTCCTCTTTAGGGCCGTGTACGCCGCCTGGATATGTGCGGAAGGCGTGGGCGGTCTCGTCCTTGAACTCGTGCGTGGTAGTGATGATCCGCACAGCCCCGCCCGTGGCCGCTTCGACCATCCGCTGCACGACGATCCAGTCGCCCTTGATATCGAAAAGGCGATCGTTGGGAATGGACTTGTTCTGACGCGATTCGAGGATGACCAGGAGCGTGTACCAGGGCGAGACCTTTTTGGGGAAGGATGCCTCGTAGCAGCGCTCCATGTAGGGCAATTGCTTGAACTGGTTTGCGTCGAGGCGATCGAGCATCTCGCCCGCGCGGAACTGACTCTCGGCGTGCAGCGGGTAGATGACCCGGCACTCGTTGAATTCGCCGAAGGCCGGCCCGAAGAGGCTGCACTGCTGGAGGTAAAGCGCCCAGCGCCAATGTTCCATGAAGTTGCCGGAGAGCTTGCGCGGCCGCGTTTCGAAGCCGAACAGGCGGACGCCGCGCCGGGCGATGCGGGCAAGCGTCTCGTTTTGCGACTGTGCGAGCTTGCGGTATTCGAGGAGGGCGTTGACGTTGTCCCCGCCGATCTCGAAGGCCAGGGCCTTGAAGTACGCCTTGATCTCCGGGTCCGAGGCGGCGTCGTAAAATGCCGCAATCGGCCCGTTCAACGTCTCGTTGAGCAGGAGCGGATCGGGCATGGCGAACACCGCAAAATCGAATTGATCGGCGCGGCTTTCGAGGACGGCCTTGATGGCCATGCGACCGGTCGCGTATTCCGGATTTCGGCGGATGACGTCGAGGTTAATGACGTAGGCCGTAACGAACGGGTGCAGGTTCCACGGCGGCAGTTCCTGACCGGCAATGGTGAACTTGATGGTGGCGGGAACCTGCTCCATCTCTGGCGGGGCATCCGGATCGGCGGGCTGCGACATGGGGAACCGGAATTCCTTGGCCGCTTTGGGCTGCTTGCCCATGAGTACGAGGGCCTGCGGCAAGGGTCCGTTCGCCCCCATGGGCAGCCGCCACGAATCTTCGGGTTTGTCTTTGGTGATCTGACCGGAACCCATGCGGAGGACGGTCACGTCGGGATGGCCGGCGGCCCCGGCCCGCGCGGTCAACACAATGGCGGCAAACAGGGCGATGCAGTGAAAGGTCGGTCGATTCATCGGGCGGTGCAGATTCCTTGAACTAAACCGTGAAGTCTTCATCCCTTCGGCTATTGTCGCCGGGTCGCAAAGTGATGCAAGTCAGGATGCGGAGGGAGTCGAGTTTGACG
Organism: Phycisphaerae bacterium; assembly: GCA_035275405.1. Taxonomy (NCBI): domain Bacteria; kingdom Pseudomonadati; phylum Planctomycetota; class Phycisphaerae; species Phycisphaerae bacterium. The sequence continues at coordinate 290,258 of DATEMU010000001.1, forward strand.
ACTTGGAGTCCACCGGGTTCTCGGACGCGCGCGGCGGGGCGTTGTCCGGCGGCAGCCATGCGAAATCGTCGTCGGTGTCCCGGCGCGCCGGGACGCGCGTACCGGATCGGCCTGCAAGGTGCGAGTCTCGTGCCGCCGTTCGGCGCGTTGCGGCACGGCGCAGCCACAGCCAGAGAATGGCCAGAAGCGCGATTCCGGGGATGAGCCAACGATCGAGCGAGGCTGCCGGTCCACCGCCGGGAATGCCCGTGGCGGGAGGCGAGAGGAGGTGGAGGTTCTTGGCGACGATCAGCGGGCCGGCGCCGGTTTCCCCGGCGCTGGTTTGAAAGGCGCGAACTTTGATGAAATAGCCCTTCACGCGGACGCGCGAACGTAGCGGAACCGCCAATGGCTCCTGCGTACAAATGACGGCGCCCAGCGCGCGGGTGCCGGTCTCCGACAATTCGCATTGGTAGAGCCTGCCGAGCCCCTCGCGGTTGGTTACATCGAAAGCGCGGATGGCCTGCAGTGTGCCTTCGATGACGACGGGCTTGCCGCGAAAGTCGCTGGGGCGTTCGAGGAGCAGGGTCCAGGGGAGCGATTCAGGGGATTCCTTGCCGGCAAGGGCGACATCAGCTTTCCCCGACGCGACGAATCGGCAGAACCAATAGAAGGCTGGATCGTCGAAGGAAAAGACATTGTCACGGACATCTTCGAGGAGGCGGGCGGCGTGCGCGAGGTCGTCGGCCTCTGGTTGTGCAAGTGCGGCGCCAGGCATCAATGCGACGAGTGCGACGGCGAACGGCATCAGACGATGTTTCGATAGGCGGCTGGCGTTCATTGCGAATCACCGCGGCCATCGGCCTCGCGGGCCTTGGCGGCCAATTCCAGCAGTCGCCCCTGCCATGGCGGGCCGCCGAGGTCGGGGAACCACGCCTTTTCGGATTCTATTCCCTTCCATACATCGGCCGCGCGACCGTGGCGGAGTTGATGCGCGAGCCAGTAATACCGCGCCTCCCAATAGACCTCGGGCGAGCGTTGGCGGAGGGAAGCATCTTCGAGGAGCCTGCCCCATTGCGCTTCGGCGCGATCGGCGGCGTCCGGATGGCTGGAGCTGGCGGCGAGTTGTTCTTCCAGCAGCGCCGCCCTGCGGAGATGGTCGCCGTTGGCCGGGTCGGCGGCGATGAGCTCGTCGTATTGGGCGCGGGCCGCGGCAAACTCGCCGAGCTGGACGAGGGCCTCGGCCAAACCGACCCTGGCCGCGATCGCGGCGCGACGTAATTCGTCGCCATCCGGTTGTTTGTCCATCCACGCGATCAGCTCGCGGAGGATGCCCGCGCAGGCGGACCAGTTCTTCTTCGCATCGTCCGTGCGGTCGGCTTTTTGTAAGCGGCGGGCGGCGCCTTCGTAATGCGCGGCCAGCGCCGCGAGGAGAGGGCCGCGCTGCGCCCCGGAGGCGTCATTCAGGATCGCGTCGAATTCCCGGCGGGCAGCGGCTTCATCGCCCCGGCTGGTAAGACATCGAAGCCGAAGGAGCAGGACGCGCTCGGATTGCGGCATTCTTTGCAGAATCGACAGGGCGTCATCGATGCGCTCCAGGTCCGGACCGGCCAACAACTCCGCGGCGGCGAGGTTCGCTTCATCGACTGACGGCTGGGAGGCGGTTGAAGTGGTGGTCGGCATCCCGGCGACGGCGATCCAGGCGTCGGCGGCGGCCTTTGCGGCTTCACGGCGAGCCTGGTGAGCCGCGTCGGGAGCAAGCTGATCGTAGAGCCGCTGGCGGCAGATCGCGATGCCCCAGCGGGCGGAACGATAACGGGATGACTTTTCTGGAATGCGGGCGTAGGCCTCAAGGGCTCTGTTCCATTGACCCGTCTCCTGGTGCGCGAGGGCGGCGACCCAACGGGCTTCTCCAGCGAGATCATTGCGGGGATAACGATCGGCCAAATGAGTGGCGGCGCGGGTGAGGTTGTCGTAGTTTGCGGTCGATTTTTCCGAATTCGCGATCTGCCGCCGGCAATGATAGGCATAGACGGCCGCCTGCTCGGCAAGATCGCCGCGCGATTCCTCCCGCGCAATGCCCTCGAATTGTTCAGCGGCGGCGGATAGGTCCCCGATCTGAAAACGACAAACCGCCAGGTTGAAGGCGGCTTCCGTCCTCTCCGGGTCTTTGTCGGCGCGGCTGAGCAGCAGCGTCAGGGGTTCGATCGCCTGTCGGTACTGGGCTTCTTTCATCCAGCGCGCGGACAGCAGCGACAATTCGGCGTCGCCGAGTTCGGCAAGGTTCTGGCGCGGACCGCGCAACGCCGCAAGGTAGACTTGGGCGATTTCCGTCCACGGCCCGCCTTGTTTGGCGATCTCGTTGAATTCCGCCGCGGCCTTGTCGCGCAGAGCGGCCCGGCTGGCGGCATTGCGGCCTGCGGCCTTTGACTCCAGGAGGTAGCTATAAGCGGTCACTAACGGAGCGAGGCGTTGATAGAAGTTGGATGCGCCGTCCGGATCGTTCGTTCGCTCCAGTTCCGCCAGCTCCCGGCGGGCTGCGTCGAACTCCCCGGCGGCAAGATGCGTCCGGGACTGTTCAAAGCGGGCGCGAATAATCACCGCGGACGACGCGACCGACAGGCGGACGCGATCGAACGCGGAATGGGCTTCGGTCGTCCGACCGCTCTCGCGAAGGGCGACGCCCGCGCCCAGGAGGGCGTTGTATTTTTGCTCGGAGTCTCTGGCGGAACGGGCGAGCGCGTCGAAATCGGCGAGCGCGCCATCGAGGAGGGCCTGGCGGCGTCCCGGCGCGCCGGGATCATTGGCCGATTCGGCGGGGTCGCGATCGACCATCGCCAGATAGACGGCGGTCCAGGCGGCGTTGAGGCGGCGCTGCTCGGCCAGCCGCGCGATCTTCGCGGCCAGGCCCAGGAGCAGATATTGTTCTTCCTGGGTGCGCAGGCCCACGAGCAATTCGTCCAACCGGACGGCCGATTGTCTGTAGAGGAGATGCGCGTCGTTCAGCAGGCCGACGATTCGCGGGCGATCATAGTCAAGTCCGCTCGTCACTTCGTAACGATCCAGGTCGGGGGCCGCCTGGCGTCGAAGGATGAGTTCAGAGAGTTCGACCTGCCAGAGGGCGATGTCGTAGCGTCGGCGCAGGCCGCGCAGCCAATTGGAGTCCCTGGCCAGCGTGAGAGCGCGGCGGTATTCGCTTGAGGCCTTTTCGAGAAACTTCTGCCGCTCCACGTCCGCCTTGGCGCCGATCGCCGCCTTGGCGTAGGCGCGGGCGATGTGGATGCGGTGCATGGTGGGCGCACCGGCGAGAAGCTCCTCCACGAGTTCCGGCATGTCCCGGTCGGTGAGTTCGTCGACAAGCGCCCGCTGCTCGCGCGGCAGGGCGTCGTCGGGTTCGCGCTCCGCGACGTCCGGCGACTGTGCCAGGGCGGCCGCGGCGCACCCCGCGAGCGCCAGCAGGGCCAGCGGCGTTCGGCGCAGCGTTCTCGGCGAGAGGGCGTCCATGTCATCACGATTCGTCGGTACGGACCGGCGTCGATCCGCCGCCGATGACCAGTTCGAGATTGGGAAAGCCGGCGCGCTGACAGGTGTCCATGGCCGAAATGACGCTTTCGAAGCGAACGGCGGGCTCCGCCAACAGGAGCACGCGACCCGCGGCGTCAGCGCCGGCGTCCTTTCTCTCGGTGAGCAGGCTCGACAACACGTCAAAGGAACTCTCGGCCAATGCCTGCCCCATGACCAGTATCCGCAGCCCCCCGGGCGATTCGCGGAGTTCGATCCGCACGACGGGCACGATGGAGACCCGAGCGCCGCCCCCCGGGCCGATTTGAGTAGGTAAGCGCGTCGGGAGCACTCCTTCGGGTGTGGCGAAACCCGTTCCGAGCATGAAAAAAATGAGGATGACCATGACGACATCAACCATGGGCGCGAGGTTGGGGATGCGGACGCGCGGCGCGCGACCGTGCAGATTTGGCATCATGGTCCGGCTCCGTCGTACCGCAGCGCCCCGAAGGTGATGTCCGACACACCCGCCCTGGCACAACCCTGCAGAACGGCATCGATGTGACCGTAGGGCAGCCGCCGATCGGCGCGGATCATGCACGTGATGTCAGGATGCTCCTGCGCCTGAGTGTCGATGTGATTCAGGACTTCTGCCAGGCTGCGCGGTTCCTCGCGGATCAGATACCTGGGTGCTCCGCGACCGTCGGCATCGGCGATGTTGATGACGATCCGTCGGTCGCGATCGCCGCCCTCCGGGTCCTGCGCGGCACGGGCGACGGGCAGGTCGATCCGGCTGATTTCCTGCTCCACCATCCGCGTGGCGAGCATGAAGAAAATGAGCAGGCACATCATGACATCGACCATGGGGGCCAGGTTGAGATCGAAGGATGCGGCCGATGGGATGTTTCGCATGCCGGTCCTCGTTAAGGGAACGCTCAGCCCGCCACCGGCGCGGCCGCCGGCTCGTTCTTGGAGATGGAATCGTTCTTGGGGACGGAATCGTTTTTGGCGGTGGTCGCGACCGCCGAACCGACGGTGATCGGCCGGAAATATTCAAGGAGATCAATGACGGCGGCGTGCGCGGAGGTCGTGAAGGCGTCCACGCGGCTGCGGCAGATTCCGAAAAAGCCGAGGGAGATAATGGCGACGGCGAGGCCGAGGAAGGTATTGACGAGGGCGAGGCTGATACCGCCCGCAAGATTTTCCGGTTTGTAGGCGCCGTGCGCATCCTGCATCGCGCCGAAGGCGCGGATCATTCCGAGCACGGTGCCCAGCAGTCCCATGAGCGGGGCGAGATTTCCGATGATGTTCAAATACTCAACCTTGCGAAACAGGCGGCTGGACCAGGCGGCGGCGCGTTCCTGCGAGGCCTCGTACATGGCGTCGAAGCCGTTGCGCCCGTGGCGCAGGCCGATCGTCAGGACGTCAGCGAACATCGACCGGCTGGCACGGACGGACTCGATGCACTCCTTGAACTTGCGGGCCTCGATGAGCTGGCGCGTTTCCTCGAACTCGGCCGCCGGCAGCATGGTCGCGTTCCGGATCGACCAGAAATGCTCGACGATGATGGTCACGGAGGCGAGGGAAAGCAGGAGGATGATCGCGCCCGGCCACTCGGCCCCTTCGAGGATGACCTGGAGGAGCGATTTTCCGGCGGTCGTGGGGGTATCGGCGGCGAAGATTACGGTGGCGCTGCCGGCAAAGACCATCGCTGCGAGGACGGCAGCGCGAAGGTAGTACATTTTCGCTCGGTGCATGTGGGGCCCTTGGCGTTTAGCGGCGGAGGTCCTCTTCGGTGACATGCTTATACACGCCGCCGTTGGATTCGGCGATGGCCCGGAGCACCCGCTCGCCTTCGCCCATTGTGTCATACACGAAAAGTATCGCATTGATCGTGGATTGCCGGTTTCGGTTGAACTGCCGGATCGTTCGGACGATGTTCTTGTTTTCCTCGCCGAAGTCGCCGTCGGAAAGCAGGAACAGCACGTCCGGCTTGTAACCCAGGCCGAGCCGTATCGCGGCCACCGGCTCGGTCTGGCCGCTGGGCACGATGCGGCCGATGGCAGCGAAGGCGTGTTGTTTGTTGGCGAGGGTCGCGGGCTTCATTCGCGAAAATAACTCCGTCGGCTTGCCCTCGTTGAACCAGATCACCTCAAAAATCTGGTCGCGCTCCAGCGAGCCGATGGCCCGTTTCAATTCGCGCTGGAGCAGGCCAAACGTGTCGCTCATGGACCCGCTGCGGTCCATGACATAGACAATCGAGCGCGCCCGCTGGCCTTCGCCGACGCCCCACAGGCTTCCCACAGGACCGCCGCCGGCGAGATCCCGATCTCCCAGACCGGTTCCCTGGCCACCCTGACCCGATGCGGAATCGAGACCGATGCCCACCACATCGCCTCGGCGCAGTTCTCCGGCGGCGTCGGCCAGTCCCGCGCCGGTAGGTACCGAACTGGCCTCGATGGGAGGCTGTTCCTGCTTCAAAAGATCGGAAAGGTCGGTCGAATCGCTCTTGAACTCGGCGGCCTTCGAGGAATCCGGCCGCTCGATGTAGGCGTAACCGGGGAATTGAAATCCTCCGCCGGGCGCGGTCGATTCCACCGCGGAGACCACGTGCACCTTAAAGTCGCGATCGGAGGGCTCGATGGTGCCTCCGATGGCCCATGTGGCGAGCCCCAGCAGAAGGACCATGAAAGCGTGAACGAGAAGGCTGATACCCGCGGAGCCGACAGTCTGCACGTAACCTCCGGCCTTGGGCTGAGGCGAAAGTGCATCGGCATTGGCGGGTGGCTCGAAGGTCGCGGGGGGCAATGGAAGGGGCTCCATTACGGGCTGTCCGGTGTGTTCGGTCGTGGGCGACGATGGATTATACGCGGCACAGCAGGGGTATCAAAGCGTGTCGCACAAAAAGCGATTGCGAATCCGCCGGGATCGAGGGATCGAGAGCGCCGAAGGCGGCAGGTCCCCTGATTATTGTGTTTGGGTTACGGACTGGGCGAGTTCCTTTGACGTCTCGTAGTACTTGAGGACACGCTTGAATTCCTCGGCTTGTTCGCCGGTGGTCAGGTCGATGGCTTTTTTCTGGGTGGCGATGGCGGCGTCGATCATGCCCATGGTGCACTGGGTCTGCGCGAGTAAGAGCAGGGCCTCGGCGTCCTGACCGTTGGTCAGTTCGTTGGCTCGATTGACGCTGCGATAGAGCATGGCGGCGTTTCGATCGGAGAGCGGCTTTTCCAATTCGACGGCGGCAAGCTGCAGCAGACCGTCGGACGAGTCCTTCATGGCCACTTCGATCTTGGCCTCCCAGGCGGGGATCTGGTCCTCCATGTCGAATTCGGCGAGAAGTTGCTTCTTGATCAAGTACGCCTGAATGTCGTTTGGCTTGAGGGCCATGATCTCATCAAGGATTTTGAAGACCCGCTCCTTGTCCTGGTTCCCGTAAGCGGCGCGAAGCTCACCCATCAACTCGTTGGCCTTCTTGGCGTTAGCCGCGGCTTTCTTGGCGGCGACGATGTCGAAGCTGCCGGTCAGGACCTGTTTGATGGTATCGTCCATGACCTTGGTGTCGGCGAGGGGGTTGCCGGTCCACACGATGGTGCCGGTCTTATCGACGACAAACGCGTAGGGGATGCCTTCGACGTCTTTCATCCAGACGTTTTGGGTGTCCATGTCTTCGTCGGAGCCGACGAAGTAGGGCATCTCCAGCTTCAACTTCTTGGCCTTGCCGCTTAAGAAGCTGGCGATCGTGTCAGGCTCTTCGTTGCTGATCCCGAGGACCACGAGACCGTCCTTCTGATGTTTCCGGTGAAGCTCGGCGAGGTGGGGAACGCTCTTCATGCACGGACCGCACCACGTCGCCCAGAATTCGACGAGGAAAATGTGCTTCTCGGCGCCCTTGTCGTTAGGGAGGGCGGGCGGCGCCAGGGTCATCCACTTGGCGACTTTCACCGGCGGGGCCTTGTCGCCGATCTGCGGGGCGGCACGAACCAGGGAAGGAAATAATACCGCGAACGTGGTCGCAAGAAGCAGGGAGTATCGTGTCATGTTGTCCTTTTCAAACAGGGTGGTCAGTTCCCATCCGTTCGGCTCGTGGCCGGGCGGCAGCTACGCCATCCCTGTAGAATGCTATCCTATTTACCGTGGATCGGCCAGCCTTTGACACGACCGTACGCCCGGCCCTGCCCCTGTATCAGGGGCAGTCGGGGCCCTGCGCCTATCTGCCGGGACGGACCGCAACTCATGAATACATGCTGAGCCGGCAATTGGCCCCGGAAAGCTATCAACGGCTCATGGACGCCGGGTTTCGCCGCAGCGGGTGTATTGTCTATCGTCCGATTTGCGAGGGGTGCCGGGAGTGCATACCGATCCGCGTGCCGGTTCGGGATTTCGCGCCCAGTCGTTCGCAGCGGCGGGTGCAACGGCGCAACGCCGATGTCCGCGTGACGATTGACGTGCCAAGAGCGACGGATGAGAAATGGCGCCTCTACCACGAATACCGTCTATGGCAACACGACGACGTGGGGGGCGACGAGCGGGAGGATTTTGAGGAATTTCTTTACCACTCGCCGCTCGAAGAGGCCGGGCGAACCTTTACCCTCGAGATGTGTTACTGGATTGGAGAGCGGCTGGCGGCGGTGGGGATTGTGGACGTCTGTCCGGACTCCCTGTCCAGCGTTTATGTTTATTTCGATCCGATCCATGCCCAGCGCAGCCTGGGGGTCTTCAGCGCCTTGTGCGAGATTGAGGAATGTCGGCGGAAGGGGTTGGCGTACTGGTATGTCGGGTACTACGTTCAGGATTGTCGCCAAATGAATTACAAGGCCCAGTACCGGCCGTATGAGTTGCTGGGGCGGGACGGGGTGTGGCGGAGACCGCGCGCGGAGGGGGCTTTGCCATGAGGACAGGAATTGAAAAGCGCCGGCTTTCGACGCTGAAGGTCCATGAGTGTGACGACCCGTCGCAATCGCTTCTCCTGAGCCTGGAAGCGGTGCTTTCCGCCTACGGTCGATGCGTTCCTCGCGACGAGCTTGCGGCGGCTTTGGGTGATGCGTTTCTTTTAACTTACGCCGCCGAGGCCCGGCCGGGAGAACAGTGGAACACCTATGGGCGGCACGCATTCCTCGAGTCAGCGGCTCGTTTGTACGGTCTGGAGCTGCGCGATCTTCACCCACCGGATGCGGCGCCATTGCCGCTGCCTCCGCCGGAGTTTGAGGATCACTTTACGGACAGCTACCTGCCCCTAGTGCGAACGGCGCTGGACCACGAACACCCGGCGCTGGCATGGATGGGCTGGCCGGCGCCGCAGCGGGCGATTTGGGGAGTCATTACAGATTACGATCCGTCGCGAGGCGAATGTCTCGGACGCTCCATCTACTCGGGCGGGCGGACGGTGGCGCTCGCGGCCGCGCCGGTGCAGATATACACGGTACAGGAATATCGAGAGACGACTCCGCCTCCGCCGGCGATCATCGATGTGGCGCTTAATCGCGCTGCGGCGGTGCTCGCCGATCGGCTGCCCGTGAAGTATCGCGTGGTGACGGGCGTGGTGGCGTTGGAGAAGTGGCGGGCGGCGGCGATGGAGGATTCTGGTGCGGATTGGCATTCGCGTCTGGTGCAGTCATTCGTGACTGGTCGCAGGCGAGCGGTGGAGTTCTTTCGACTGCACTGTGGCGCCGCTTCGGCTGATCAGGCGGCGGCGGTCGAGCAATACGCGGCGATCTTCGAGGAGCAGGTGCAGTTCCTGGCGCCGCTGGCGCGTGAGTCGAACGGACCGGCTGAGTTGCAAAAGGAGCTGCCGGCGGTCTTGGATTTGATTATCGCGTTGGAGCAGCGGGGGGCGGCGGTTATTCAATGACCCGGCGGCGGGGGTTACGGATGTCGCAGGACACGCCCACGTTGCCGATCCAGCGGTCCCAAGCGGAATGGTCGGAGATATCGACGCCGGCGGCTTTGGCCTGGCGCTGGAGATACGTCTGCAATTCAATGAGGAAGTCGGTGTCCATCAGCTCGGGGTGGTCGCCCAAGTGCTGATGCAGCACGCGGTACACAAGCTTCAATTCCTCGGCATCGAGCGCCGCCACGACCGCATCGGCACGTTCTTCAAAGCTCATGAGACCTCCGGGCTGATCGAATTAGTTCGGGCTCGGCCCGCCACAAGTGTCGGCGGGCAGAACCCGCCCTACGGGACATTGTAGCGTCAATCAGACCGCTCCGGCGAGCAGGAGCATCAATGCCTTTTGCGCGTGCAGGCGGTTTTCGGCCTCGTCAAAAATGGCGGAGTTCTTCGTCCGCGTCACATCGTAGGTGATCTCGTCGCCGTAATGCGCGGGGAGGCAGTGCAGGAGGACGCAGTCGGGATTGGCGAGCGAAAGCACTTTCATGTCGATGGTGTAGCCGGCGAAGATTTTCTTGCGGGCGGCGGCCTCGGCTTCCTGGCCCATGCTCGCCCAGACGTCGGTGTAGAGGACGTCCGCGCCCTTGACCGCGCCCGGCATGTCACTACTGACGTTGACGCTGCCGCCAGTTTCCTTGCCGATCGCCTGGCTGTCGGCCAGAACCTCTGGTTTCGGTTGGTAGCCCTGGGGGGCGATGATCGTGACGTGCATCCCGGCGAGCGCGCCGCCGAGCATGATCGAATGCGCGACGTTGTTACCGTCGCCGCAATAGACCCAGCGGAGACCGGCGAGCTTGCCGCGTCGCTCCTGGATTGCCTGCAGGTCGGCGAGGATCTGGCAGGGGTGCTCGTGGTCGGAGAGGCCGTTGATGACGGGGACGCGCGAGTGCTTGGCGAGGTCGGTCACGATGTTGTGGCCGAAGGTGCGGGCCATGATGAGGTCGGCCATCCGCGACAGGACGATCGCGATGTCTTCGGTCGTCTCCCGCTGGCCAATGCTGATGTCGTTGGGAGAGAGATAGATCGCGTGACCGCCCAACTGCGTCATGCCCGCCTCGAAGGAGACGCGGGTCCGCAGGGAGGGCTTTTGGAAGATCATGGCGAGTGTCTTACCCGCGAGCTTCTGGCGATACTCGGCGGGTTTTTTCTTGACGGCTGCGGCGGTGGTGAGAATTTGTCCCAGCTCATCGGGAGTGAGGTCCTTCATGGAGGCTAGGCTGCGAGATTTGAGCGCGCTCATGTGTTCGTACTCCTTTTTGCTATTACGGGCGAGAATATTACGGAACAAAGGCGGGGGGGACAATGACTGTTGAAAAGGTTCGACTCGTGACACGAGCGAACGCTACGGTAGAGCGCATTACTTGAAGCGCGGGTGACTACCTAGGACTAATGCGAGCTTCTCAGCCCCGTCGCCGGCGAGTTCGTAGGCCACGCGGAGGGCGGGCTTGTTGAGTTTGAGGAGGCGGGCGAGGTCGATCGGTGTGCCGACGAGGACGAGGTCGCAGGGGGCGGCGTTGATGGTCGCTTCGAGATCGTTCATCTGCTCGCGACCGTAACCCATCGCGGGCAGGATGTCGGTCAGGTGCGGGTATTTGGCGAAGACGGCTTTGATTGAGCCAGCGGCGTAGGGGCGGGGGTCGATGATCGCCGCAGCGCCGAATTGCTCGGCCGCGACGTGGGCGGCGCCGTAGCGCATTTCGCCGTGGGTGAGCGTCGGGCCATCCTCGACGACGAGGACCCGCTTGCCTCGGATTTGCTCGTGGCCATCACAGATTATCGCTGAGTCGGCGCGGATGACGCGGGCCTTGGGGTTCAGCCGTTTGGCGTTGGCCTCAACGGTGCCGATGTCCTCCGGTTTCGCCGTGTTGACCTTGTTGATGACAATGACATCCGCCATGCGTAAGTTCGTCTCGCCGGGGTAGTAGCGCGTCTCGTGACCCGGTCGGTGGGGGTCAGCGACGACAATGTGCAGGTCGGGCTTGAAGAAGGGCGTGTCGTTGTTGCCGCCGTCCCAGACGACGACGTCGGCCTCTTTCTCGGCGGCGCGGAGGATCTGTTCATAGTCGATTCCGGCGAAGAGGAGATTGCCCGCCCGAATGTGCAACTCGTACTCCTCGCGCTCCTCAATGGTGCACTCGTAGCGATCCATGTCTTCGAGCGTCGCGAAGCGCTGGCAGATTTGCCTGGTCAGATCGCCGTAGGGCATGGGGTGGCGGCAGACCGCAATTTTTTTGCCCATCCCGCGCAGGGTCTTGGCGACATGGCGGGTGGTCTGGCTCTTTCCGGAGCCGGTGCGGACGGCGCAGATCGCCACAACGGGCTTGGTGGAGGGCAGCATCGTCTTGGCCGTGCCGATCATGCCGAAATTCGCCCCGGCGGCGTTAACCCGCGCGCCCATGTGCATGACGTATTCGTGCGTCACGTCGGAGTAGGAAAAGACGGCGAGGTTGATGCCGTACTGCCGGATGAGCGATTCGACTTGCTCCTCCGGATAAATGGGGATGCCCTGCGGGTAGCGCGGCCCGGCGAGGTGCGGCGGATAGACGCGGCCTTCGATATTGGGGATCTGCGTCGCGGTAAAGGCGACCACCTGGTACCGCGGGTCGTTGCGATAGCAGCAGTTGAAATTGTGAAAGTCCCGGCCGGCGGCGCCGAGGATGAGGACGGAAACGGGCTTGACGTTGTCAGCCATGTCACAACTCCCGCGGCGAATCAACTCATGGCGAGATAAACATGAAGATACCAACCTTCGAGTGATGGATCAAGATCGCAATCGATGTCGTTGCATTCGCGACCGTCCTTTTTTGGCGTGATCCGCACGCCGATGCGCAAATACTGGCGGAACAGAGGCGCCCCGACTATCATTCCTGTCCCCCTGTCGGCCATGGATGGCTGCGCGCCGCGCACCCCCCGACGAAATCACCCGGGAGAGATCATGCTTACACGGAGATGGTATTGTCGCATCGGGATCACTGTCCTCCTCGGCGCGCTGACCGGTTGCCATGCGCCGGCTTCCAAACTCAGTGAAGCAGACCTTGGCGAGCCGTCAAAGGTTAAATCCGCCGCTCCGTCTTATTGGGAGCACGAACCGAAAGGGCCCGTCACGTCGGGGTATCGCAAGGTGGCTCTCGTCGAGTTTGCCATCGAGTACGTCACGGAGAAACTCGAATCGCTGGCCGACAATCAGCCAGGCGTCGTGATTCACGAGTTCATCCCCATCGGGCTGGCGACGTCGATGGCGGGGGCCGGGCGGATTCGCATACAGCTCGACGAGGCGATGCGGAAGGAGTTCCCCGACGAGTTGCATCGCTTTTTTGTGGACCGGCTGGAGGCCGAGGGAATGACGCTCGTTCCCCGCGAAGCAATTCGGGCGTCAAAGGCCTTTAAGAGTCTGCGGCTTGAGAAACCCGGTTACCGGGACCTCGGGCACGCGTTCAACGTTGCGGGGACGGATGTCGGAGTCCCGCGCCTTCTGGTGGTTGAGCCCGCCACAGGGTTTGACGTGATCGTCGGCACGAACGACTTTCGAACCGTGGAACAGGTCGAGCAGGACCTCATCAAGGAAGTTGGCGCGGATGTTGCGTTGCGGGTGCGCTTTCGGTTGAGCGTGTACCGGCAGTTCGCCTCGATGGAAAAATGGTCGATCCTGCGGGTGACAAAGGGCGACACGTTCGGATACCACTTTGCCGAGCGGTCGTTGGTGTCCGATGAGACCGTTGTAGGGAAAGAACAATTCCTGCCGGTGGCGGGAATCATCAAACAGATCGACACTGATCAGTATCGTCTGGCCATCAAAAAACTATACCCGCCGTTTCTGAACATGGCGGTGCACACGCTGGTGGAACAATCGACCATTGCAGAAGCCGCGCCGATTGAAGACGCGTCTTAAGAGACGGCCTTCATCGCCAGGCCTATTTCACCGGTTCCGCCTCGGCGAGGATCGGCCCGATCCGGTCCATTGCCCAGTCGATCTCGTCTTTCTTGATGATCAGCGGCGGGGCGAAGCGAATCACGTCTTCGTGGGCGTCCTTGCAGAGGATGCCCTCGGCCATGAACTTCTCGCAGAAGCCGCGGGCGTTGCCGTATTCGGGCTTGATTTGCACGCCGATCAAGAGACCGCGGCCGCGGATTTCCTTGACGGCGGGGGATTTGACGGCCTTGAGCTTGTCGCGGAAGTACGCGCCCTGCTCGCGGGCCGCCTGCTCCAGGCCCTCGTTCGCAATCATTTCGATCGCCACACGGGCGACGGCGCAGGCCAGCGGATTGCCGCCGAAGGTGGAGCCGTGGTCGCCGGGCTTGAAGACGCTCATGATCTCGCGCGACGTGACGATCGCTGAGATGGGGACGATCCCGCCACCCAGGGCCTTGCCGAGGCACATCATGTCCGGTCGGGCCGCGTCGCCCTCGTGCTGCCAGGCAAAGCGGTCGCCCGTGCGGCAGAGACCGGTCTGGATCTCGTCGGCGATGAAAAGGATGTTGTGCTTAGTGCAGATCTCGCGGACTTTCCTCAGGTACCCCTCGGGCGGGACGAGGATACCGCTCTCAGCCTGGATAGGCTCGACGAGGAATGCGGCCGTGTTCTTGGTGATGGCCTTCTCGAGTGCGGCGGGATCGCCGAAGTTTACCAGCGGGAAGCCGGGCGTGAAGGGGCCAAATCCGTCGCGATACTGCGCGTCGGTGCTAAAGCTGACGACGGTGACGGTGCGGCCGTGGAAGTTGCCCTTGGCGCAGATGATCTCGGCCTTGTCCTTTTCGATGCCCTTGACCTTGTAGCCCCACTTGCGGGCGGTCTTGATGGCCGTCTCGACGGCCTCCGCGCCGCTGTTCATCGGCAGCACGCATTCGTAGCCGGACATCTCGCAGAGTTCCTTGCAGAAGGGGCCGAGCTGATCATTGTGAAAGGCGCGGCTCGTGAGCGTCACCTTGGAAAGCTGCTTGGTCGCCGCCGCGATCAGCCGCTCGTGAGAGTAGCCGAAGTTCAGGGCGGAGTAGGCCGAGAGCATGTCCAGGTAGCGGTTGTCGTCGACGTCCGTCACCCAGCAGCCCTCGCCGGATTCGATGATGACCGGGAGCGGGTGGTAGTTGTGCGCCCCGTACTCGTCGGCGATGCGGAGATGTTCGGAGGTTTTGGAGTCCTTGGCGACGGCGGTGATCATGGTTTGTCCCCTGAGTTGGCGTCCCTGCGATTCGACCGGCAAAGGGGGCCGGTTCGGCGGGGATGATAGCGGGTAGGCGGGGCGGGTCAACAATACGCGCGTGAAAGGCAGCTTGTCGGGCCCGACAACGGGGATAAAATGGCAGCGGCTCGCCATGGCGGGCGAAAAGTCCCCGTAGCTCAATTGGATAGAGTGTCGGCCTCCGAAGCCGAAGGTTACAGGTTCGACTCCTGTCGGGGACGTATCAAGTACGTTTGGAATTGACTTGCCGAGCCCCCTCGGCCAATTGCATGCTGTTACAGAACCAAGGCTTGCTGCCTCGTCATCTGACGCCCCTTGTTCTCGTCTGCCTTATGTTTGGTTGTGCCCAACCCACGACTCGAGGCGGTGACAGCGCGATCGAGACCAAGAGGCAGCTTTACAGCGACGCAATGGGCTCGCTCAGGAGGATGCGCGTAAGTGTTGATTTCAAAGGAGAGCGGCTTGAGAGCGCCTTTGACCTGATTCAAGAGAAATCGGAATACCCGCTCCACATCAACTGGGAAGCCCTCGAGGCAGCCAGTATCGAACCGGATCAGCCGGTCACATTGAAACTGGAGGACGTCGATTTGGCAACCCTCCTCGAAGAGCTTCTGGTGGCGGCCGGAGCAGAAAACGAGACTGTGCTAGGTTACGAGGTGGTCTCTCAGATTCTTGTGTCGACCACAGAAACCCTGCCTGATCGGCCTGACGGAATCTGGACAACTCCCCATAATGACGAGCGGGTAAGAGAAGGCCTCATATACAAAGTCTCACTGAGACACGATCCGACATCGCCCACTGGTCTATACGTGCCAGCGGATCTTGAAGAATGCTTTACGGAGTTGAAACGGATGCTGACTCCGGAACTGGTCGCTGAGATGAAGGCTGATCCGGATGAAAAACTTATTGTTCATCACTTCGGTCTCGGCCTCTGGATCAGGAATAACTGGGGGCTTTGGGGAAACTCGCGGCTCGCCAAATACTTCGAGAGTCACGGAGTCCATCACCCGGACGATATGTCAGGGATCATCCTGACGTCCTTTTGGCGGCGGTTGAACAACCAGCCTCTCAGATTCGAGGAACAGATCGAATTCTATCAAACGTATTGGAAGAAACAGAGGGAAATAGCAGCGACGCAGAAGGACGACCAAGCCGAGGGCGAAGAGGAAGGCGACGAGAGAATAGAAGACGATGGTGAAGCCGAGGACGATGAGTAGCGCGAACTTCTGCGAGAATCAGCTCGTCCGCGCTTGTGGTGCCCTCGCCTACATTGCGGGACGGTTCGTTGCCCGCGGGGCAGCGCGCTGAATTACCGGTCGTTTCTTCGGCTCCGGAGGCGGCAGGCCCTTTTCAATCACCTTCTCAATGGCGGCGCAGAAGATGTCCAGCTCCTGCGTCGTCGTGTAGACGTTCGGCGTCACCCGGATCCCCTGGAAATCCTCATGCATGATCGGCGTCACCATGATCTTGTGCTTGTGCCATAGATGCTCGCCGAGATTGACCGAATCCGCGCCCTCGATCATGAACACCCCGATCGCGCAGGAATGCGCCGGGTCCAGGTTCGTATGGATCTTGACCTTGTGATGCTTACTTAATCGCCGGGCCCAGTAGTCTCGCAGCCAACGCAGCCGCGCCTCCTTCCGCGCCGGGCCGATCCCCTCATAGAACGTGAGCGCCTCGGCGATCGCCAGCCGCGGCGCCGCCGGGTGCGTCCCGATCTCCTCGAACTTGCGGATATCCCCATCTTTCTCAGGTAGCGCCGCCTGGAGCGGCCAGAGGCTGCGAATCAGGTCCTTCTTCACGAACAATAAACCCGTCCCGATCGGCGCCGTCAGCCACTTGTGCAGGCTCACGCCGTAGATGTCGCAATCCAGGTCGGTGTACTGAAAGGCGAACTGGGCGAAGGCGTGGGCGCCGTCGACGATCGTGCGGATGCCGCGCGACCGGGCGATGCGGCAGATGTCCCGCACTGGCAGGATCTCGCCCGTGATGTTCACGATGTGACACATTAGCAGGACCTTCGTCTTCGGCGTCATGTTCTGCTCAAAGAGCTTCACCACTTCGTCGTTGGACCGGATCGGCACGGGCAGCTTGATCTGCCTCATCACGATCCCTTCGCGCCGCTCGCGCTGCTGGATGGTGGCGATCATCCGCGGGTAATCCTGCGTGGTGGTCAGGATTTCGTCGCCCGGCTTCAGGTCGATCCCATTGAGCGCGATCTGCAGGCTCTCGCTGGCGTTTCGCGTGATGGCCATCTCCTCCGCATCGCACCCGAACGCCCGGGCCAGCCGCACGCGAACCAACTCCACTTGCGGGTCCTGATGGTCCCACATCCAGCGCGCAGGGGCATGGTTGGCCCAGTCGAGCTGCCGCTTGTAGGCCTCGTGCACCACGCGCGGCGACGGGCATACCCCACCGTTGTTGAGGTTGATGATCGAGCGGTCGATGTCGAAGGCCTGCTGGACGTTGAACCAGAAATCCTCCGCCCCCGCAGCCGCCTGCGGTCTCTGGTTCAGCGGCGCAGACTCCTGCGCCCGGGCGACATGCTCCGCCCAGTCATCTCTCAGCCATGCATACGCAAAGAGACCGGTCCCCGCGACAGTGCGAAGGAAACCGCGACGATTTTTTTCCATCGATAGGCTCCAGGACCCCTATTCCGCGATTGTATCGTGCTGAGAGAGTTCGCAAGATCAAATTCGCCTTTTTCCGGGGCTTGCGGGAACGTGCAGGATGAATAAAATCGAAGCAATAGACACAGTCCTAGCTCAAGTAGACAGGTTACAGGCTCAAATCCTGTCGGGGACGTGTTGGGCGAGTGCTCTCAATATCAAGGTTTGAGGGGTATTTCATGAACACCAAGATACTTTTGCGCAGCGTGCTGGCGTTGGCCGTCGTCACGGGACTGGGTGCAGCTCTCGTCGCTTTCGCCTGTGACGATAACCCAACCACGCAACCGGTCAGCAAGCGTTACGAGGAGCAGGCGAAGAAGATCATCGACGCCGCGCTCGCGGGCAACGACGCGTGGAAGAAGATGGAGGAGTTATGCGACGGGATCGGCCATCGGCTCAGCGGGTCAGAGGCGCTGGATAAGGCCGTCGCCTGGGCCGTGGCGACGATGAAGGCCGACGGACAGGAAAATGTCCGCGCCGAGCCGGTCATGGTGCCCAAGTGGGTCCGCGGCGAGGAGTCGCTGACGATGGTCGAGCCGTATCGCTATCCACTGGTGATGTCCGGCCTGGGATTATCGGTAGGGACGCCCACCGACGGGCTCACCGCAGATGTGCTGGTTGTCGCAGATGAAAAAGAATTGGAAGCGGCGGGAGATAAGGCACGCGGACGGATAGTCTTGTTCAACAACCCCATGCAGACTTACGATCCGAACAAGGGCTCCGGTTACGGGACAGCGGTACGGTTCCGGCACAAGGGAGCGGTACTGGCCAGCGCGCAGGGGGCGACGGCGTGTCTCGTGCGGAGCGTGACGGCGCGGAGCCTGCGCTCGCCGCACACGGGAGCGATGTCGTACGCCGATGCGAAGGAAAAAATTCCCGCCGCGGCGATCTCGACCGAGGACGCGGAGATGATCTGCCGGCTCGCCGCGCGCGGGCAGGCGGTGAAAGTGACGCTGAAGATGGGGGCCCAGGACCACGGCATGGTCCCGTCGGCCAACGTTGTCGGCGAGCTGCGCGGCCGTGAGCACCCCGAAGAAATCGTGGTGATCGGCGGGCATATCGATTCATGGGATGCGGGACAGGGAGCCCACGACGATGGGGCCGGCTGTGTTATTGCGATGGAGGCGATCAATGTCCTGCGGAAGCTCAATATGATCCCGCAGAGGACGATCCGCGTCGTGCTGTGGACGAACGAAGAAAATGGGCTGGCGGGCGGCAAGCAATACGCCAAGGACCACGAAGCCGAGCTGGCCAAGCACGTCGCGGCGATCGAGTCGGACTCCGGCGCGTTTCGCCCTGAAGGGTACTCCGTCGAATGCCTCGACGGCCGCCGACAGACGGTCGCGGCCGGGCAGCTCGTCGAATTGATGAAGTTGCTGTCGCCGCTGGGGCGGATGGATGTCAGCGTGGGGCATTCGGGGGCGGATATCAGCCCGATGAAACCCGGCGGCGTCGTGCTGATGGGCTTTGACGTCGAAGGGTCGAAGTACTTCGACTACCACCACACCCACGCGGATACGCTGGACAAGGTTAATCCGCAGGACCTGTCGCAGTGCGTGGCGTCGATGGCGGTTACGGCGTATGTCATCGCGGAGATGCCGGAGCGACTGGGGGAATAATTCGGATCGCGACAGAGACACAGAGAAAATAAATAATTTCTTGTCGGCGTACTCTGTGCCTCGGAGCCTCTGTGGTAAATTCTGATCGATCAGATTAAGGGGCGATGGTGTTTACGAACTGCTGTAAGTCGGCGCCGTCGACGAAGGTGTCGCCGTTCAGGTCGGCGAGGTCAATGTCGCAGCCGCCGTACGTGTCGGGATCGACCAGGGCGTCGACCATGTTCGGCACGTCGGCCAGTTCCACCAGGCAGTTGCAGTCCATGTCGCCCACGGGCGAGGGGCCGGAAATCGACAGATTGGACGTGCTGGCGTCGACGCCGAGCTTGTCCAGGGCGTTGCGGGCCACGACTTTGATGCGGGCCTGTTGCGAGCAGATGTTCGGCACGGTCCAGAGGTGCGAGCCGTCGTCGGCGGTCATGCTGGCAATCGTCGTGTCATAGTTCACCCCGCCGTCCGTGGAGAGCAGGAGGTCCACGTTGACCACGCCCACGTCGTCGTCAGTGATCCAGTTAATCTCGATGTCAGCGCCGGGCGTCAGCACCTCGCCGCCGCGATAGTTCTCCAGATACGCCGTGGGGTTCGCGCCACCGAGATGGATCGGCACGTGCATGACAATGCAGTGCATGACGCCCGCCAATCCGACCATCGCCTGGCAATTCACCTGAATAATCGTCTTGCCCGGCATGGCCGTCTGCCACGTCGCAAGGGCTTGGCCGTTGTGACCGGCGGAGACAATCGTTGCGTTGGTATAGGTGGGCAGAAGGATCACATCATTGAGGAGCACGACATTGGTGTAGGTGTAGTGGACGCCGCTGAGTGATCGCGCCGGGACGCGATACACGGTATACCCCTGACCGGCCATGTAAGTCGCGGCGTTGTCGCAGATGACATCCTGCGTCGATCCGACGTTGTTGGGCCAGTCGCTGATGACCACCTTGTCGTCGGCGATGACCTGCATCCACATGTCGAGATGCTGGGTGGAATCGACCGACGTGGGAAACGGCGGGAAGATGTGCGTGTCCACGTTCTGGAAATCCTGCCAGATATCGTGAATCTGCGTGTGGGAAAGGCCGGGGTTCTCGTTCCAAATGAGTTCCGTGGCGTAGGAGCGATTCAGGGCGTCGAGATGGTAGTTGCCGCCCCCGTGGACGAGCTGGTGTTCGTAATAGGCGTGATGTTTGACCGTCGAAAAGTAAGACGGAAACGCGTCGTCATTGGGGCGCGTAGGCCGGTTGTAGTCGTGGTCGACGATGCCCCGGCATTGGCCGTGGTAGATATAGCGTGGGCCGTAGTCGCGAATCCACACGGAGTCGGTCGTGCGGATGACGAACTGGACGTTACTCATGTTGGCGCCGGCGGTGGTCAGCATCGACGTGGCGGTTGATTGTTCGCCGGAGGTATCCACCACGACATAGGCCCTGGCCGCCGCGGTCGTGGTAATATGTTTGATCATGGTGGGCAGGATGTCGGTGCTGCTGTTCACGAAGGGACTTCCGCCCTCCCACGCGAACAGCAATCCCTCCATCGGCTCATACTCCGCGACACAGTGGATAGGCAGGGTCGGTGGGGCGGTGAGGGCGCGACTGGAGGGAACATGAGGAAAACGCTTGAGGAATTCGCGCTCCAGTTCGGTCATGTAGCGCGGAATCGTCGCGCCTTCGGGATAGATCAGTTCATCGCCGACCCATAGCGGCTCATCGTGGACGATCTCCGGCTCGCCGCCGATGACCGGCGCGATCGCGATGAGCGTAGAGAACAACACGCTCGTGGGAACGAGGAAGCATCGCTTAAGATAACGCATGCATCAAACCCCAGAGGGGAGGCCGAACATCCATGCCAGGATGCCAATTCTATCCAATCGGCCCACGGGCTTCAAGATGCGGCGGGTCGAATGATATTATCGCGCCCCCGATGGCTTACGCGCCATTGGCACCGCTGACCGCGGTTTGTCGGTGCAGAGGGCGGCGGATAACATCGAGTCTATGTCGCAAAGGGCGTACTTGCGGTGTATCCGGCCGGACTGTGCGGCTACCACCAGTCTCACCAATACGGCCTACGCCTGCGATCGATGCGGCTCGCTCCTGGATGTAGCCTATGATTGGGGCCGATGCTCGCCGCCAAGGGCGTTGAAGGAGTTTGAGGGCCGCTGGGCCGGGCGGGCGAATCCGCTCGATTTTTCGGGGGTCTGGCGGTTTCGGGAACTCCTGCCGTTCGCGGACGAGGGAGACCTCGTCACCATCGGCGAGGGGCAGACGATCCTCCAGACCCCGGATGTAAAGGCTCTCGATCTGCCGCTCAGTCCGGGCCGCCTGCACTTCCAATACGAGGGATTGAACCCGTCGGGTAGCTTCAAAGATAACGGCATGGCGGCGGCGTTCACGATGGCCCGTCGGCTCGGCCGGTCGCGCGTCGCCTGCGCCTCGACGGGCAACACCAGCGCGAGCATGGCCCTGTACGCCGGTCTGACGCGGCTGACGGATGGTCGGCCGATGCAGGCAACCGTCTTCATCGGCGAGGGCAGGATCGCCTTCGGCAAGCTCTCGCAGGCGCTGGACCATGGGGCGCTGACGCTTCAGGTGCAGGGCGATTTCGACGCGTGTATGAAGCGAATCCGCGAGGCCGCCGACCGGCTGGGCCTGTACGTGATGAACTCGATCAACCCGTTCCGTCTGGAGGGGCAGAAGACGATCATGTACCGCGTCCTGGAGGGCCTCGGCTGGGAGCCGCCGGACTGGATCGTGGTGCCGGGCGGCAATCTGGGGAACACGAGCGCGTTCGGCAAGGCGTTCATCGAGCTGCGCGAGCTGGGTCTGGTCAAGCGCATGCCGCGGTTGGCGGTCGTGAACGCGGCGGGGGCCAACACGCTATCCGAGTTGTTCAACCGCCACGTCTTGCGTTGGAACAACGGCGATGTGGACATGGCCATCGTGGAGCGCTTCGAGCGAGAGATGGCCGAGTCGGGGCGCAAAGCACAAACGATCGCCTCGGCAATCGAGATCGGCCGGCCGGTCAACCTGACCAAGGCGCTGCGCTCGCTGGAGGCAATGGACGGCGTCGTGTGTGAAGTGACGGACGAGGAGATCCTGGACGAAAAGGCACGGATCGGTCGCTGCGGCCTGGGTTGCGAGCCAGCGAGCGCGGCGAGCGTGGCGGGGCTGCGGCAGTTGGTGAGCCAGGGCGTCGTCGATCGCGGGGCTCGTGTCGTGTGCATCTTGACGGGGCATGCGCTGAAAGACCCGGACGCGACAGTGAGATACCACACGGGTATCGGTACGATCCAATCGGATTCCGCGGCCAGGACAATGGGGCGGCTGGCGAACGAGCCGATCCCGGTGGCGGATGATCTCGATGCGATCTGCGCGGCGATTGAGAAGAACTGCAAATAGCGAATGGCGAATAGCGAAAAAAAGGATCCGCAGATCAAGATCGCCATTGCCGGCGCGGCGGGGCGGATGGGGCGGCGGATTGTCGCGCTGGCAGCGGTGCAATCGGACCTGCGCGGTGTCGCAGCGATTGATTCGCCGGGAAGCGAAGGCGTGGGAAAAGATGCGGGGGAATTGGCGGGGATCGGGCCGATCGGCGTGCGCGTGGCGGACCGCGTGGCGGCCGAGTTCGACGTGCTCATCGATTTTTCGTCACCGGCGGGGACGGATCAGTGCCTTGCGACCTGCGTCGACGCGGGGCGACCGATCGTGATCGGCACGACCGGCCAGAGCGACGAGCAGATGGGCCGGATTCGCGAGGCGTCGTCTAGGATCGCCGTGCTCAAGTCGGCGAACATGAGTGTCGGCGTCAACGTCATGCTCCGCGTGGTGCGGCAGCTCGCCGAACTGCTCGACGAGGGCTACGACATCGAGATCACCGAGGCCCACCATCGCTTCAAGGTAGATGCGCCGAGCGGGACGGCGCTGGCGTTATTGGAGGCCGTGAAGGCCGGTCGGAAGGCAAAGCCGTCGACGCCGATCGTTCATGGGCGGCAGGGGAATGTCGGGCAGCGACCGTCAGGCGAGATCGGCATCCACTCGCAACGCATCGGCGACACCGTCGGCGAACACACCGTCGCCTTCGGCACGCTTGGCGAGACGTTATCCATTCATCATTCCGCCCATTCCCGCGACACGTTCGCCCTCGGCGCCCTCCGCGCGGCGAAGTGGCTCGTCGGCAAACCGGCAGGTCTTTACAACATGCAGGATGTGCTGTTCGGCGGGTCAATTTGATCTGCACGAAAGCGCGAGGTTACTCGGCACAAGATGCCCGGTCTATTGCAAATCGACGAGCTTTTTAACGTCCGGCGCCGGCAGGGGGCTTTGCCATGCTCCCAACAGGGCGATGCATTCCAGCGGCGTGAGCCTTCGTTTCTCGACGATCTTTTCTTCCTGTAGAATCTGTGCCTCCCAACCCGGCTGTCTCCAGGCCAAAATCAGCACAGCGTCTGCGGCCGTAAATCGCCGGGTGCTCGTCTTAAATTGCCGTAGCGACGTCTTACGTATCACCAGACCGCCGGGAATCAAAATCCACTCGTTTTGGCGAAGCCAGTACACAGCCATCGGAACGACGATGGTGATGCCGAAGGCCAAGAGCCCCAACTGACCGCGCCGCGAACGCAGGCCATTCTCGAGGATGAACTGAATCGCTCGCGAGCCCCAGTAGATGAGCCAAAAAGCGGGCAATCCAATGCGAATAAAGAAACGGCGAACGAGTGAACTACGCCGGGAGCGGCGATCCTGCTCGATCGGCGCGTTGAGCGCATACTCGGCAAGTTGCAGGATCGTCGGGCTCGTCTCATCCAAACTCAGAGGCTCGAACGGCACATCGAGAGGCTGGACAGGTGGAATCGACTTTTTCTCAGAGGGGTCATAGACAACGGCCAACCCAGGAAGGTCTCTATTCTTGAGTGTGTTCCATAATCGATTCAGCCGATATTTTTCATCGCGCCAGCCCTTGCCGGCGTCACAGACCTGTTCGATCAGTCGGGGGCTCAGTTCCGGGCAAGTCGCAACAGTTTTGACTCCCTTTTTGAAATCCTGAATGTGAACTACGTATGCCGCGCGAAGCAATGGAGTGATTGGGGGCGCAGGTGACGTGGCAGTTTGTGAGTCGGCTCGATCGTCGTTCACGGCATGACCGCAATGATCTTCAACTCAACTGCAATCGGTGTCGGCAGGGCGGTGATTTCGACGGTCGTCCGCGTCGGATTGGGCCTGCCCGGCCCTGCGAAGTGCTCGGCGTAGAGGCGGTTGAAAGTCGGGAAGTCTTCTTTCATGTTCGTCAGGAAGACGGTCACATCGACGATGTCCTCCCACTTCGCCCCGGCATCCTCGAGAACGAAGCGGACGTTTTCGAAGACCGCGCGGCACTGCGCCTCGATGTCGTAGGCGGCGACGTTTCCCGCGGCATCGAGCGTCACGCCGGGGATGTCCTTGCTGCCGCGCTTCCGCGGCCCGATGCCGGAGAGAAAGAGCAGGTTGCCCACGCGCTTGGCGTGCGGATACGCCCCGACGGGTTCGGGGGCTCGTGTGCTCTCAATAGGTTCAAGCATGGGCCTTTCCTGATCAGGCGATCACGCCTGACCCTCTATCCAGAACCGGTTTTTTTCCGCACTCCGGGCATCGCTCCGCGTCAGTGCGGCCGTGCAGATCGTAGCCGCAGTTATCGCATACGAGAACGCCGATCAAGTGGAGGCGACGGCGCAGCGGCCCCAGACGATCAAAGATGCGCAGTTCACGCTTCCAATAATAACCATAGAGAACGACAATGTAGACGATCGTAAAGAGGGCCACATTCCGTGTCAGTCCCATGAAAAACCAGGCGAACATGCAGGCAGCGAGCGGGACCATGCTCACAAAGGGCCTGACCTCGTAGATCAAGACCGCTCCCGCGGGCCCATCAGTGATCCGGAGCCATGCTCGCGGCCAGGCTCCCATGTGCCACCATTTCCTGCGAAAGCAAAAGCCCTCGCCTCTCTCGCGCGCCACCAATGGAGTCAGAGATAATGATTCTCGGATGGACTGGCTGGCGATTTCAGCCGAGACGTCAGTTTGCCACTCTTCATGGTGCAGCGCTGGGCCGAGTGGCCAATACCGTGCATTTAGGCCGAAGAAGAGCGCGCACTCGACCAGAGAGAACACGACAATGACGGCAGTGACCGCTAAGACGCCTAAGAACATAGGTTCGCGTCATTTACTCCAAGGCCGTGTCGATGGTGGTGACTGACCAACCTACGAATTGGGCACTTGGATGCACACGTTCTTCGGCTCCGTAAAAAACCGCAGCGCCTCCTCGCCGCCTTCGCGCCCGAGGCCGCTTTGTTTCATTCCGCCGAAGGGCACGCGCAGGTCGCGGACCAGCCAGCAGTTGATCCAGACCGTGCCGCTTTGAATCCGCTCGGCGAGGCGATGGGCGCGGGGGAGGTTCTGGGTCCAGACGCTCGACGCCAGACCGTAGTCCGTCGCGTTGGCGTACTGTACGACCTCGTCCTCCGACGAGAACGGCACAATCGCGGCGACCGGGCCAAAAATCTCTTCGCGGTTAACGCGGCAGTCGACGCCCAGATCGGTGATAACGGTCGGCTGGAAGAAATAGCCTTCCTTGCAGCGGTCGCTGATCTTCGCAGGCGGTCCGCCGCCGCAGCGAATCTTGCCGCCTTCTTTCTTGGCAAGATCGACGTAGAAAGTTGATTTCTCCAACTGGGCCTTGGAGACAAGAGCGCCCTGCTCGGTGTTTGGTTCCAGTGGATCGCCGACCCGGAGCTTGCCGGCCGCCTCCGTGAAGCGCTCGACGAAACGGTCATAAATCGGCTGCTCGACGAAAATGCGCGAGCCGCAGAGGCAGATCTGACCCTGGTTGGCGAAGGCGGCGCGAAGCGTGGCGGGTATGATCTGTTCCATGTCCACGTCGGCAAACACGATCGTCGGATTCTTGCCGCCCATCTCCAGCGAGAGCTTCTTGAACAGCGGGGCGCAGCTTTTGGCGACTTCCCGGCCCGTGACGGTACCGCCGGTGAACGAGATCGTGCCGACTTTCGGATGCGCGGTAAGAGCCGCACCCACCTTCGAGCCCAGACCGTGGACGATGTTGAGCACGCCAGCCGGCAAACCGGCCTCGCGGCAAATCTCGGAAAGGAGATACGCCGTGAGGGGCGTGACTTCGGACGGCTTGGCGACGACGGTGTTCCCCGTCGCGATGGCGGGGGCGACTTTCCACGTCAGGAGGTAGAGTGGCAGATTCCACGGCGAGATGATCCCGCAGATGCCGCGGGGTTGGCGGAGCGTGTAATTGAGGGCGACGCCGTCGGTCACGTGCGTCTCGGAATGCGCGTGGAGGATGGCAGTGCCGAAAAAGCGGAGATTTGCTGCGGCGCGGGGAATATCCATCGAGCGGGCGAGCGAAAGGGGCTTGCCATTGTCGATCGACTCGGCGCGGGCCAGCTCGTCGGCCTTCGCATCAATCGCGTCGGCGATGCGAAGCATGATGCGGCAGCGCTCGGCCGCGGGCGTTTTCGACCAGTTGGGAAACGCCCGCTCGGCGGCTTCGACCGCGCGCTCGACATCCGTCGCATCGCCGTTGGGCACTAGCGAATAGACCTTGCCGGTCGCAGGCTCGATATTGTCGAGATACTGACCGGACGCCGGATCGGCGAGTTCGCCGTTAATGTAGTGTTTGATCTTGAGCATGGCCTACAGGCTCGCCGTACGCCCGCCATCCACCGGCAGATTTATACCGGTGACATAACTCGCCGCCGGTGAGGCGAGGAAGGCCGCCGCCGCGGCAATTTCGTCTGGGCTGCCGAGCCGGCCCATTGGGACGCGGGCGACCATTTCCTGGCGGACTGCGTCTTCCGGCTGGCCGCCAGCCCTCGCCTTCGCGCCGATCAGTTCTTCCAGCCGCGCTGTTGCGGTATAGCCCGGCAGAAGGTTGTTGACCGTAATGCCGAACCGGGCGACTTCCCCGGCAGTCGTCTTGGCCCAGGCGGCAACGGCCCAACGCGTCGTGTTCGAGACGCCCAAGCCCGGTATAGGTTCTTTCACCGACAACGAGATAATATTGATGATTCGCCCATAGCCCGCCTCTTTCATTCCTGGCAGCACCGCCTGCACAAGGAGCTGATTACAGACGACATGCCGGGAAAAAGCCTGCAAGAAATCCTCTGGGTTGGCATCGACAATCGGGCCGTGCGGCGGGCCGCCGGTGTTGTTGAGCAGGATGTGGACCGGCCCAGTCTCCTGTAAGTGCCGGGCGACCTTGTCGGCCAGCGTGTCGGGGTCGGAAAAATCGGCGCAGACAACACGGTGCATCTGACCCGCGGAGATGTCCAGTTCCCGGCGGACCTTGGCAAGGGAATTCTCGTCGCGAGCAATCAACGTCACTTCGGCCCCCAACCTCGCGAACTGCAGGGCGCAGGCGCGGCCGATCCCTTGCGTACTTCCGCAGGCGATCGCCCGCTTGCCGGTCAGGTCAAAGATGTCAAAGGCCTTCATGGAAAGCTCCCGGCGATTGGGGGGACTCGGTGGCGATTCTAAGCGGCGAATCGCAAGTATGCCATCAAAGCGGCCGAAGGCGGCCGCTCTTTACCGCGCGAAAGTCGCGGGATGATGGTATCCTTACGGGGATGTCGACATCGGACGGGGCAACGATATCAGGAGCGGTTTCTCTGCACGGATTGTGGTCCGGAACGGCCTTTCATCTCTTCGGGTTGCACGCGGAGGAGGCGGCCGATCGATCCGGCATGGCCGTCCGACCGCGAGATCGAGCGCACGGTTCGTCAACGCCCGCGTGGGCGCTTTCCCCCGCGGAACTGCACGAAGTCGTCGGTGAGTTATCGCCCGATGGACTGCTTGCGTCCGTCGCCGGAACGTCGGCCCTCGAGCTGTGGTTGCCGTTTGACGAGGAGCGGGAACGACCGGTCATGACGGAGGGCGCCGTTCCGGCGAACGCCGTCGTGTTGCGGCGCTGCACCATTCCCGCGATCTCTTATGCGCCGGCGGACGGCGTGGATTTTCTGACCAGCCTGCCCACGTCGCCCGGTCATGTGTTGAGCGACAGCCTTGCGTATTGGGCGATTCTGGCGCGGTGGTCGCTATCCGTGTTGGCGCGGCAGCAGTTTTGCCCCGATGCGCTGGAGCAGCCCGACGGGCGTTGCGAAGCGCGCTGGCGGCTCTTCGTGCAGGACCGCGGTGAACTTTCCTGGTTGGAGCGCTTCGTCGCCGCCATGCCGCCGGTTTGTCGGGCGATCGCACGGCTGGAGGAGCCGCCGGCGGATGCGACGCGGCTGGTGGAGACCTTTCTGGCGGAGACGTGCGACGCCCTCGTGCGCCGCGGCTTGGCGGGGGACTCATTTTTTCAACAAATCCACCGGCGGGCCGAGGAGACCGGTGCGTGGGAGCTCGCCTGGCTGTCCGCGCTCATTGGAGCGCGGCGCGACGTGCAGGCCGAGAGTGATGGGAATTCCACCGGTGCGGATCGCGTTCGCGATTGGTTGGCCCGGGGCGAGGTCGATGCCGATGAGCCGGCCCCGGAATTGAGTTTTTCCTTGCACGAGCCGCCGCCGGAGGCAAGCCTGAAGGGCGCCCGCTGGCGGCTGGCGTTCGAGTTGAAATCGGGGAATGGCGAACTCGTGCCCGACCTGTCGAAGATCCTGGCGGAGCGCGGGGAAGCGGCGGGCCTCCTGGGCAGCCGACTGCTCACGCGGCGGCAGCATCTGATGTCGCAATTGCGGCGGGCGGCCGAGATTGTGCCCGAGCTGGGCCGATCGTCCGTTCGAGCCGCCGGCGGCGTCAGCCTGACCACGGCGGAGGCGCACCTGTTCCTGCGCGAGCGTGCGCCGCTGCTCGCCGCGCAGGGATTCGACGTGACCTTGCCGGAGTGGGCCGAGCAGGGACAGGCCCTCCTCGGGCTGCGGCTTCACGTTCGACCGCACGTAGACGACGCCGGCGGGACGCGCGATGTTTCGCTCGGCCGGTTGGGGCTCGGCAATCTACTGGACTTCGATTGGCGAATCGCCATCGGCGAACAGCAGCTTTCGCTCGACGAATTCGAAGCGCTGGCGGCCGACAAGGCGCCGCTCGTCAAGCTTCATGGCCGCTGGATCGGCCTGGATACGGATGCCGCCGAGCGGGCGCTGGATTTCATGCGCCGCCAGGCCGGCAAGCCGATGACGCTCTTGCAGGCGATGCGTCTGGCCGGCGGCGCCGAGGAGATCGATGCGGGCCTGCCCATTGTTGGCCTCTCCGGGGCCGAGTGGGTGGATCAGTTCCTGCGGGAGTCGGCGAATGCGGAGATTGAGACGTTTGAGCCGCCGCCGGATTTCGATGGAACCCTGCGGCCCTATCAACTTCGCGGACTCCACTGGCTGGCGTTTCTCGATCGGCTGGGGATCGGCTCCTGTCTCGCCGACGACATGGGTCTGGGAAAGACGATCCAGCTCCTGGCCCTTCTGCTCCACGAGCGGCGCGAAGGGCGGACCGTGGGGCCGACGTTGTTGTTTGCGCCCATGTCCGTGGTCGGAAACTGGGAGAGGGAGATACAGCGATTTGCCCGGTCGCTCAAAGTCCTTGTCCATCACGGGCCCGCGCGAATGACGGGCGACGAGTTTGTCGAGGCATCGAATCGCCACGACGTTGTGCTCACCACCTATGGCCTGGCGGGGCGCGAGCTGCGTGACTTATCACGCATTCAGTGGCATCGCATCGCCATGGACGAGGCGCAGAAGATCAAGAATCCCAGTGCGAACCAGACAATCGCCCTCCGCGCCCTGAAGAGCATGCACCGCGTTGCGCTGACAGGCACCCCCATTGAGAACCACCTCTCCGAACTGTGGTCGATCATGGAAATGCTCAATCCCGGCCTGCTCGGAAGCGCGTCGGCCTTTCGCAATCGGTTCGCGGTTCCGATCGAGAAATACGGCGATCACAAAAAGTCGGATCAGCTTCGTCAGTTGATCCGGCCGTTCGTCCTGCGGCGGTTGAAGTCGGATCCGACGGTAGCCTGCGACCTTCCGGAGAAGATGGAGATGCGTGTGTATTGCAATCTCACGCCGGAGCAGGCCGCCCTCTACGAGCGGACGGTCAGCGATACGTTGCGGCAGGTGGATTCGGCGGGCGGCATTCGGCGGCGCGGCCTGATCCTGGCCGCCCTGACCAAGCTGAAGCAGATCTGCAATCACCCGGCTCACTTTCAGAAGACCAGCGGCCCGTTGGACGGCCGCAGCGGAAAGTGCGAGCGGCTCGTGGAGATGCTGGAGGAGGTGCTGGAGGAGGGCGACGCGGCGCTGGTGTTCACTCAGTTCAAAGAGATGGGCACGCTCCTCAAAAAGCTGATGGAAGATCGCCTGCAAACGGAGATTCCCTTCCTCCACGGCGGTACGTCGATGCAGAAGCGCAATGACATGGTCGTCGGGTTCCAGGACCCGAAGGGGAAAGCCCGCATTTTCCTGCTCTCGCTAAAAGCCGGCGGGTTCGGTCTGAATCTCACCAAGGCCAACCACGTGTTCCATTTCGATCGCTGGTGGAACCCGGCCGTCGAGGAGCAGGCCGCCGATCGCGCGCACCGCATCGGCCAGTTGCGGCGCGTACAGGTCCACAAGTTCGTCTGCATCGGCACCGTCGAGGAGAGGATCGACCGGCTCTTGTCAGAGAAGAGCGCCCTGGCGGATCGGATCGTCGGGAGCGGAGATGAATGGTTGACAGGTTTGTCGACGCAGGAATTGCGGACGTACCTGGCTCTATCGGACGATGCGATTGGAGAATCCTGATATGCCGCGAAAGACAAGAACAGGATTGTCGCCTTCCGCCGACGTCATCCCGGCGGGCTTGCCGACCGACCCCCGAGGGTTCTGGCGAGCCTCGTCCAATCTCGCGATGCTTCGACCTCCGGACGACGTGGATCGGACCCCGACACTGAAACGCTTGGGCCCTTTGCCCTTCTCAGGCAGCGGGTTTCCATTGATGGGTTTTCTGGCGACGCTGTTCGAACATGTTGCCAACTCCGCTCGGGAGGAAGTGATGCCGGACGAGCATTCGGCCATCAACGAGTAACCAAAACGACCAGCGAGTGCCGTCGTTCTGTCATCCGAAAATTTTCCTCGATCGACGAAAAGCGCCTCGTGAAGCTTTCCCTTGGGCAGTCACGAAACGGCCCGCCGGCAGGTGTTTGGAAACTATTGTCCCTAAAGGAGATTGATGTACGGAAACGGCCAAAATCACAGGGCCGATCCGCTTCTCGGACGCCTCGGATCGAGTGGCCAAAAAATCTCAAAAAATCTTCGAGTAAGGACTTGACCTTAGGGTTTTATCCTATACGATATCTTCCGGTCCCACTAGAGAGCCTCCTTTCTCTACTCTCCGGCCCGAGAGGTAGGGACCAGGGATCCGCATCACCTGCGGGTCCCTTTTTTTGCGCATTGGTTTTTGAAATCGCATTCCCGCGCGAAAGCCGGCGCGGCTTTTGTTTCCGCGCCCTAATAGCTCATCGTCGCCACGACGCAGGATCCTGATTAAAAAACGATTCTAGCAGGGCGTACAACGCGCGATGATTCCTGCGGAAGCGCTGCGGCTGCTCGAAGAAGTGTTCCGTCACGACGGCGAAGAACTCGGCGGGATTCTTGGCGCCGTACGGATCGAAAAAGGTACGCCGCCCCCGCTGATCAGCGGCCACCAACGACTGATACTCGTCAGTCATGACCCGTTTCCATGTGGCACGTTCCTCGTCCGTTTTCAGCGGCGGCGCCCCGTCGGCCGCACCATCAAGATAATCCAGCGCGTGGGCGAACTCGTGCAGCACGGTATTATGACCATTATCGTTTTCACTGTAGGGTCCGCCGACGCTGTCCCAGGCCAGCAGCACGGGCCCGCCGCGCCACGTCTCGCCGATCTTGGAAAGGTCGATCTTGTAGCGGCGGCCGTCCGGCCCAATGGCCTCGATGATCTCGCCGAACTCGCTGGGATACAGGATCACTTCCCGGGTGCGGGGAAACAGACCCAGGTCCGGTCGTTTCAGGACCAGGAGACACGCGTAGGCAGCCACGACGACCTTCATTTCCGGAGTGACTTCGAGGTCTTGCGACCCCCAAAACTCCTTTTCGTCAAGAAAGGTTTGGACCTGTTGCGCCAGTGCGGCGCGCTGGGCCGGCAAAAACCGGCGATAAAAAGGAACGTGTTGCCCAAGAAGGCGCGGCCATTCCTTCGGCAGCACCTCATCCGCCAATGGCGGCTCAACCGTTTGGCGATTCCACAGCCGTTTCCACCACGACATTTCCAACATCCTCTTCCCGCGGGAACATATTCGTCCAGGATATCGTAGCCTGACAACACTGTCATTCGCGCCATCGCCGGAGCGACTACGATGTGAGTGCGGTCCAGCACGCGAGCGATGGGGCGGGAAGTTCGCTTGCCGGTCAGCGAGGAATCGGCGACACTGGGGATTCGAAAGCGAGGCAGACCGGCGA
Source organism: Phycisphaerae bacterium (assembly GCA_035275405.1). Classification (NCBI taxonomy): domain Bacteria; kingdom Pseudomonadati; phylum Planctomycetota; class Phycisphaerae; species Phycisphaerae bacterium. The sequence goes on from DATEMU010000001.1 coordinate 322,534, forward strand.
TGGCAACGCCGTGCAGCCAACGGGCCGAGAGGGTTATCTATGATTGCGAGTTTAATGAACCGTTGTGCCGCCGATCGAAAGAACCTCCGCGGGTCGGTCTTCGCCGGCCTTATGGCGGTATTCGCCGTCGCGACCAACGCCGATACGCCGAAAGCGTCGGAAGCAGGGGGCCTGCGCGAAGAAATGCGGCGGATGATCGAAACCGCCAAGGACCGCGTCTTTCCCGCCCTCGTCAACATCCACGTCGTCACAGTAGACTATTGGGACGGCAAGGAGCACAAAGGCAGCGCCGTCGGCAGCGGCACGATCATTTCCAAAGAGGGCTACGTCGTCACGAACCAGCATGTGACGAATAATGGCAAGAAATTCAAGTGTACCCTGGCCGACAAACAGGAGATTCCCGCGACGCTGGTGGGGGAGGACCCACTCACCGATCTGGCCGTCCTCAAGCTCGATCTGAAGCAGCTCAAGACCTCGGCGGGAGACCTTCCCGTCGCGGAGTTCGGCAACTCCGATGAGCTTCGCGTGGGGGACCAGGTGATGGCGATGGGCTCGCCGCTCGCGCTGTCGCGAAGCGTGACGCTGGGCATCGTCTCCAACACGCAGCGCGTCTTCGCGGGTAGGGGCGACGACGATGTGGAGGAAATGGAACTGGAGAGCGGTCAGCGCACCGGTCTCTTTACTCTCTGGATTCAGCACGATTCGCTGATCCACCCCGGCAACAGCGGCGGGCCGCTCGTCAATATGAAAGGCGAGATCATCGGCGTCAACGAGCTGGGCGGCGCGGCCATCGGCTTCGCCATCCCCAGTAACCTCGCGAAATCCGTCGCGGCGGAACTGATCAAAAGCGGCGAGGTCGCGCGAAGCTGGGTCGGCCTGGCCTTCAAACCCATCGAAAAGACGGGGCTGGATCATGGCGTCCTCGTCAATTCGGTTGTCGACGGCAGCCCGGCTGAAAAGGCCGGCATCAAGGCGGGCGACGTGATCGTCAGCATCATGAGCGAGCCGGTCACGGTGCGCTTCGCTGAAGAGGTCCCGCCGCTCATGAAGCAAATCGCCGAGGCCCCGATCGGTTCGGAACTCAAAATCGGCTACGAGCGCGACGGCAAGGCCGGCGAGGCGACGCTTGTCACGATGAAGCTACAAAAGGACCGCGGCGACGAGACCGCCCTGCGGGCGTGGGGCATTACGGTCGAAGAAATCACCGAGAAGATGGCCCGCGATTACCGGCTGGACAGCGAGGCGGGCGCCATGGTCAGCAGCGTCCGCTCCGGCGGCCCTGCACAGCTCGCCGAGCCCTCACTCAATTCCGGCGACGTGATTCGCTCCATCGACGGCAAGGCCATCGACGACCTGGCCGCCCTGGTCGAGCGCTACAAGCAGATCATGCAATCCACGCCGCTGCCGGAATATCTCCTGATCCAGTTCGACCGGCAGGGCAAAGACCACGTCACCTTGATCAAGCCCAAGCCCGAGGAGGACGAAGACCCACCGCGCGAAGTACCCAAGGCCTGGATCGGCATCGCCACGCAGCCGGTCATCGACAAACTGGCCAAGAAGCTCGGCCTCGGCGATCAACTCGGCTTTCGGGTGACGAGAGTTTACCCCCGGACGCTGGCCGCCGAGTCCAACCTGAAAGTCGGCGACATCATTACCACGCTGAACGGCCTGAAAATGCAGCCGCGCGGGATGCAGGACGCGGGTCTTTTCGCCCGGGCACTCCGCAAGCTGGAAATCGACGGCAACGCCAAGCTCAAGGTGATCCGCGAGGGCAAGCCGGTTGAGCTGTCGGTCAAACTGGAACGAACTCGGCTTTCGCCGGAAGAGGCGCGAAAGGATCGCAATCGCGACTTCGAAATGACCGTCCGCGAAGTGACCTTCTTCGACCGAGACGAAAACCGCTGGGATGAGAACGTAACCGGCGTGATCGTCGAACAGGTGGAATCGGCCGGCTGGGCAGGGCTGGGCGGCATCGAATCCGGCGACCTGATACAGCGAATTGGTCAACACCCGATTAGCGGGCTCAAGAGCTATCGCAAGGCGATGAAGGCGGTCACCAAGGAGCAGCCGCAGCGCGTCGTCGTGCTGCTCTTGCGCGGCGTGCAAACAAGGTTTCAATACCTGGAGCCGGATTGGAAGCCGGTCCTGGACAAGGACAAGAAGGACGAGGTCGCGAAGGCCGGGGCGGCGGCCAAGGGCGGCTCGGACGGCGGCGACGCCTCAACCGCCGACAAGGAGTAATCTGAATGCTGAATTCGAAATACGGGCGGGCGTGTCTAGTGGGAATGGTCGGCGCGCTCGCCCTGTGCGGCGGGGCGCGGGCCGACGGGGCGGGCGAATATGCCAAGCTGTTGTTGGACACGACCCCGGCCCTCGTGACGGTCAAGTTCGTCCTCAAGATGGAGGGCCAGTTCGGTAAGCGTGAGACCGAGACCGAGATCACCGGCCTGATGGTCGATTCCAGCGGCCTTGTGCTATGCGCGAACTCCAAGCTCGGCCTGCCGCGGATCATGCGCAGTCTGGGCAGCGCGACGCCGACGGATATCAAGGTGCTGATCGGCGACGACACGGAAGGTTTGGAAGCGAAGGTCATGGCCCGCGACACCGAGCTGGACCTCGCCTGGGTCAAGATTAAGGAGCCGGGTGACAAGAAGTTCGCGGCCCTAGACCTCGGGAAGTCCGCTATGGTGAATCCCGGCGATCGCATCCTCACCCTTCGCAAAATGGCCAAGTTCTTTGACCGCGCGATTACGATCAGCGAGGGCCGCCTGGCCGGTCGCACCGCCAAGCCCCGCGACCTGCTCGTCCCCGGCGGCGGCATCGACGTCGAGCCCGGTCAGCCGATCTTCACCCCCGACGGCCGGATCGTCGGCCTCGTGGTCATGCAACTGCCGGACATGGAGGAAATGGAGAGTAACCCCATGGCCTTCATGGGCATGCGCTCGGACATCCTGAACGGGTTGATCCTCCCGATCGGCGAGGTCGCCAAAGCCACTGCGCGGGCCAAGGAACGGCCGGAGGATGAAGAGGACGACGCCGACGACGACGTAGGCGAGAAACCAGCGACAACCCAAAAGGCCGCTACGCCGGATGACGACGAAAAACCCGCCGCTGACAAAAAGTCGGATGACGATGACGACGAAGAATAAAAGGCCCTGCGCGAATCCGTAGGCCGATGAGTGTGGCACAGGCTAATAGCCTGTGCGAATCACACCGGCTATTAGCCGGTGCCACACGTCACCACATCCCCCACGCGAATCGTTCCCGCCTGCAAGACGCGACCATGCACGCCGCCCCGGCATTCGGGCTTGAGCGCCGCCTTGAGGCCATGGTGCAGCCGATCCATCAAGTCGCAGGGCTTGGTCTCCCCCTCGATCTTTAGCTGCACGTCGCCGACCGTTATCTCGCGGCCGATCAGATGCCCCAATCGCTCAGCGTCCACCAACACATTCGCCCGCCGCGTGTACCACGGCAGGTCGGACTCAAGCTCCTTCTGCACCTCGGCCCACTGACCAGCGGCGATCAGCGTGACGCCGCGATAGGCCTGCACCGCCAGATCGCCATCCAGCCCGCCGTCCACTCGCGCCTCCGCCTCGGCAACTTCGGTCATCTTCCCCTTGTCGCGGCAGCGCAGGGCGATTCCCAACACGCGGCCAATCTGTTGGTCGGTCATCTTTAGACTCCTGAAGGCGCAAGGTAGTCGTGGCCGTATGAGGGGGCAACCGCCGCTCAACTCGCTTGTAGAACGGCTTCGCCAGACCTACAATAGAATCATGATCGGCGAAGAAATCCGTGAAATGCTGGCCCGCGAGCCCTTCCGGCCCTTTCGCATCATCATGTCCAGCGGCGAAAAGTACGTCATCGACAACCCGGGCTCGGCCATGGCGCTCAAGTCCGAGCTTTTTGTCGCCATGGATGACGGCGAGCGCGTTCGCATCTGCCCCTATCTGCACGTGACCACGATCGAATACGTCAACGGCCGCGCGTCTCGCTTGCGCCGCCGCAAGCGCCGACGGTAATTCACGTTTATGTCCCCGGCGCGTTCTGCCGCTAGGAGTATGACGTGACTGTCCCCTGTCGATTGTTGCAAGGCGCGGTCATTGTAAGCTTTAGTACCCTGAGTGCTTGCTCAATCTATGTCCGCCAATTGGGGACCGGTATCACCGCGCGTTTCAACGACGAGTCGGGAGCGGCGATCGAGTCAGATGGATTTCTATGGGTCCAAAGGCACCGCTTTTTTACCCCGCGCGCCGACGACGAACGGTGGGTTTACGAGATCGTGGAGATTGAGCGGGGTCAGGCCCGCATTCCGGAAAGGCGTATCACACGATCGCTTAAATGGGGGTGGTACATCTTGCCCGCTTGCTACTATTACCCCGCCGAACAAGTGTCCTGGGTTCCATGTGTGACTGGCTTTTTGGGTTCAATGAATCCGGAATTTTGCAAGCATAACGACATTCGGCTGGAGCTGAGTTCGGCAAGGCGGTATGACGCAATCTGGTACTGGAGCGGTCTACTAAGTGCCGTTGAAGGACGCGAGTCGAGTAAGACATCGATGCAAGAGAACGATTTTCAACGACTAGAGACGTTTATTCATCGCGAATTGGACAGGCTTCAAGCCCCTTCTAGCGAACGCTCTGCTGACGTTACAGTTCATTAGGTAACACTTAATCAAGCCCCACCCGTGAAGAACGCCACGACCGTCTCCGTAAAAATCGTCAGCGGCACCAGAAAAATCGAACTGAAGAACGCCGTAATCACTTCCGTCATCGACGAAAACAGAACATCCAGTACGAAGTTCATGAAGATCCCTCTCAAAAACGCATCGACAGGCCTGCGCCGGTGAAGAAGTCGTCCGCCTCTTCGTTCAGACCGGCGCCGGTCCGCACGTCGAACTGCAGGTTGTCGGTGATCAGAAACGTAAAGCCCCCGTTGACCGTGTGGGCGCAGTCCGTCCAGCGGTCGTTCGGGTAGAAACCAAAATACTCGACGTACATCCCCATCCAGTCGGTCAGCGAGTAGGCCAGCGAGACGGAGGCCGACGTTTGGAAAAAGCGGCCCTCCTCGCTTGTCGGGACGGCGAGATTGAGATTGCCCGAGAGGGCGAAATCCGCCGGCAGTTCGTACGACCACAGGATCTTCACCTGCGGGTCCACGTCGCCGGAGGATTTCGTATCCGTGCCCGTCGGCAGAGAGAGTTCGCCGATCACGCCAAGTTCCGGTCTTAAACCCTCCTGCGGGAGCAGGTACCGTTTGAAACCGACGATCATGTCCGTCCCGCCGTCGTCGTGCTCCTCGCGCCGGACCTTGCGGCCAGAGTCGTTCTCTTCCATGAAGAGTTCCTCGGTCAGCGACCAGCCGGTCCAGCCGAGGCGCAGTTCCCAATCCTTGACCACGCCGATGCGCATCAACGCCTCGGGAAAGGTCTGATCGCTCACCCGCCGACCGTCCTCATCGTCGTACGTAAACGTGTAGCCGGTCTCCAATTGCACATGACCGAAGGGGACGGGCAATGTCGATTCCGTAAAGTCCGGCCGATCGGTCACCAGCGGCTCAGTCAGGGGCGCGGCCTCCAAGCCGAGGAAATTAATCGTCGGCTCGGCCTCGGCGGGTTGGCTGGTGGCTTCCTGCGCAAGGGATGTCGAGTCGTTCGCCATGGCCAGCGACACCAGGACGAACGCCGGCCCCCCGCGGCGTAGTACGTACTTTATTATTGAACACCTGCCCATTTATGTAGCCCAGACTACATCCATCGAACTGGGCGGTCAAGCGCCCGTTGCACCGGCGGATTGTCCGATGGCGAAAGGTCTGGCTTTTCCTACTTGCGACCGGCCTCCCGCGCCTGTAACCTGCGGCCAGGATTCGGCTTATGGCAAAAACTGAAATGAACACCGAAGTCCGCGCCGCCTATCGCACGACGCTGCTCGGCCGATTCGACGAACGCTACTTATCCCGGCCGCATGTCGACAAGGTTCTGTGGGGGATCCTCCTCGCCGTGCTCGTGACCGCAGGCGTCCAGGCAGCCGTGCAGATCCGCAAGGTCGATTCCAGCGCCTTCCGCGCCACCGGCGAACGCCGTAAGACCGCCCTCGGCCGCTGGATGCCCGACGCCCACGCACTCACCGCGGGCGAAAACCCCTACGGCCCCGGTCACTGGTTCCCCACGCCGCCACTCGTCCTGATCTGCCTCGTGCCGTTCACAAAAATGCCGCTCGCGCTGGCCGGTGGACTATGGGCGGCGCTGAAGATCGCCGGCGTCGCGCTGGCGTTCACGTTGTTGCATCGGTCCTTGGCGAAGAAAGGCGTCGTCGTGCCGACCGGCGTCTGGTTGATGACGGCGATCTTCGGCACACGGGCCGTCTTCTCCGACATCCAGCACGCCAACGTAAATACATTCGTGCTGATCTGGATTGCGCTGGCATGGACGCTGTTCATGAAGGGCAAGGATTTCTGGGTGGGGATCTTCCTGGTGGCGGCGATCGTCACCAAGATCACGCCCGCGTTGCTCCTACTCTACTTTGTTTACAAACGGGCGTGGCGTGTCTGCCTCGGCGGTTTGGTTGGCATCGCACTCTTTTTCTTCATTGTTCCCGGTATTTCTCTGGGCTTCACCCGCAACTGGGCGCTGCTTACGTCGTGGTACCACATGCTCGTCGAACCGTTCGCCCGCGAAGGCTACGCGGCTCTGGAGATCGCCAACCAATCGCTCTACGGCGTCCTCGTCCGTCTCCTCTCCAACGCCGGTATTCTCTCCATAGTCCATATGCCCGACCAACAGGCTTGGGCCAGCGGCATGGAGGAGATGGCCCGACCGGCGACGGCGCTGGGCAGGCTTCTGCGGCCGGCAATCACGTTGACGGCGCTGGCCGCGCTGGCGTGGCTATGCCGGGCAAAGACGGCGAAGCGCCAGGACCCTCGCCTGCTCCTCGAATTCGGACTGGTCTTGCTGGCGATGCTGCTTCTTAGCGAGCGGACGTGGAAGCACCACGCGACAACGCTTCCGCTGATCTACCTCGGCATCTGGTACGCGCTGACCTGCCTGCCGTGGAACGAGAAGTTCCGGTCCTGGGTCGTCGCCGGTCTGGGGGTGCAACTGGTCCTTTTGGTAGGGCTGAGTGAAGGGCTGGTCGGTGATCGCGTGGCGGACATGGCCCTCGACGGCGGGCTTTTCTGCTGGGGGCTCATCCTATGCTTTGTACAGTCGGCGATGTTGGTGAAGGCGCTGGAGGCCCGCGAGCCTCAGCCGAGCGCGATAGGCTGAAAGCACCCGAGGGCGGCTGCTCTCCATTACCCCTCTAGTTGCTTGACCGCGTCGTCAGGCTCGAGACCGACGAAGTTGAAGAATCGGTCCTGCGGCAGCCGGGGAATGGAGAACATCCGGGCCCTCATGATCGCTTCGTCGAAGCGCTGTCTCTCATTCATGGCCCGACGCGTGCGGGGGCCCTGAGTGGTGTCGATCTCCGGGGCGCGGGGAATGGTGGGTACCGCGGCTGACTTCACCGCGGTATCCGCGGGCTTCGCCTCCTCGGTAGCGGCGGGCTCTTCAGCGGGCGCCTCTTCTTCCGTCGCGGCTGGCTTTTCCTCGGCCTCGTCCGTATCCTCCGCGGCATCCTCTTCGGGTTTAGCTTCGTCTTCGCCGCCTTCGGCCGCTTCTTCGTCACCGCCCTCGGCAGTTTCTTCCTCGGCGGCGGGTTCTTCGGATGTCGCTTCGTCGGCAGCCGGCTCGTCGGCTTCCTCTCCCTCTGCCGATTCTCCTTCGCCCTCCGCAGGCGTCTCTTCGGCTGATTCTTCGTCAGAGGGTTCTTCCTCTGTGGATTCTTCCGCGGCGCTGTCTCCCTCTTCGGCCGCGGCCTCACCTTCATCACCAGCCTTCTCGGGTTCGGCTTCCGCGGGGGCCTCAGGCTCCGCTTCTTCCGCCGGCGCGATCTCCTCCGGCTCGGCAACGCCGATTAACGGCGGCTCTTGACCGACGACGACGTAGTCCGTCGTGGGATCGACGCGATCCACCACCTCGCCGCCAAAACGGCGCACCAGGGCGGCGATCGCCTCGTTGCCCATGGCATCGACATTGCCGTCGAAGTCGATGTCAAACTGGCCGACAATGCAGAATCGCTGCTTCTTGTCATGATCACGACTGAGAACGATGTTGCCGACGATGTCGCCTTCTAGGATCGGATCATCGGGCGAGGGCCGGGCTGTCACGCGGCACTCAGCGGTGCGTCGGCCGACGCTGACGACCTCAATGTTGGCCTTGCCCCGGCCGTCGGCGGGGACGCGTTCATCCTCGGAGTACACGCTGAAGGTCAGGCCGAGCGTGACATTGTCTTCCTTACCCAGATCGATATGGACGAGGGAGTCACCGGGCAGGGCCCGCAAGACGCGCCCGACGCCGTTGCGGGCGATGGCCAGTTCCTGGGCCGTCGCCGGTCCCGGGCCGCGCAGCGTTGAGATTGCCTCGCGCTGCTCATCCAGAAGCCGGTCACGATGCCCCAGCTCGTTCGCGAGTTTGCGGCGCATGTCGACCTGCTCCCGGCGCATCGCGTCGATGGCGTCCTGCTTGGCGCCGATTTGCGAGGCCAGCGCCTGCGTCTCGCCGGACTTGAGATTCTCGAATTCCGACTTGGCCGCCTGGAGTTCCTCCACTTTGGTCCGCATCTTGGCGAGGTCGGCGCTGATTTTCTTGGTGAGATCCTCGTTCGCCGCGCGGGCCGCATCCAGATCGCCGCTGGCCCGGGCGAGGTCCGCTTCGGCCTTTTCGCGAGCCGTCTTTTCGTCGGCGTAGAGCTGGTGGAGGTAATCGATGATCGCGACCGCGCCGAAATCGGACGAGATCTTCTCCGGATCGGCGACCTTGCCGGATGCGCTGATCTTCGCCAGCGCGGCGTCCAACTTGCCGCGGGCCGCCGTGGGCGAATCGTTCTCATTGCCGGTCATTCCGCGGCAGACCAGCGCGATACCCTTGTTCATTTCGCCGACGAGTGTCTTGTTGACGCCGCCCGCGTCGGGGAACATCTGCTTGGCCTTCGCTTCATCGCCGCCCGTGGCCAGTCGCTTCTTGGCGGCCGTGGCCTGCTCGGCGTTCGTGCGAAGTTGTTCCTGCTGGGTGATGAGCCAGATCAGGCCTCCAAGCAGCAGAACCGCGACCAGGATGGAAACGACCATGCCGATCGTGGTCGCGTTGGAACCGCCGCGTTGCTGGGGTACTGCGCCCGCCATGCGCTACTCCTTCAAGGAACCTGCTCCCTCGCCGTCGAGGATTCACCGCCTAATAGCCGGTGCCACAAGGGAAGATCGGCTATGAGCGGGCATCCATCTAGGCTGAGCCTGAGCCTCGCCGTGGGTGGGTACCGTCCGGTATGACCGTAGGGACGCTGGGTCGGCGACGCACATATAAGTATCTGCGAATGGCGGCCCAATGTCAACGGGGAAGGGGGGTTAACCTTCGGAAGGGTTAGGTCTCGGAGAGCCCCGAGTCCGCAAAGAAGGGGGAGAGTCGAGAGCCCCTGGCGCCTTTATCGACCCCGGCGTCGCGCCTTCCGGACGGGGGATTTTCCAATTGCGAGCGGTCCCGCCGGATGGAATTTCGCTGATAAGGACGGGCGGCTAGCCCTTGCGCTCTCCGGTTTCTACGACTTAAGGTGCCAGGCTCGCGCATGGATCGAGATCGACCAGTACCAGGGTGGACCACGCCGCGCAGAAGTCCTGGATGGGCTTCACGATGGCGTTGATCTCGGACTCGATGACCGGGCGAACGACCAATTCGGCAAGTTCGTCGCCTTCGGAGGCGAAGGCGACCAGGACGTCAATGAGTTCCGGCAGAAAATTGATCAGGAAGAGAAACTCCTCGCAATCCGCGGTGACCTGCTCGCAGTCGCTCTGGCCATCGGCAGCGAGATCGAAGCGCTTCGAGCGCCCGGTGGCGTTGTCCGGATTGAAGGTAACAGTGTCGCCGCCGGCCCCGACAATGTTGAACGTGAGGGTGATATCGCCGTTGGCGCCGGGGCTGAACAGGAAGGTGGAGCCGCCGGCCGTGGTCACCATGTTGATCTGGCCGTTGGCGATGTCGTACGTCGTACCGTCGCTGACCACGATCCGCGAGAGATTGCCGTTGGCATCCTTCAGGATCTGGTAGGTCGCGCCGTTGGCGGACAGGGACCCGATGACGTTGCCCGAGCCCGGGACAAACGTCGGCGAGGTCGAACACGAAACGACCGTCGTCACGAGTACCAGGACTAAGCCTCGCCCCCAATTCCTCATACTCGACCGGTTCAAACGTTCAGTACACTTGGTCATTTTCGATTCTCCCATGGCCTCGGCCGGGGACGGACCCCCGCTTGCCCGATGTACCCGGCCAATGCCGGTCTCTCACACCAAATCTGAGATATTCGCCGGAAAAAAAATCGGACCCCCTCAGGGCCGACCGGGGGTGTCGAACTTGATGAATTGACTCCCCATCCGCAGAATGAACCCCTTGGACCCTAAACACGATCTTCGGGGACCGACATGACCCTCCCGCAGGTGCCAACCCTGATCCTCGGCCTGACGGTGACGGCGTACTGGATGTACGTCGGCCGGATGGTTCGGCGCGTCCGTCAGAATGCGGGAAACGTTAAGAAAGTGCTGGTTCCGGCGCAGCGGCGCGAAAAGTTGATGTGGATCGTCTGGGTGCCGCTCATTCTTCTCTGGTTCACGACGCCGCTCAAGGTGGCGTTGGGCTACGGCGGCCGTTACGACGAAATCGTCATTTCGCCGTTCTGGGCGGCCAGCAACGCCGTCCTGGTAGTCCGCTTTATTGCCGCGGTGATCGCCCTGGGCTGCCTCGGGCTTTCCATCGTGACCTGGCGGCACATGGGCGAACAGTGGCGGATGGGGATCGACCCGACACAGAAAATCAGGCTCCTCGTCGACGGCCCGTTCGCCAGAATCCGCCATCCGATCTACTCACTCAGCATCCTTCTGATGTTGTGTTCGGTCGTCATCCTGCCGAGTCCGACGATGTTCGTCCTCGCAGCCGTTCACATCCTGCTCATGCACATCAAGGCGGGAAACGAAGAACGTTTCCTCCTGGAGACGCAGGGCCGGACCTACGCCGAGTATTGTCGAAAGACCGGCCGATTTGTTCCCTTCATCCGCCATAGCGGGCCAGCGCATGTGCCTCACATGGATGGCAGCGAGACGAGTCCTGACTCGCCGATCCGCGCCTGGAAGGCGGGCGGCATCTACCCCTTTCGATTGAACATGTTTCAGCAGGCGATGCTGCACTGGGACCGGCTGCACCCGTACAACGCCGTTCATGCCGTGCGGGTCAACGGCCCCGCAAACGTCGAAAAACTCCGTCACGCGGCGTGGGAAGTGGCGAAGAATGCGGGCCTGGGGGAGTTCGCCGTCAACGCTTTGCACACGAAGTATGAGTACCGGCCGCTGCAACACGTTCGCGTTCAGGAATTCGCCCCTGGCCGTTCGGACGAACAGCGGCTGGACGAACTTGTCGCGGAAGAGCTCAACACGCCGTTTCATGGGGAGATGCATCATCCCGTCCGCTGGACGGTCTTCAATGAATCGGCCGGCGAGGGGCATTACGTCATCCTCTGTTATCACCACGTCATCGCAGATGCCTACGGAATCGAGCGCATCTTCGCGGCCGTGTTGCATCGCTATCTCAATGTGTCCGGCGCCGGTGACGAAAGACCGCTGACAACCCGACTGACGCGCCTCGATCGTTCGCTGCGACCGAAGGCCGGCATTCTGGACTATGTAATCGGCCAGATTCGGCTCAATAATCGCCATCGCCAAATGCGCAGGGCCCACAAGATGCCCGACGAGCGGCTCGGCGGCGATGCGACCGCCGTGGCGATACGGACCGCCCCAGACCGGCTTCTGGAGCGGCTGTCGGCGGGGTGCAAGCGGCGCGGCGTCGGCGTGAACGATGCCCTGATTGCCGCCCTGGCCTCCACGATCGCCGAGCAAACGCCGGACCGCCATACCAGCCGACGTCGTCGGCATTTAACGATGGCCACGGTCGTCGGCGCCCGCAAGCACCTGCCCGCTGAACAGGCCGACGACTTCGGCGTCTGCCTGACGAGCATCGTGGCCGTGTTACGCAAGCCGGATGTGTCAATGGACGAATTGGTCCGCGACGTGGCCCGCCAGACCCGCGTGCTGAAGGAACGTCCATCGCGCGCGTCCGCGGAAACGACCCTTCGCTATTTCGCCGTCCGCTGGATGTGGCGGCTCGCGGCGCTCAAGCACGAGCGGCGCGGCTATCGCCGCGTGTTCCCGATCTGCGGCGCGGTCAGTTCTGTTTACGTTGACGATAAGCGATTTGCCGAACTCGCGCTGCAGGTGGCCCGCTACGTCCGCGCCTGCCCCTGCGGGCCCGCCTTTCCTCTGATACTCGCGCCGACCATGTTGCGAGGAAGTTTGGAACTTGGGTTGACGTATCGAATTTCGTGCCGGACGCGTCCACAAGCCGAGGCGCTGCTTGACGGAATCGTGTCGCGACTTGAGTCACTTGCCGATCTCGAAGCGGCAAGCGGGCCCGCGCCCGAATTGGTGCCGTCCGAGACATCCGCGCAGCGCATAAGTGCGGCCATTGTAGAACACTAGTCCCTATCCATAAGTGTTGATCCCGTTAGGCAATAGTCGAATTGCTGGTCGTACTTTTTCGGACCTCGGGAGGCGGGATTGACATGAACCGGTAGCCTGCCAAAAACTATCCAGAGGGCGTGGGTGGCGCGACCGGCTCTTGGACCGGGCACCACGCCGAAGATTTTCGATTCTTAGAGGGTTTGGGGTGATGGATCGCCCGCCTCGAGTGAGGAGCGAGGATGGAGCGGTTGTTTCGATTCCTGCCAGGGCTCGCCTTGGCCGTGGTGATATTGACGTATGTCTCGGGCTGCGGAGCCGGGACGACCGGTTCCGATGACGCAGTGCCGGATTCCTGCGCGAGGGGGTCTGCGGTCCCTTATCAGCCGTCGATCATGCCGTCTCGAACGGCCACAGATCCCATGCGGGTCTATCTCCTGCACGGTTTGTACGACACCTATTCGCTCGGGCTGGATCAGTTGGCGGAAAAACTGAACGATCTGAATATCCCCTCTTCGATCATCGGCTGGTATGAACGCGACGTCGCGCTCACCATCATCTCCGAGGCCTACGCCGATCGGCCGAACGGCACCACCGTGGTCTTGATGGGGCACAGCTACGGTGCGGATGACGCCATCACCTTGGCCGAGAAGCTGGGCGAAGAAGGTATCCCGGTTGAATTGCTATTTCTCTTTGATGCGACGACGCCCAAGCCTGTTCCGGCCAACGTCGCGCGGTGCGTCCATCTCTTGACTCCGTCCCTGGAGGGATATTTGTTTCCGTGGTTCTTCGCGGGCAATCCCGTGGAAGCCGCGGTTGGCAACACCCATACCCAGGTCTTGAACGTGCCCTTTACGGCCGAGAAGTTCGGGGCCGCCGCATTGGGCTGTGTCAATCACTACAGCATTGATGTGAACATCGCGGCGCACAACCTGGCCATACAGGAGGTGTTCCGCTGCATTGATCCCGTGTCCTACCCAGACCCCTCCGCGGCCCTGGCAGTGCCGCCCTAGGACTAATGGGTCAATTCGCGCTCGCGCACTCAGTATCTGAGTTGACAGCCGGCGGTGATCGCAACATCGGCTAACCGCGATAATCCTGCCGCGAAGGCTCGTATTGGCGTCCCGTCGGTGATTATGGATCTATTGACCGATTCATTTATCAAATCCGAGTTGGCCCGGGCCTGGCGAGAGTCGGACTTGGACGAGCCGGTCAACCGCCATGAAGAAGGCGGATACATCGTAATGAACGACGAGGGTGCCTGGGCGGTCGAACGATCGCCGCCCGGCGGTCAATCTCGAGTCGTCCCGCCGCCTCTCGATGCGAGTCAACGCTATAATGGAATGCGGGTGGTCGGCACTTTTCACACCCACCCCAATCCACTGATTGACGAATTGGGGCGAGAATGGGAACAAGCGCCAAGTGAGTCTGATCGCCGTTGGCATCGGCGACGTGGGATTCGAGGCTTTGTAATTAGCCGCTCGATGGTGTATGAAATCGAGCCGACCGGCGCGATTATCGAACGTGGAGAAAGAGAAAAGGTTCTATAGATTCATGCCACTTCTTCTCAATCCGCTACTCGACGCTTTGAAGGCTGCCCGCAACGCCGCCTCGGACGTCGTCCATCTCGATGACGAGGTGAGCGTGGACGACCAAGGGGATCAATGGGTCTTCGAATTCACTCCGACCGACGACACCCTCGGCGGCGGCGCGAGAGTCACTATTGCCAAGGATGATTTGCGAATTCTCAACGTCGTCCGCAGCCAATAGTCGCTTCGTACAATAGGACTATGCGCCCACGCCTACGCCAACGACTCTTCTACTGGTACATCCGAATTCGGTGTTGGCGGCAAAGGGAAGTGCTCTTGCCGGGGTCGGTACTACACCCGAATCGCCCTGAACTCATGTTGCATCGGGCGATATCCCGGGCGGAAAAGCGTGCGGGCGGTAGACTGCCGGGGGCTTTTAGGATCACACCGGAGAATGTTCTTGACCATTGCGATTATTGGGGCGATGAGTTTGATGGTCCGTTCGCGCAGTTGGTCGAATCCTATTCGCCATCGCACAAGCTCGATAGCGCAGGAATGTGGTCGGCAATACCGGAATATGTCCGAGCCCTCCCGCCGAGACCCCTGGAAGTCCGAAACACCAACATCAAGAAACCTACTTCACCGGGCGACCTTAAGTGGACGGTCAGTTTCCGACTCGTATCACCAACCGAGATTGAATGCCATTACAGCGCTCCACCATCGTCCGCGTCATAGCGGTTACGATAACCGCCCATGGACCGCAAAACCCTCTACCTCATCGACGGTCACTCCCAAATCTACCGGGCCTACTACGCCCCGTTTCGGGCATTAACCTCTCCCAAAGGCGAGCCGACTCGGGCGGTTCATGTCTTCACGCAGATGCTGCTCGGCCTCCTGCGCGACCGCAAGCCGGACTATCTGATTATGACGATGGACGTGGCGGACGAAACCGTCTTTCGCGTCGACATCGACAAGGAATACAAGGCCAACCGCCAGCCGTCGCCAGAAGACCTCCCGCCGCAGATCGATCGGATCGTGACGGTCATGGAGGCGATGAAGGTGCCGATCCTGCGAAAGCAGGGATTCGAGGCGGACGATCTGATCGCGACGGTCTGCCGCCGGTTCGCGGACGCCGATCTGGACATATACATCGTCAGCAAGGACAAGGATCTCGACCAACTCGTCGGAAAGCGCGTCCGGCTCTACGACCCTGCGAAGGATCGCGTCCTCGACGCGGCGGCGATCCTCGAAGAGAAGGGCTACGGGCCGGACAAGGCCGTCGAGGCCCAGATGCTCATCGGCGACAGCACCGACAACATCAAGGGCGTGACCGGCGTCGGGCCGAAAAAGGCCGCGCAGCTCCTGCAACAATACGGATCGGTCGCGGCGATCATCGATCATGCCGACGAGCTAAGCCCCAAGCTCCGCGAGAACATGCTGGAGTTCCGCGCCCGTATGGAGGTGGTGCGGCAGCTCGTGACGCTCAAGAACGATGTTGAGATCGACTTCGACCTCGCCGCCGCCGCCGTCTGCGAATTCACGCCGTCCGCCGCGGTTCCGATCCTCCGCGAACTCGGCCTAAACACGCTGCTGGAGCGCATCCTCGCCGGTGTCTGCGATGAAAAACAGCAGGCGGAGGCCACGACCCAGGTTCCCGCCATTCCCGCGACGCTTTTCGAGGCTCAGCAGCAGGAGGCCCCAGTTCGACCCAGCGCGCAGGCCGACTACCGGCTCGTGGACACCGCCGAGGCCCTCGCCGATCTCGCCAGGCGAATGTCCAAACTCAAGGCCTTCGCCTTCGATTCCGAATCGACCGGCCTCACGCCTGCGGATTCGCAGCTTGTCGGCATCAGCCTCTCCTGGGAGCCGGCGACCGGCTGGTATATCCCCGTTCGTGGAATCGGCGGCGTAGTGTCCGAGGAAGCTGTCCGTCGGCATCTCGGGCCGGTCTTTGCGAATCCAAACATCAAGAAGTCCGGTCAGAATCTGAAGTTCGACGTGGGGATGCTGGCCACGATCGGCATCGAGGTCGCCGGCATCGACTTTGACACGATGCTCGCCAGTTTCGTCCTCGATTCCTCACGGCGATCGCATGGGATCGACGCCCTCGCGCTTGATCTCCTGAACTACCGCAAGATCACCACCGAGGAAATGATCGGCAGGGGCCGCCAGCAAGTCACTTTTGACCAACTCTCCACGCAGCGGGTCTGCGAATACGCCTGCGAGGACGCCGACATCGCCTGGCGGCTTCACGAATCCTTCGAGCGGCAATTGACCGACCCTGAACTACGGTCGCTCTTTCGCGATCTCGAAATGCCGCTGATCGAGGTGCTGGCGCGAATGGAACAGCGCGGCGTCGCCGTCGACACGGAAATTCTCGCCCGACTGAGCAATCAAATGGCCGACCGCATGACTTCCCTACGCGACGAGATACATGCCGCCGCCGGTCATCCCTTCAATCTCGATTCGACCAAGCAACTGGCGGACGTGCTCTTCGACGAGCGAAAGCTGCCGATCATCCGGCGCACGAAGACTGGTCGGTCCACGGACGCCGAAGTCCTCGAAGCCCTGGCCACGCAGACCAACGATCCTATTCCCAAACTTCTCCTCGAGTATCGCGAAATCGCCAAGCTCAAGGGTACCTACGTCGATGCCCTGCCGGACATGATCTCTCGTCGCACCGGTCGCATTCATCCGAGCTTTAATCAAATCGGCGCCGTGACAGGGCGGCTCTCGTGCAGCGATCCCAACTTGCAGAACATCCCGATCCGCACGCCGCTGGGGGCGCAAATTCGCCGGGCCTTCGTTCCCGGTAATCCTGACAGCGTCCTGCTCAAGGCCGATTACTCGCAGATCGAACTGCGCGTCCTCGCGCACTTGTCCGGGGACAAAATACTGGCTTCCGCCTTCCGCGAGGACCAGGACATCCACGCCTTCGTCGCGGCGCAATTGGAGGGAATCCCAATCGACCAGGTGACCAGCGCCCAGCGGGCCAGTGCCAAGACGGTCAACTTCGGAATCGTCTATGGCCAATCCGCCTTCGGACTCGCCCGACAGACCGGTATGTCCCAGGCCCACGCCAAGGCCTTCATCGAACGATACTTTCAGCGTTACCCAAGAATCCGCGACTTCCTCGACGAGTGCATTGCTCACGCCAAGCGCCACGGTTACGTCAAGACCATCCTCGGCCGCCGTCGGGCCATCCCTGATATCGATTCGCGTAACCCGGGCGTCCGCAACGCGGCGGAGCGGTTCGCCGTCAATACCGTCGTACAGGGTTCGGCGGCGGACTTGATCAAGCGGGCGATGATCAACATCGATCGCCGAATTCAGGCGGAAAAACGACCCCTGAAAATGCTGATTCAGGTGCATGACGAACTGGTTTTTGAGACCCCCCGAGTAGAGGTGGAAAAGCAGGCTGAAATGGTCTCCCGGGAAATGTCCCAGGCGATCGAAATGTCTGTCCCTATTGGAGTTGACGTCGCCTGGGGGCCGAATTGGCTGGATGTGAAATGATCAACCCGAGGGTGGTTGCAAGAACTCCGCAATTCGTAGATACTGTTCCCCTGTCTTGTGAATGTGCAACAAGGGTGGGCTCATAGAGATTACACGAGGAGCGTGAGTTATGTTTCCTTTTAACCTGCTTGGCGGCGGTTTGGGCGGCGGATTGGGTGGCTTCTTCCCGATCTACGGCATCCTGTTCGTTATCAATCTGGTCTGGACGCTCTTTACGGGCGGAGCGGACCTAGACCCGAACACGCCGATGTGACCGTTCTGACACCGGCCATTAGCCGGTGCGGACCGCGGCATTCTACTTCCAGCGGCGCAGGTCGCGCATTCGTAGTATGCGCTTCGCGCTGATCGCCAAATCGTCGCCCTGAACAATCGGAAACCACGCCGAGCCGGTGGGGGGTTGGATCAGGTGGAAGGTCTGCGCCGGCGTACCCGCGTCGCCTAATAGAACGGCAACTTCTCCGCGCGCGCTCGTCGCAACATCGACGACGAGCAGGGAGCACGCATTCTTCCCCGGTCGCAGGAAGACATCACCGGGTGCGATCGATCCGTCCTCGACCGCCCGCGTGTCGTCAAAGACGCTGTACACCGAGCAATATTGAAAAATCGTCTCCAGGTAGCTGCAAAAACTCTCGCGGCTCCCATCGGGTTCCGCCATCGGCGCGAAGGCCACGGTCTTCCCGCTGACGTTCGGCCGCCGCCCCTCGGCCCACTGACCCCACGCTGCGAGGTGGCCGCTCGTAAAATGAAAACCGAGGTCCGCCAGGCGTTTCGTCGCCCAGCAATACTCCGCGCGCAGCCGGACGAGCATGTTGGGTCCCGCCAGAGCCTTCTCGGTCCGAGGTTGCAACAGGATGACGGCCGCCAACTCTGAATCGCCGGGACTCATGACGAGCTTTCGCTTGCCCGTGGTCACCGGCGTGCCTTCGGGCGCGACGGGCAGGTTCCTCAACCAGGCCGCGAAACTCCCCGCGGGCGCGGGGATTCGGGAAAAGCCCTCGGGAGTGGGAATCCTCTCGATAAGCGGGACGTACTTGGCGGCCTCGCGCTTCGTAAGCCACGCATAGGGGGCCGGGCCGCGCGCCGCCGGCTGATCGATCGGGGAGATCGTCTCCGGCGACGACCGGATGCTCTGGAGCGAAGTAGGCGATGAAGTTCGCCGTGCCCCGAGGAGGACGATGGCGATGGCGACGACGGCGCCGATCGAACGGATCCATCGCCGGCGGCGATTGGGCAAGGAGGTGGCGGGATTCGGTGCGGCCGCATCCATGTGGCCGGGGACATCGTCCATGAAGAGGTGGTTTAGCAAGAGGCGGCTCCAATGGCAATGGGCGGCGAGCGGCCCTGCATTCCTTTCAAAACGAAGTGACTACGGGGCGTCGGTTCGCTTCACGGTTTCCGGCTCTCCCGCGAGCGGCCCGACCGGCGGCGGCGGGGCTTCCGAAGGCTCCGGCGACGTGGCGGCGGCCAGATGCGCGACCCGGCGAAGCTGGCCCTCCGCGCCCGGACAGTTGGGATTGATGGCCAGGGCCTCGCGCAGCGAGTGTTCCGCACCGGCATAGTCGCGCTTCTGGAGGCAGACCATCGCCACGTTGTAATGAGCGGCGTCCGCGGCGACGACCCGGCTGAACTCGATCACGCTTTCTTCGAGCCGTCCCAGTTGGGCCAGCACAATGGCGAGGTTCATCCGCGCCCGCTGAAAATCCTGCGACCGAACCAGGGCGTCGCGATACGCCTGTTCCGCTTCCGGCAGCCGCTTCTGCGCCTGATAGCAATAGCCGAGATTGTTAAGAAGGGCGGCCGACGTCGGATCGGCACCGGCTCCCTGGCGGAAGATGTTCTCCGCGTCGGCGAAACGCCCGAGCTTCTGATAGACGATGCCGAGTCGGTTGTACCCGACCGCCGCCCGCGGACTCGAGGCGATCGCGCGCTCGTATTGCGCAATCGCGCCGGTCAGGTCACCTTGCTTTTCCAGCATTTTGCCGGCGGCGATGTGCGTGTCCGACATAATCGTCGGCGGAGGGGCCGGCTTGGCGGAGTCCGCCTTGCGCGACTTCTCCTCTTCCATGCCGGTCTGCGCGACGCGCTCCTCCTTGTCGAGCGCGCAGCCCACGATACTTGCCAGGCCCAGCGTCATTGGTAGGAAAAAGAGTCGGCCGGGCACGGGTCAATCTCCTTGTTTCTCAAAGGCTTTGTTCTCGTTGAGGTAGTAAGCATTCTTTCGTGGCTCCGCCTGTTGGGCCACGGCAGCGCCCTCGCTCGCTTCTTTGTTGCTCATTCCCCGGCCGCCCGCCGGGCCGACCAGGACATCAACCGGTTGGCCGCCCGGACAGGCCTGCGCCAGGAAGTCCCGCGCCGCTTGGAGCCGCGCATCCAGGAGCTTGGGATCATTCATCGCCGTGTCGTAGTTGAGCGTTCCCCCGCGCGCGGCCAGCAACTCGGCGTACCGCTCCAGCCGGGCCTCGCCCACGCCGGAAAGGCACGTCGAATGGGGCACAAAATGGATGTCGGCGATGGACATGTCCGCCAGCATGCCCTGATCGTTGTGGTACGTGTAGTAGTCCGTCCACGTCGGATGACACGGGGCTTCGCCCTGCGGCGGCGAATTGAGCCGCGTGTACTCGTTTGCCGCGCAGCCGCATGCCGCGCACAGCCCCAGCGCGGCCAACCAGGGGATTCCCGAAACCGTCGTTTTCATGTCTTGCTCCCGGCGCAATTGGGGGACCGACCTTCGGCGGCGCGTGGGCACTTCCTCTGTATCTATCGGCGATAGGGCCACGGTACGGCCATGCGTAAGCACGAAGCCCTCTCGCGACGCGCAGTACCAGCCTGTTGACCGCACTCACCGGATCGCTAAGCTCTGCCGGATGTCGCACCCCTATATGCCCGACAAGGATCCCGTCGAGACGAACGAATGGCTGGAGTCGCTGGAGGCGGTCGTCGCCGAACAGGGCCCGGACCGTGCGCAGTTTCTGCTCGCCGCGCTGCGCGATTGGGCACACGCCCACGGCATGCCCGTCCCGCACAGCATCAACACGCCCTACATCAATACGATCCCCGTTTCCCATCAGCCCCCGTATCCCGGAGATCGCGAGATCGAACGTCGCTTGAAGAGCATCCTCCGATGGAATGCGATGGCCCTTGTCGTAAGGGCCAACCGCCGCTCGCCCGGCATCGGCGGTCACATCTCGACGTACGCCAGCGCCGCCACGCTATTGGAAGTGGGCTGGAACCACTTCTTTCGGGCCAACACCGCCGAGCGGCCCGGCGACCAGATTTACTTTCAGGGACACTCGTCGCCCGGCATCTACGCGCGGGCATATCTGCTGGGTCGCCTCTCCACCACGCAGATGCACAACTTCCGCCGCGAACTCAGCCCCGGCGGCGGTCTATCCAGTTATCCCCACCCTTGGCTCATGCCCGATTTCTGGGAATTCCCCACGGTCTCCATGGGTCTCGGGCCCCTCAGCGCGATTTACCAGGCGCGGTTCAATCGTTATCTCCACGACCGCGGGCTGGCCAACACCGAGGACTGCCGCGTGTGGGCCTTTCTCGGCGACGGCGAGATGGACGAGCCCGAAAGCATGGGCGCGATCACCCTCGCCTCGCGTGAGGAGCTGGACAATCTCACCTTCGTCGTGAACTGCAACCTCCAGCGCCTCGACGGCCCGGTACGAGGCAACGGAAGCATCGTCCAGGAACTCGAAGCCGCCTTCCTCGGCGCCGGCTGGAACGTCATCAAAGTCCTCTGGGGCGACGATTGGGACCCGCTTTTCGCGGCGGATACCGAGCGTGCATTGCCGGCGCGGATGACCGGTGTAGTGGATGGTCAGTGGCAGAGGTACAGCGTCGCGGAGGGAAAATACATCCGCGAGCATTTCTTCGGCGCCGATCCGAGATTGGCGAAGATTGTTGAGGACATGACCGACGCGCAGCTCGAAAAGCTCCGCCTCGGCGGACACGACCCCGCCAAGGTCTACGCCGCCTACAAGGCCGCCACGCAGCGCAATGGCAAGCCGACCGTCATCCTCGCCCGCACGATCAAGGGCTACGGCCTGGGCGAGGCCGGTGAAGGCAAGAACATCACCCACCAGCAGAAGAAGCTGAACGAAAAGGAGATGCAGGAGTTCCGCGACCGGTTCGAGATTCCGCTCTCCGATAAGGAACTCCGCGACGCGCCGTTCTATCGCCCGCCCGACGACAGCCCCGAGATCGCGTACCTCCGCGAGCGCCGCGCCGCCCTCGGCGGTTACATCCCCCGCCGAATCGTTCGCGCGCAACCGATCCAGGCCCCCTCCGACAAGGCCTATGAGGAGTTCTACAGAGGCAGCGGCGACCGCCCGGTCAGTACCACGATGGCCTTCGTCCGCATGTTGGCCCGGCTCCTGGAGCACAAGCGGATCGGCAAGCTGATCGTCCCCATCGTCCCCGACGAATCGCGGACCTTTGGCATGGACGCCCTCTTCCAGAAGTACGGCATCTACGCCCACGGCGGTCAGAAGTACGAGCCCGTCGACCGCGCCATGCTCATGTACTACCGCGAGGAAAAGGACGGCCAGCTCTTGCAGGAGGGCATCACCGAGGCCGGCTCCATGGCCTCCTTCACCGCCGCCGGCTCCGCCTATGTCAGCCACGGCATCAACACCATCCCCTTCTTCGTCTTCTACTCCATGTTCGGCTTCCAGCGGATCGGCGACAGCATCTGGGCGCACGGCGACATCCGCGGCAAGGGCTTCCTCATGGGCGCCACCGCCGGCCGCACCACCCTCGCCGGCGAAGGCCTCCAGCATCAGGACGGTCACAGCCAACTTCTCGCGACGACGGTCCCGAACTGCCTCGCCTACGACCCCGCCTACGCCTACGAACTCGCGGTCATCATCCGCGATGGGATTAGGCGGATGTACGAGCAGCAGGACGACATTTTTTATTACCTGACGATCGGCAACGAGCCGTACGTCATGCCGCCGATGGTCGAGGGCGTGAGCGAGGGGATTCTGAAGGGCTTCTATCGCTTCAGTTGGGGCGAGCGCAAGCGCAACTGGCCGAAGGTGCATCTCTTCGGCAGCGGCTCGATATTGAACGAGGTCAAGCGGGCGCAGGAGATCCTGAGCGAGCGGTACAAAATCTCGGCGGATGTCTGGAGCGTCACGAGTTACCAGCAATTGCGCCGCGAGGCGCTGACCATCGAGCGCTGGAACCGCCTGCACCCCTCGGCCAAGCCGAAGAAATCCTATTTCCAGAAGATGCTCGCCGAGGACGCCTTTCCGATCATCGCCGCATCGGACTATATGAAGATCGTCCCCGACCAGGTCGCCCGCTGGGCCCCGGCCGGGTTCGTCCCGCTAGGCACCGACGGCTTCGGCCGAAGCGAGGCCCGCGAAGAACTCCGCCGCCACTTCGAGGTCGACGCCGAATCGATCGTGGTAGCGACCCTCCACACCCTCGCCCGCCGCGACGAAGTCCCCACCGCGACCGTCGAGGCCGCTATCAAAGAATTCGGACTGGAGCCGGACCGCGCTGATCCCGCCCGAGCGTAATCTGGATGCGTCTGGGTAATAGCGTCTCCTCTGTTCGACAATTGGGACGCGCGTCCCAGCCCGCCATAAGAAGGCCTTGGCGCGCGCCAGAGCCGTTTTATTGGCAAATCCCGATACGAACCTGCGACCGGAAAGGGTTTCACTAAATTGCGCTGAGTCGGGGCTTCCATGAAAGGCCCATCGGAATTGTCTTCCGGAGCACCACGATCCTCGCGGTCCTGCGGACGATCTGGCCCCGAGCGATGATATCCAACGTGAAGAAAACGCCAAAGCGCAAAAAGTCAAAATGGGGGAGGGAGCCGAGGAGATGTAGTGATTCGGCGAAGTGTTCACCATGAGGGTCACATGCCAAACAGTACCCACTCGTTTTTGTTATACATCCGAGAACTCCTCACGGTCCCTATGGTTGAGATCACGGTAAGCGACGTTCCAACAATCGGGAATCCTTGGACAATTGCCTCGGCTACGGCAATCGGCAGAGAAAAATATGTCATCCACTTGAGGCCAAGATTCCAGCGAGCCGAGCGGGGGATCGAGCGCTTAGCCCGCCTTATTTCCTCGCGGATCGCCTTCAACGAATTGTGATCTCCCATTACTAATTGCGCATGAAACTCGCGAAATTGCTCTCTAAACGCACGAAGGTGTGGATTCTTTCTTAGAGTCCCTAAAAGAACTTCATAAACAATGACGAAGAGTGCCGATAGCCAGGGTGTTGCAGGATGCGACGACACCGGGTGTCATGGAGGACACGCATATGGCCAAGCCTCTCGTCGACGACGGACTCTGGGCAATTGT